>NZ_JAXCIQ010000019.1:0-111158 GCF_046540455.1 Pseudomonas sp. W5-36 | reverse complement strand
TGCTTCCTCGAACAGGCCTTATACATAGATGCAACCGGGTAGCAGTGTTCGAAAAGCAGGTTGAATGTGGGGGCGAGTCCATACATAGGACCGGCTTCAGCCGGGAAAGCGTCAAGCATCACACTGCAAATATGAGGGTGTACATGCAGGCCCCTTACCGGCTAAAGCCGGTCCTACAGAAGTAGGCCGCGTGCATTCAGCGACAAGCATCCGGCGAACCATCGTTCAAATGAATGCCAATCAGGACACCCCATGACCGTTTTTTTCATCGGCGCCGGCCCCGGCGATCCAGACCTGATCACTGTCAAAGGCCAGCGGCTGATCCGCGCCTGCCCGGTGATTATCTACGCCGGCTCGCTGGTGCCTGAGGCGGTGCTGGAGGGGCATCAGGCGGTTCAGGTGACCAACAGCGCTTCACTGCACCTGGAGCAGATCATCGAGCTGATGAAATCCGCTCATGCACAAGGGCATGACGTGGCGCGGGTGCATTCCGGCGATCCGAGTCTCTATGGCGCGATCGGCGAGCAAATCCGTTGCCTGCGCGCGCTGCACATCCCCTTCGAAATCATCCCCGGCGTCACCGCCACCGCTGCGTGCGCCGCGCTGTTGGGCACCGAGCTGACGCTGCCGGACATTTCCCAGAGCGTGATCCTGACCCGCTACGCCGACAAAACCGACATGCCCGAAGGCGAAAGTCTCGGCGATCTGGCGCGGCATCAAGCGACCATGGCGATTCATCTGGGGGTCAATAACCTGGGCAAGATCGTCGCCGAGCTGACACCGCACTATGGCGCGGACTGCCCCATTGCCGTGGTGCATCGCGCCAGTTGGCCGGACCAGGACTGGGTCACCGGCACACTGGCGGACATCGAGGAAAAGGTGCGGATCAAGGGATTCCGCCGCACCGCGCTGATTCTGGTAGGCAGAGTGCTCGGCAACGACGTGTTCAGCGAATCCTCGCTGTATCGCGCCGGCCACGCCCATGTGTTCAGGCCTTAGCCTGCATCCGTCACCCTTACCGAGCGCCCATAAAAAAGCCCCGAACGCGTCGGGGCCTTGCCTGCAACACAATCACTTCTCAGTAATACGCGTTTTCTTTCTGGGTGTGGTCGGTCACGTCACGCACACCGGTCAGCTCGGGAATGCGCTCCAGCAGCGTGCGCTCGATGCCTTCCTTCAGCGTCACGTCCGCCTGACCACAACCCTGGCAACCACCGCCGAACTGAAGAATGGCGACGTTCGCCTCCTCCTCTTCAACAACCTCGATCAAGGTGACCTGGCCGCCATGACTGGCGAGACCCGGGTTGATCTCGGTTTGCAGGTAGTAATTGATGCGTTCGTTGATCGGGCTGTCGGCGTTGACCATCGGCACTTTGGCGTTAGGCGCCTTGATGGTCAGCTGGCCGCCCATGCGATCGGTGGCGTAATCGACAACGGCGTCGTCCAGAAACGCTTCGCTGAACGCGTCGATCCAGGCGGTGAAGCTTTTCAGGCCGATGGCCGTGTCTTCGGGTTTTTCTTCGCCTGGCTTGCAGTAGGCAATGCAGGTTTCAGCGTATTGGGTGCCAGGCTGGGTAATAAACACGCGGATGCCGATGCCGGGCGTGTTCTGCTTTTCCAGCAGATCGGCCAGGTAATCGTGGGCGGCATCGGTAATCGTAATAGCGGTCATGAAAATTCCTCGCAGACGTGGGGCACAGTTTACGCCAATCAACTGCGCCTGACAAAGCCCTAGTGTTTTAGTCGGGTAAGTGACCCGACCGCTACCCGGTGTCTGTCAGGACAGCGCCGCCTCCTTGCTTGCCCGTCTCTGGTCCAGCCAGCCTTTCATGCGGCGGTACAAGCCCTTCTCGATCCATTCATAACTGAGCCACGCGCCGAGCGCGATGACCGGTACGCACACCGCAAACACCAGATACGGGTTCAGGCCGTAACGCTCACTGACCAGCCATCCCGCATACAGCACCAGCACGTGGAGCAAGTACACCGAATACGAGCAGTCGCCCATGGTCTTCAGCAGGCGATAGTTGCGCAGATAGGGTTCGAGGGAGATGCAGGCGACCACGATCACCGCACTCGGCAGGCCCCAGTTGATGATGCGCGGCGCCGGTTGCAGATGGTCGATGGTAAACAGCGCAGCGCCAATGGCCAGCAACGGCAGCCACAACCGCTCACTGATCCAGCCCCGGCGATACATCACCCCCACGAAAATGCCGAGCAGGAACTCATAGACGATGTCATTGGCGTAGAACCGGCTGACCAGCCCCGAACGACCCAGCACGTCGGTGATGGCAAACAGCGCCGCCGCGAGAATCAACGGGCGCAGACGCTGTTGGAACAGGAACACCATCGAGAACAGTACGTAGAACAGCATTTCGTAGTTCAGCGTCCAGCCCACGTTGAGGGTGGGATAGAGGCCGTAGCCGCCCGGGTTTTCCGAGGGGATGAACAACAGCGACAGCACAAAGCTTTGCCAGTCGACGACCTGGTGGGGCAGCAGCGGCTGAGCGACAACCACCAGCAGGCCCATCACCAGGGTGTACAGCCAATACGCCGGGACGATGCGAATGACACGGTTGAGCATGAAGCGGCCGGCGGGAATGTCCTTGTCTACGGTTGACAGGTAGATGACCAGACCGCTGATGACGAAAAAAATGTCGACGCCAACGGCGCCTTTTTCAGTGAAAAAACGGCCGACCGGCCCACTCGGATGGAAGTCGAAAAAAATCTGCATGAAGTGGTGACACACAACAGCCCACGCGGCGAGTGCCCGCAGGGCCTGAACCGAAATCAACATCTGCAACCTCTTGCTTCGTCTGGATTGACCTTCGCTGCCACGCCCGAAAAGGCAAGGTGTCGAAGAGCGACTCCCAAGGTCGGACTTCATAAGTTGCGAAAAGGTTCGGCGTCACTGACGGGCTGCATAATGGCTGCGCGCCATGTTTTACAAGGGTTTCCCTGTTTGAAGCAGCATCAGCGGGGCCAACGCGTAGTGTGAAGATTTTCTGCAGGGCGGCTCGCGGGCGGCTCAGAGATTCTCATAGCGATTCATGTCCAAGACACCCGCCTCGCGCGGCTCGGTTTCCTGAAGGTAGCGGTCCAGGTCGTGGAAGTACGTCCAGAACAGCGGATGGCTGCGGCGCACGCCCCAGCGCTGGACGATAGCGTCGAACGCCTGCTTGTGATCGTGGGCCTGCTCCATTGCGTCAACGAACGCACCGACCTCGCTGGCCGGGATGTTAAACATGAAATTCGGGTAGCTGCTCAGCACACCCGGATAGATTGTCAGCGTGTCCAGACCGGGCTGGTAGCGGTAATCCTCGCCCATCAGAAAGGCGACGTTACTGTGGGCCCGGTTGCGCAGCATGCTGTAGACGATGCGTTTGCCGCTGCCATCCTGGATCCGCAGCATCGTCGCTTCCGGCAACTGGTGAATGACCTTCAGCCCCGCCGCCGGCCGCGACGTCAGCCGGCTCAATGTCTGCTCCACCTCGCTGAACACCGGGTCCAGTCCCTCACGCGAACAGTAGGCGCCGTCGCAGCGATTGATCGGGTCCGGCGTCACGTTCAAGGTGCCCGCACGCTCGATCAACTTGCGCTCGAAGTCACGCTTGGGGTTGTTCTCATCGAGTGTCAGGCCGCTCGGGGTGTCATCGTCGATGGCCTGGTAATCCAGCCACATCTTTAATTTGCCGCCGTTCTGGTACCAGTCGCCGAGGATGTCATCGCGCTTGTCGGCCGGCATCAGGCGCAGGAAGTTGACCTCGGCGCCGTTGCGGATCAGGTCGAAATACAAGCGCGTCTGCACCTGATGGGAGACGTTGCCGTAGACGTCGAAATTGACTGCCAACTGGTAATAGGTGCGCTCCAGCAAGGGGTAGTCGAACAGCCAGACGCTGTTGGGCAGCGCGCCAATCAGCCCTTTGTTCACCGAGGCGCTGTCGAAGTGGCGGAAGATGGTCAGCAGCGCGTTGTCGTTGCCCGCCCACAGCGTCGCCCAACCCGGCGGGGGCATGTGCGCGTAGGCATCGCTGCGCAGGTCTTCGTACTGATTGCGCTTGTCGCGGTAGTCGTGCCACAGGGTCAGCACGCTGCCGACGTCATCGTCCTGCCCCGGCATCGCCAGCAATGGCGTGGCCTTGGCCCGGTAGGCCGCGTCGGTGATGTAACGGTCGTGGTCGGGCGCTTGAAACAGCGCCCAGAAATGATCGCGAATCACATCCGTGGCGATCTCGCCCCGACACACCGGGCCGCGAATGAACGTGCGAACGAAGTATTCGGCATTGTCCAGCATGAACTGGTAGCGCGCGTCAGCGGGGATCTGCTTGAACGTTTCGAACGGATTGGCCCGATGCTGCGGGCCATAGCCGGGCAGCTCGGTGGCGTGCCAGGTGCCGCTGTAGAACAGTTGCTTGACCCGGGCCAGCTTCTGCGGGCCCATCGGGTAGGTGATGTGGGTCTTGTGGACGATGACGCCCTGCACCGGCATCAGGCGGTAATAGAAGGTGGTGCCAGGATCGTCGTCGGGACGGCGCGTGGCGATCAGGTCAACCGGCTGGCCGCTCGGCGTGCGCGAGCGCACCCACTGGAAGAAGTGCCCCGGCTCGCCGTCGCTGAAATACACGTGGGCCAGAAACAGGTGTTCGTACAGCCAACGGCCGACCAACGCTTCGCTCGATCCGGGGCGATTGAGCAGGCGCTCCCATTCGGTGATCTGCGCCGCTTCGCCCGTACTCGGTTGCACCGGCGTCTGCTCCACGGGTGCCCCGGCTGCCAGCCAGCGTTGCAGCGTGCTGTATTGAGCGTCGGTGAGGCCGGTCACCGCCAGCGGCATTCCCTGCCCCGGACGCGCCGTGGCATAGGCGGCAAACTCGTTGGGCAACGGGCACATGTTCTGGCGGTTCAGGCACAGCACGATGTCATCCGGCAGCCGCGCGTTGGGCACCAATGGCGCGCTGTGCCCGAACTCGAGCATCTTTGCCATCAGCGCCGCCTGATTGCTCTGCCCGTCCAGCACTGAATAGAAGCCTTTCTTGCGCCAGGCGTCAGCGCCCTGCGCGTCGACGAAAATCCGGGTGGGGGCGACCGCCTTGCTGCGGTCGCCTTCGTAAACCGGCACCTTCGATGCACCGCGCAGCACACCTGCGCCGCTGCCCAGGTTCAGCTGACAGGCAGCGTCGTTGCAGGCGTGGCAGGCGACGCACTTCTCGGTGAAGATCGGCTGGATATCGCGGCTGTAGGAAATAGCCGGAGACTGAAGGGGTGACTGCGCGAACGCTGCACCGCAAAACAACAAGGCCAGGGAACTGGCGAGCACGCGATGCAACATGGAACGGGCGTCCTGAAAATGAATCGCCGGGATTCTACCGTTTGGCAGTGCCGCGTAACATGAACAGAATTCATGTAAATCCCGGAATGATTTAAATCCGTACAGGTTTGCTATTATTTCGCACCTTTCAGCGCCACCTTATTTCGTACTTCTTCATCCGGGTAACCTTCATGTCAGATCGCAGCGCGCGTCTTCAAGCACTCCAGCAGGCTCTTCAACAGCGAATCCTGATCCTCGATGGCGGCATGGGCACCATGATCCAGAGCTATCGGCTGGAGGAAGAAGACTACCGCGGCAAGCGTTTTGCCGACTGGCCGAGCGACATCAAGGGCAACAACGACCTGCTGATCCTGACCCGGCCTGACGTGATTGGTGCGATCGAGAAGGAATACCTCGACGCCGGTGCCGACATTCTCGAAACCAACACCTTCAACGCCACCCAAGTGTCCCAGGCCGACTACGGCATGGAAGCGCTGGTCTACGAACTGAACGTGGAGGGCGCGCGCCTGGCCCGCCAGGTCGCCGACGCCAAGACCCTGGAAACCCCCGACAAGCCGCGCTTCGTCGCCGGCGTGCTCGGCCCGACCAGCCGCACCTGCTCGCTGTCGCCGGACGTCAACAACCCCGGCTACCGCAACGTGACCTTCGACGAACTGGTGGAGAACTACACCGAAGCCACCAAAGGCCTGATCGAAGGCGGTGCGGACATGATCCTCATCGAAACCATCTTCGACACCCTCAACGCCAAAGCGGCGATCTTCGCCGTTCAGGGCGTGTTCGACGAGCTGGGCTTCGAGCTGCCGATCATGATTTCCGGCACCATCACCGACGCCTCCGGCCGCACCCTTTCCGGCCAGACCACCGAAGCGTTCTGGAACTCGGTACGTCACGCCAAGCCGATCTCTGTGGGCCTCAACTGTGCGTTGGGCGCCAGCGAGCTGCGGCCGTACCTGGAAGAGCTGTCGAACAAGGCCGAGACCCACGTCTCGGCGCACCCCAACGCCGGCCTGCCCAACGAATTCGGTGAGTACGACGAAGCCCCGGCAGAGATGGCCAAAGTCGTCGAAGAGTTCGCCCAGAGCGGATTCCTCAACATCGTCGGCGGTTGCTGCGGCACCACCCCGGCGCACATCAAGGCCATCGCCAACGCCGTCGCGCCCTATGCGCCGCGGCCGATTCCTGAGATTCCCAAGGCCTGCCGCCTGTCCGGTCTGGAACCGTTCACCATCGATCGCAGCTCGCTGTTCGTCAACGTCGGCGAGCGCACCAACATCACCGGTTCTGCCCGTTTTGCCCGCCTGATCCGCGAAGACAACTACACCGAAGCCCTGGAAGTCGCCCTGCAGCAGGTCGAAGCCGGCGCCCAGGTGATCGACATCAACATGGACGAGGGCATGCTGGACTCGAAGAAGGCCATGGTGACCTTCCTCAACCTGATTGCCGGCGAGCCTGACATCTCCCGCGTGCCGATCATGATCGACTCCTCGAAATGGGAAGTCATCGAAGCCGGCCTCAAGTGCATCCAGGGCAAGGGCATCGTCAACTCGATCAGCATGAAAGAAGGCGTCGAGCAGTTCATCCATCACGCCAAGCTGTGCAAGCGCTACGGCGCGGCGGTGGTGGTGATGGCCTTCGACGAAGCCGGCCAGGCCGACACCGAGGCGCGCAAGAAGGAAATCTGCAAGCGCTCCTACGACATTCTGGTTAATGAAGTGGGCTTCCCCCCGGAAGACATCATTTTCGACCCGAACATCTTTGCCATCGCCACCGGCATCGAAGAGCACAACAACTACGCCGTCGACTTCATCAACGCCTGCGCCTACATCCGCGACGAACTGCCGTATGCGCTGACGTCGGGGGGCGTGTCCAACGTGTCGTTCTCGTTCCGGGGCAACAACCCCGTGCGCGAAGCGATTCACTCGGTGTTCCTGCTGTACGCGATCCGCAACGGCCTGACCATGGGCATCGTCAACGCCGGCCAGCTGGAGATCTACGACCAGATCCCGGCCCAGCTGCGCGACGCGGTGGAAGACGTGGTGCTCAACCGCACGCCGGAAGGTACCGACGCGCTGCTGGCCCTCGCCGACCAGTACAAAGGCGACGGCTCGGTCAAGGAAGCGGAAACCGAAGAGTGGCGCGGCTGGGAGGTCAACGAGCGCCTCAAGCACGCACTGGTCAAGGGCATCACCACGCACATCGTTGAAGACACCGAGTTGTCGCGCCAGTCCTTCAAGCGCCCGATCGAGGTCATCGAAGGCCCGTTGATGGCCGGCATGAACGTGGTCGGCGACCTGTTCGGCTCGGGCAAGATGTTCCTGCCGCAAGTGGTTAAGTCCGCCCGCGTGATGAAGCAGGCCGTGGCGCACTTGATTCCCTTCATTGAAGAAGAGAAAGGCGACAAGCCCGAGGCCAAGGGCAAGATTCTCATGGCGACGGTCAAGGGCGACGTCCATGACATCGGCAAGAACATCGTCGGCGTGGTGCTGGGCTGCAACGGCTATGACATCGTCGACCTCGGCGTGATGGTGCCGGCGGAGAAGATCCTGCAGGTCGCCCGCGAGCAGAAGTGCGACATCATCGGCCTGTCGGGCCTGATCACGCCCTCCCTGGACGAGATGGTTCACGTCGCCCGCGAGATGCAGCGTCAGGACTTCCACCTGCCGTTGATGATCGGCGGCGCGACCACCTCCAAAGCCCACACGGCGGTGAAGATCGAGCCCAAGTACAGCAACGACGCGGTGATTTACGTCACCGACGCCTCTCGCGCCGTGGGCGTGGCGACGCAGTTGCTGTCCAAGGAACTCAAAGCCGGCTTCATCGAGAAGACCCGCGCCGAATACGTGGAGGTGCGTGAGCGCACCTCCGCCCGCAGCGCCCGCACCGAGCGCCTGAGCTACGGCGCGGCCATCGCCAAGAAGCCGCAGTTCGACTGGGCCGCCTACCAGCCGGTGAAGCCGACGTTCACCGGGGTCAAAGTGCTGGAAGACATCGACCTGAACGTGCTGGTGGATTACATCGACTGGACGCCGTTCTTTATTTCCTGGGACCTGGCCGGCAAATACCCGCGCATCCTCACCGACGAAGTGGTGGGCGAAGCGGCCACCTCGCTGTTCAAGGACGCCCAGGAGTTGCTGCGCAAACTGATCGACGAGAAGCTGATCCGCAGCCGCGCCGTATTCGGCTTCTGGCCGGCCAATCAGGTTGACCACGACGACATTCAACTGCTCGACGATAACGGCGCGCCACTGGCCAAGCTGCATCACCTGCGCCAGCAGATCATCAAGACCGACGGCAAGCCGAATTTCTCCCTGGCCGATTTCGTCGCCCCCCAGGGCAGCGGCGTCACCGATTACGTCGGTGGCTTCATCACCACCGCCGGCATCGGCGCCGAAGAGGTGTCGAAGGCGTACCAGGACAAGGGCGACGACTACAACGCGATCATGGTCAAGGCATTGGCCGATCGTCTGGCCGAGGCCTGCGCAGAATGGCTGCACCAGCAGGTGCGCAAAGAGTATTGGGGTTACGCCCGCGACGAGCAGTTGGGCAACGACGAGCTGATCAAGGAGCAATACACCGGCATCCGCCCTGCCCCCGGCTACCCGGCCTGCCCGGATCACACCGAGAAAGGCGTGCTGTTCAACCTCCTCGACCCGGCCCAGGGCGACGGCAAACCCGGCGTCAGCGGCGTGTTTCTCACCGAGCACTACGCGATGTTCCCGGCAGCGGCGGTCAGCGGCTGGTACTTCGCCCACCCGCAGGCGCAGTACTTTGCCGTGGGGAAAGTGGACAAGGATCAGGTGGAAAGCTACACCGCGCGCAAGCAGCAGGATCTGAGCGTGACCGAACGCTGGCTGGCGCCGAACCTGGGGTATGACGAGTAATCACGGCCCAGTCATTTTCGGCTGAACTGGATTCGGCCACTGCAGGACCTGTGGGAGCGAGCTTGCTCGCGAATACGGCATTCCAGACGCTGAAATAGTCGGCGGATTGCCGCCCTATATCGCGAGCAAGCTCGCTCCCACACCGCTATGTTTGCTCTGCGGCAGCGTAGCGTCTCAATGAAAGAAAATCTGCGACGGTGCTCGCCAATTAACGATTCACCCGGGCACTCGCTGGCTGTGATTTTCGCTCCACCGCAAATGTTTATTCTGCGGTTGCAGGATCAATGTCAGCTGGTTGAACAGATGAATGTCGGCGTATTGCGCAAAGAAGCGGTTGAGCAGCTCACCAAACAGGCAGATGTCCCCTTCCCCCGCGAAATGGCCTGCCTCCAGCGTGACTTCAATGTCCACACCGCGCAGCAGAAAGCCGCCCTCAAAACGTTGGATCAGGTGATGACGAACCTCGATGATCGACTGTAACCGGCGCCGGTTCAGCGCACTGTCGGTCCAGTCGTAAAGCGCCAGCGTATTGCGCAAGACCTCGGCATTGTCGAGCAGCGGCAGAAAACTCGAGCCCAGGTGACTGAGAACACGCCAGTGAAAACGGTCTTTGTCAGGGGCGTAACAGGGCATCGTCGGCGCACAGAGGTTGCGCACCGTCAATGTCCGCCGACTGGACTGCGCAGGCTGGTCCAGCACTGTTTCGGCCAGCGCCATTCGCGGCAGCTCGCCGTTGGTGCCCGTCAACTGCAGTGTCAGGCGGTGTGCCGGGTTCAAGCGGTCCTGTTCGAAACCGTCCCCCCCCAGAACCAGCCATGTGTCGTGGGACCCATCTGGCGCGGGTTTGAGCCGGGTATGGAAATAGCGCTCCGGAGCGTCGTCGCGCAGCATTCCGCCCCTGTGCTGAAAATGGCTGAAGGGCACATACTCGTGCCGCGCAGCACGCTTGCCCGCGATAACGCTGTCCACGGAATAGATGTCCGTGTCGGCATCCTCCACCTGCACTGGCCGCAGCCGGTAATCGGTCTGTAAGGGATCGAGGGCCAGAGGGTCCGCCTCCAGGGCAAACAGATTAATGACCGGCACGGCGTGAAGACGGACGTGCTCTGCACTGAGCGCGAACCCGCGGGGCCAGGGTTGACCGAGCACCACTTCAAGCTCTAACGCCTTTGTGTTGGCGTCCAGTTTCACCTGCTCCAGGCCCTTGATCGTAAGGAACATGAATTTCTCGGGGAAGCTGAAATACTCCAGCAATAACGGGCAGCCGCTGAAACGGTCATCGCCCTGAGGCCAGAGGCGATCCTCGTCGCCGAAGCCCTTGGGACTGAATTTGACAGCGACCTCCTCGCGCTCCGAGCTCCCCCTGCGCAGGTAGACCTTGCGGGCATTGAGCGCCAGCGCCTGATGCAAGGCGCTGGCCACGGGCGCGCTGGCATTCAGGTACAACCGCAGGTTGCCCAGGTCCATCGTGTCCCATTGCAACAGCTTGCCCCGGGAGAAACACAGGCTGATCACCGAGCGGCCATCCGCCTGCTGTCCAACCTCCACGGCATCGAGGGACAGCGCACGCAGCGTCAGGTCCTGCGTGGTGGTGTAACGGCAGCGAGTCCCCTGTGGGCCGACCGGTCGCGAGCGCACCTCGAAGCCTTTGCGGATCGTCTCGTTGGTCTTCATCTCATGGATGTCAGGCGAGAACTCGACGATCGACAGCGACGGAATCATGCGCAGGTACTGCGGCCTGACCAGGCCGACCAAGCCTTCCGTCAACTCCGGTAGGTCATCGTCGAGCTTTTCCCGCAGACGCCCCATCAGGAACGCAAAGCCCTGAAACAGCTGTTCGACAGCGGGGTCCTGAGCCCCGGGTCTGTCCAGATTCAACGCGGCGGCGCGGTCGGGGAATGCGGCGCCGTATTCTTTAGCCGCTTCGCGCAGGTAGCGCATCTCGGCGTCGAAGTACGCCAGCGTCGGGTTGTCCTTGCTCATGGCAGATGTCCTTGTCTTGGGTGTCTCGGGTGTTGATAAACATCCTGCCTGCTCAGCCGGCGCTGGCTTCCGGGAGGGAGGTGATCAATGCGCAGCCACACTCACAGAGGTCGTCGTGGAACGCGATGGGTACGCCGTCGTCGCTGTAGCCTGAGTTGCCCTGGGCAATGCGGGTGGTGCCATGGCCTGGCAGCGGGCAAAGGACAATGTCGCCTACGCGCGCTGCGCCAATGCCTTCGAAGATCATTGCGTCCGAGCCGGTTTTGACGATGCCGCCGCCGGTGGTGCTGTCGCCGATGCGGATGATGCCTTTCATAAGGGATACCTTCTGATTGAAATTCATGGGTAATGCATCGAGCCAAATAAGCAAGCCAGATGAGATTTCTATTTTTTTTAAAAATAAAACCATACAGACAATTACGCCAGCGCATTAGCTGGTTCACTTTCTGCTCAATATAAGTGTCGCAAAGTTGCTCCGTCCCAACAACATTCTGAAGTTTGTGCCGCCACTATCAATGTACAACATTCCATCGCGCTCAAACACGAAGTAATCGGTCAAGGCCGCACCTATAAACTTACTTACTCCATAACGATGAAAATAGAAGACGTCCTTGCCCTATTGTGCCGCTACTCCCTTGTCGATGGCCGAATCCGAAATCTTCTTCAATGACCAGCACGCGCCCCTTACACCTTTCTCCGACATTTCGCAGGGTGCCAACACGTTCAGATTATGAGAAACAGCCAGTCCACAGTTAGCCACCCCATTGAATGAACTGCCACCTTCAGCCTGAAGCGGCTCAGCCAGCGTATTCGCCCCACAACCAGCGGGAACGCTTGGACCTTTAACAGGTGGGAGCAAATGATATAAAGCTGGATCGACGTTTCCCAAGCTTTTCCCGCTCACAAAGGTAAGACTTCCAGCACGGGAGACGTTGAAAAAGCTCCACACCTCAGAATCGCCCAGCGGGAAGATAACCGAGAAGTCTTTGGGGTCGGCCCCTTCCAACAACCGTCCTTCGAAGTACACACCCTGTTCGCCCACAGCATATTTGTAGAATTGCTCTTTTTGCCAGTCCAACAGCCCGGGCTCTTTGCTTTCTAAAACTCTGAATCTAGGCGACAGCTTTTCTACCTTGATTAACGTCCGGTGCTCTACTGTCCGAATGTAGCCCTTCATCTCCAACAAACACTTAAAACTAGTTATATTTGCAAGTATCGAATAAACCCCGAACCCGCAGTTTTTTTCAGGTGCATATTCTCGGTCTTCCCAATACACCTGGCCTTTTCGGACCCTGTAGTCACCTGCGAGTACCTGATCATAGGGCAGACAACTATTGTTCAGCGCGCCCCGTCCGTTTACCAGCTCTTCGCAGACTGGCATTTTGCTGTAGAGCTCAAACAACCCTGTGGTCAGCAGCATTGTTGCGGACAGCAGGAAGAACGCCTTCAGAAACCACTTCTTCATGCCAGCCTCCACCAGACCCGCACCGGGCCTTCGTGTTCGCTCTTGGGCAGCGGCCAGATTCGGTCACGGTAATAGCGCATGCGCTCGACAGGGAAAACGTCTCCTTGCTCGAAGTGACGAACAATGGACTGGCCGTCGGCGGTGTGCAGCTCCCGGTGCACGACCACCTGCCACCAACCGCTGACCGGGCACTTGGTCCCGGCGACGCATTGGTCGGCTGACAGGTCTGCCTGGCTGAAGCCCTTGGCGCCCGGCATCGGTCTGCCGGTGGCGGGGTCGAGTTTCAGGTCCTGAGTCAGGCGCTGAATTAACTCAGGCGATGGTTTTTCAGGCGGGACATTGGCTTCGCGGGCTTCCAGCCATTGCAGCTTGCCGTCCCACGGCGGCAGCTTGGCCGGGGGCAGCGGGAGGATGTCGTTGATTTCGGGGATTTTGGGGTGAGCGTAGGAGTACCTCGCCAGGATGCGCCAGATGGTTTTGTAGCGGTCGGCGCGTTGGAGGTCCTCCTCCAGACCGAGGTAATACAATTCGTCGGTGGGTTCTGGCCCTCGGAAACCGTTCTGCAGAAAACTGGAAGAGCTTTCGTCGCCTGCGGCGACTCCAAGCTGAAATGCTTCAAGAGCATCTGCATGTGCGCCGTTGTCTTGCAGATAGACGCCTAAAATATTCGCGGCCGCGCCATGTCCTTGCTCGGCGGCGCAACGACGCATCTGTCGCGCTACATCCGGTGCCCTGCTGCTAGGCGCCAGCGCGTCCCCGATTTCGTATTGGGCTTGGGCACTGCCCTCGTCAGCGGCCTTTCGCAGATAGCGCAGCGACATTTCCATGTCTTGCTTCAGATCGGCGATACCGTTTTTTAGAAACACCGACACAAAGTAGTAACCCGTGGCTACGTTTGCATCGATCAGGTCTTGACTGAAGCGCAGGTGTTCGTGACCCCGCATTTTGTATTTCCCGCGCAGGCCTCCGTTCTGCAGGTTGATATTGGCCTTGGGGTGACCATTCTCAGTGGCGATCCGGTAAAGCCGTGCGATTTCAAGGTCGATATCCGGATTTTGTTTCAGCTGGTTGTTTTTCTCCAGCCAACGGGCGTATTTAAACAGCACATCGCTGTCGGCACTGGCTGAAGGGAGAGTTTCGTGCTTGCAAGTGAAAGCCAAGTTGTCCTTGATTGCGGCGAGAGATTTCATTTGGATGTCCATGTCCGTCGATGGTCGTAATTCGTTGCGGTTGTCGCATGCGATCAGAGTCAGGCAGGCGAGCAGTAGTAACCGGCGCATCAGTCGAGGTTCGTCCGCGTTGCAGGGCAGTAATGAAACTCGACGAGGGGCGCATAGGGTTCATTTTTCGTCTCGGCGCTCTGCCGGACTTTGTTCTTGATGATGATGTCCTGCCAAGCGACGAACGCCGCCTCCGGATCATCCTGCATCCCCTTCCCCGCCGTATGCAGATCCCACAACGTCCGCCTCAACGCCTGAGTTTCACTCGCCCACTCATGGGCAACGTTCAATTCGCTATCCACCTGCATGCTGCGGGTATTGATGTTGGCGGAGCCATGGGTGGTAAATACGTCGTCGACGATCATCAGCTTGGAATGGATGTACACCGGCATCCAGTTACCGGGAGGTGAATCGGGCGCCACCAGCGAGCAGATGTGCACTTTGAGGTTAGGGATGTCCTCGGGCTTGAGCACTTCTTGCTGGATGGCCTTGATCTGGTCTTCGAGCACAGCCATCCGGAAGGCCGCCGCGCTTTCGGCGTCGCGTCGCTTTTCGCGGGCCTTCTCGCTGATCGCACTGTCGCCCCCGGTCAGCAGGGTCGTCGAGAGGGACAACAGTTCGGTGGCGAGGGTTGTCGCCTGGTCTGCGATCAATTCGCTCAGGTCCTGCTCCTGCGCGGCGGCTTTTGCCTTTGCAGCCTCGATGCGCTGCAGTTGGGTGATTTTCGGCATGGTGTCGGCGCGCCCCAGGCTGTCGAGCATGCGGTGGGTGTTGACCGTGCCTTTGCCGATGCCGTCGTCGGTCACGTTGGTGATCACGAACAGGTGCAATGCGCCGTGCTTGCCGGGGTCGCGTCCGCCCTGGGTCTGGGCGATGGCGGCCTTCTTGATCATTTCGGCCAGGGGCGGCCAGCGAAAGTACTGGTTTTCGATGTAGATGAAGCCCGTGGCGTTGTTCACCGCTTGCAGGTAGAGCGTCTCGATGTCGCGACGGCCTTCCTGGGCCTGGGTGCGCAGGATCTGGGCGAAGTGCCGTTGCTGGTCGGGCGGGCATTGCAGGCGTTTGCCCAGGGCCATGGCGTCGCGAGTGGTCATCAGGTCTTCGCCCGTCGCGTCGAACCAGGCCGTGGCGAAGTTGTGGTGCAGGTGCTCAAGTATCGGCCCGGCCACCTGGCTGGAAATGTCCTGACGCGGCGTGTCACCCCGAGGCCCGGCATTGGGCGCGGGTTTATTGGCTTTGTCGCGCTTGAGCGCCGAGTGCCGATCCGTGTCCCAATATTCGTCGAGGGTGTTGTGGCCCATGACGAAACCCACCGCGTGTTCGGGCGCTTCATAGTCCACCAGCACGGTTTTCTGATGGTGGGTGACGGCAATACCGAGGGCTGCGAACGTGATGGCGCTCAGGTTCGGATCGGCGCTGTGATACCGGGCCTGGTGAACGATCTCGGCGCGGTCGAACAGGCTGAAGCCGCGACTGGCGTAAGCCGGGTATTGTTCACTGATGCGCTTGGGTGCCTGGCCAGCGGCAATGGCACACTTGGCGAACCAATAACGGTCATAGCCGTATTCGACGTCGGCGGTGTGTTGCATTTTACGATCGTCGAGCGCAAGCAACCCCTTGCCTGGAAGGTTAGCTTCGCCCGCCATGCCTGCGGTATTGAACGGCGCCTCCCAGCCCAATACGCGTACCTTTACACCCTCCTTGGCCTTTTCCATGAGCAGCGCGCCGATGCTGGGGTGCTTCCCCCCGTTGCGAATGAAATACATCGACGGCTGGAACCCCCAACAAATGATATCGACCGAACGTGTCGCGCTTGCAATGGCACGGTGCACGGCACCAAAGGTCTCTTCGCCGTTTACCAGCGGCATGTACGTCGTCAAAGCTGGCGGGTACTCAGAGTCCTGCACGAACCAGGGGGGCGTCAGAGTCACGGTGTCGGTTTCTTGAAACGATACGGGCGCGACGATTTCGGGCTGCGTCATGGGGCCTCCTCTTCCTGATCGGCGGTGTTATTCAGCACGGCGGCATACTGCGTGCGGTGGTCGGTGTGTGAAGCCGGCTGATTGACCGGGGTGTCCGGCGCGGAACGGTGGTTGTGCAGGCCTTGATTCGCCAGCCTTCCCTGCTCGGGATGTTTGTAAGTGGTCACGGCGGGAATGCGGTAGCTGACGCCGTTGGCCATTTCCAGCCGGTATTCCTGCGTCGTTGGCTGATGATCAACCTCGACGTGCCCGCTGCCGTCCATGACACCCTCGGTGATCAGTCCGCCATCGGCATAAAGCTTGTAGGGCATGTGAGTCCAGCTGCTGCCAAGGTTGGGCGTTGCGGCCAGCTTCAGGCGCAGGGGCTGGCGGGTCAGCTGTTTCGGGGAGTCGGGATGGTCGGCAGCCATGGTCGCGCCGCCCTTGAGGAACTGAAAACTCGCGGCCTTGAGGAGATGGTCGCCCGCCGTCCCCGACTCGATGAGGCCCTGCTCCAGCGTCAGGTAGCTGCCTGCGGCGTTGAGCACGATCTTCTTCTTGGCGACGATGTGGATTTCGTCTTCGGTGCTGGTGATGCTCAGGCCTTGTCGGGCCAGCAGCTCCAGCGTGTCGTTCTGCGCCTGCACGCTGACCGGGCCTTGATTGGCGATCAGCTTGATGCCCAGCTGGCGCACGAACAGGCTCAAGCCTTTGCCGACCCCGATGAACATCCGCTTGACCACGCTGATGTCGGCTTCGCCGCCGGCGTTGAGCATGAGGTTGTCGTGGGCCGCCAGTTGCAGGTGCTTGCCGCTGGTGAGGGCAATCCCTTGGGGCGCGCTGAGCAACAGCACGGCGGATTTGAGCTGTTCGAGATTCTGCTCCAGCAAGTCCACTTGTGCCTGAACGCCAGCGGGCTCGGCCCTGCTCGCCTGAGCATCCTGGGACAGCCCTTGCAGTTGCTCCACCGCGTGCTGCAGGTGGGCAATCGCCGCTGCCATCTCCAGCTGCTGCCCTTGGGCGCCGGCCTGTTCATCGGCGCTGATGAACAGCCCTTTGCCGCTGCGAATCGCTCCCCACCCATCGGTGCGCAGTTCGAAGCCTTCGCCGCGCTTGTCCTTGTTGGCATCCACCAGATGCCCCAGATTCAGCTGGCTCTTGCCGCTGTGGTCAGTACTGAGCTTGACGTGCTCCTTGCCGCGCTCGTCTTCCATGCGCAGTTTGTTGTTGGCGGGGGTGCGCAGCACATTACGGGTGAAGTCCCGGTCCGCCAGGGTCACCGGGTCAGGATGCCGGTCGTCGTGCAAGGCATGGGCGATGTAGGGCCGGTCGGGGTCGCCATGCTCAAAGGCCACGGCCACTTCAGTGCCGGCAATCAGCGGCAGGTGCAGGCCGTGGGTGTCGCCGGCGTAGGCCCGGGCCAGACGCAGCCACGCGCTTTCTTCACCGGGCTCCCAGTGGTCACGGTCGAACAGGAAGTTGACCTTGTAGCGACCTTCCTTGTCGATGTGGCTGTACGGGTCGTTGGCAATGACGCTGGTCACACGGGCGGCAACGGTGCCGGCCACTTGCGGCTTGCGCGGCACCGGGGGACGGAAGCAAACGGTCTCGCTGAAGGGAATGGCCACGAAGGCGACTTCCAAACTGCGGTCCCGGGCGGCGCGCAGGCTCAGGCCCGTAATCACGGCGCCGGGTTCAAACGCGTTGGGGGCGTCACCGGTGACGTTGAGGATTTGCGCCAGCGCCAGGGTCGCACTGCTGCTGACGCCGGTTAAACGCGTCTGGGCATTGAGATAACGTTCGTGGCGCAGCCGGCCATAGAAGAAACCGCTTTCGCTTATAAGGTCTTCCTCCTGATCACGTGCGTCGCCCAGCACGGTATAGGGTTCGGCATAGTGATAGGCCTCGCCGTAGGTGGTGGTGGCGCGGCGGCTCTGGTCCACCTCGCCGTCGAGCCAGGCATTGGCATCCCGTGGGTCGTAGGCACGAAAGTGGATGCGCTTTTCCACCACGCAATGGTCGGATTGCAGCTGCCACACAGCGTCCTGGTCATGGCTGTCCAGCCCCGAGGGCGAGCGACACGGCACCGTGATTTGCGGCCATTGGTAATGGCGCTGATCGTCGTTGAATTCGATCACGTCGATATCGAGACGGGCGTCGTGGGCGAAACGAAACCAGATGCCCACCTCGGCCAGCAGCCGTGAGATGAACGCCAGATCGCTTTCGCCGAATTGCATCACTTGCTCGCGCCGGGGGTAGTCACGGACGAGCTTGAAGCGGAAATCATGGCCTTCCATGTCGTGGCGACTGCGCAGAATGCTGTCGACAATCTCCGGCACCGACATGTGTTGGTAGATACGGTACTGATGCCCGCGGGACAGCAGAGCCAGCCGCGGTTCAAGGGTGACTTCGTAACGCGCCTCGTCCCTGGAGGCTGACAGGCATTTGAAACCGGTGACCACGCCACACAGGGTGCGCAGCGGGGGTACGGCGGGTAACGGCAAACCGCCCATGGCGCTGGGGAGCACGTGGGGAGCAGTGTGCAGCGTGAACTGCGCGGCTTTGCCGAGCATGTGACCGGCGCCAATATCCTGAACCGTCGAGGTGAACTCGATGACGTAGGTGAACGGCTGGCTGAGGTGTTCTTCGCCCGTGAACGTCAGCACGTCGAGGTCGGCATTCAAGTCGTCGACGCGCAGGGTGTGGCGGCTGTGGTCAAAAAAGGCCGGGAGTGAGTCCATCATGGTCAGACGCCCCTCACGACAAGCTCGTCGACCATGTTGGCGAGCGTACGATTCAGGAACCACCACAGGACTACCAGCGCGAGTCCCGCGATTGCCAGGTGCAGGAGTGGAGAACGTAGCCACCAGGGGAATGTGCGGACAGGGCCTCTGGCGTCAATCCAGGTCGGCCGCACCGGGAACAGTTGCGGCCCTGCCAGTGCGTCCAGCTGGTTTTTCAGAACCATGCGCTCTTCGTCATCCAGCGATCGATAACCGCCCAGAAATCCCAACATCATCACCCGCTGGAATAGGGTCACGACGTGCATGTCCGGCGCAGGCTCGCGCAGCACTTCCCGCATTTGCTCATGCAGGATTTCACCCGCTCGATGGTGCCCGCAGAAGCGGGCCTGCAACGATTCGTTGATCCATATCTGTCGGACGCCGTCCCCGACGTTGGTCAACACGGCTTCATCAAGCAGCGCGCATTGCGCATGGATGATCAAGTCCATACTGCGCTGGCTCATGCCTGCTTCCTGCAATACGCTGCGCGCGCCTTCAACTTGGGCAATACACGTCTCGCGCAATGTTTTGCTGTCGGTCATGGTGCGACCGTGACGCAGTTCAACCGCCAGCAAATAGGTATCCTGGAAGATAAGGTCTACATTAATCGGCACAATACCGGAGGGCTCATGACTTATTGAATTCATAGGTAACACCGAGAGCATTTTCAGGATTGAATGATTAATCGATCACTCAGGCGATAACGTGACCCCGGCCCACATCAATGAAGTGCGCGCAGGGAATAAAGAATATTGCGTCTACGGATTTTCCGTCCGTTTGGACACTGGATATTTTGATGGCGAAAATTGGCGTGTGCGAGCATGGACAACGCGGCCCCGGCAGCCTGCCCTTCGGCCCCACAGCCTTGGGCCCGCAGCTACGTCGCCCAGATCCCACCCGACGTTGAGGAGCAAGGCTAATGACTGAAAAATTAAAATGCTACCCACCTTTTCACATCAAGAAACTTCTTACAAATATCAGGAGCGATCCTACGGAAAGTTCTGATACGTTAAGTGAAAAGAATCTGAAGCCAGAATTTAAAGTCAGTTAAAGCCAGCACTGTGAACGCCAACACCAACAGCGAGGATTTATAGCCATCGGTGGGCTGCCCGAATATACATTCTGTTTAATCGAACGCTGACCCATCATTTAAATTTTACATGCAGGTCCTTTAGCCGATTCAGCCGGAAACACCTGAGTATTAAATCGTGAGGGCCGAAGTATGAAGACTGGAAATGGCAAAGCGATCGGCGGCTAACCGCGCTCACAAGGCGAGCAGCCTTATAAAGGCCGGCATAGGGTGCCCGACGGAGCCGACATGATGGCGAACCCGATTTCGCAGACGCCGTTGCAGTGCCTGCATGAACGGGTTCGCCAGCAGCAGGCCTACAGATAGGTGGAGGTCCTCGCTACTGGTGTGTCACCCAGAACACCACCGCCCCCACCACCAGCACGACAATGAACAGAATGGCCCATGCATCCACATGGCTCTCGGATTTGGCAACTTTCGGGTGATTTCGCATTGCATCGCCTTTTGTCTGTTTTATGGGTGATCGCAAAACTCGCGGACCAGCGACGTGTGTCATCGGTCATTGCCAGAGTAAAGTCGAGCCATGCCCTCATCACAAGTGAGGTTAAGCCGAGCCGACGTGCTGCTTAGCACTTTTGGTTCTGTGCATATACTCAAACATCACTTTTGCGCATATCTGCAAACTGGTAACCTCCCCCGGCTCCGCAAGGAGTGCGCGGCCGTGCGCGCAGATTTGTTCGGTAGCCTGAAAGCAGACGACAACGCATCGCCTTTCCGGCTGGCCCAGCAGCAGTGAACCGCCTGAGAACAGGACCACCATGTACGTATACGACGAGTACGATCAGCGGATCGTCGAGGACCGCGTCAAGCAGTTCCGCGACCAGACCCGCCGCTATCTGGCCGGCGAGCTCAGCGAAGAAGAGTTCCGCCCGCTTCGCCTGCAAAACGGCCTCTACATCCAACGCTTCGCCCCGATGCTGCGCGTCGCTGTGCCTTACGGCCAGCTGACCTCGCGCCAGGCCCGCATGCTGGCGAAGATCGCCCGTGATTACGACAAGGGCTACGCGCACATCAGTACCCGCCAGAACGTGCAGTTCAACTGGCCGGCACTCGAAGACATCCCCGACATTCTCGCCGAACTGGCCACCGTGCAGATGCACGCGATCCAGACCAGCGGCAACTGCCTGCGCAACGTCACCACGGACCAGTTTGCCGGCGTCTCTGCCGACGAGCTGGTGGACCCGCGCCCCTGGTGTGAAATCGTCCGTCAGTGGACGACGTTCCACCCGGAATTCGCCTACCTGCCGCGCAAGTTCAAGATTGCGATCAACGGCTCGGCCTCCGACCGCGCTGCTATCGAGGTCCACGACATCGGCCTGGAGCCGCTCAAGAATGCTGCCGGCGAGCTGGGCTTCCGCGTGCTGGTCGGCGGTGGCCTTGGCCGCACGCCGGTGGTCGGTGCGTTCATCAACGAGTTCCTGCCGTGGCAGGACCTGTTGAGCTACCTCGACGCCATCCTGCGCGTGTACAACCGCTACGGCCGTCGCGACAACAAGTACAAGGCGCGCATCAAGATTCTGGTCAAGGCGCTGACCCCTGAAGTGTTCGCCGAGAAGGTCGAGGCCGAAATGGCTCACCTGCGCGGCGGCCAGACCACGCTGACCGAGGCCGAGGTGCATCGCGTTGCCAAACACTTCGTCGACCCGGACTACAAGGCGCTGACCGATTACAGCGCCGAACTGGCTCAGCTGGATCAACAGCACCCCGGTTTCGCACGCTGGCGCTCGCGCAACGTCCTGGCCCACAAAAAGCCGGGCTACGCGGCCGTGACCCTGTCGCTGAAACCGACCGGCGTGGCGCCGGGCGATCTCACCGACAAGCAACTGGACGGCATCGCCGACCTTGCCGATCGCTACAGCTTCGGTGAACTGCGCACGTCCCACGAGCAGAACGTGATTCTGGCCGACGTCGAGCAGAGCCAGCTGTTCGCGATGTGGGGCGAACTGCGCGAGCAAGGCTTCGCAACGCCGAACATCGGCCTGCTGACGGACATCATCTGCTGCCCGGGCGGCGACTTCTGCTCCCTGGCCAACGCCAAGTCGATCCCGATTGCCGAATCGATCCAGCGTCGTTTTGACGATCTCGATTACCTGTTCGACATCGGCGAGCTGGACCTGAACATTTCAGGCTGCATGAACGCCTGCGGCCACCACCACGTGGGCCACATCGGCATTCTCGGCGTGGACAAGAAAGGCGAAGAGTTTTACCAGGTGTCTCTGGGCGGCAGCGCCAGCCGCGACGCCAGCCTGGGCAAGATCCTTGGCCCATCGTTCGCACAGGACGTGATGCCGGATGTGATCGAGAAGCTGATCGACGTCTATGTTGAGAAACGCAACGAAGACGAGCGCTTCATCGACACCTACCAGCGTATTGGCATCGACCCTTTCAAGGAGCGCGTCTATGCAGCGAATCATTAAGAACAACGAGGTCATCGACGAGACCTGGCATCTGCTGCCCAAGGACACGACGTTCGACAGCCTGTCCAACTGCGATGACCTGATCGTGCCCCTTAACCTGTGGCGCGAGCATGCCCATGCGTTGAAGGCCCGCGACGGCGGCCTGGGTGTGTGGCTGGACAGCGACGAGGAGGCCGAGGAAATCGGCGACGACGCGGATCAGTTCCAGGTCATCGCCCTGAACTTCCCGGCATTCACTGACGGCCGCAGCTACTCCAATGCGCGCCTGCTGCGTGACCGCTACGGTTACAAGGGCGAACTGCGGGCGATTGGCGATGTGTTGCGCGATCAGCTGTTCTACCTGCACCGCTGCGGGTTCGATGCGTTCGCCATTCGTGCCGACAAGGATCCGTACGAGGCGCTGGAAGGTCTGAAGGACTTTTCCGTGACGTATCAGGCTGCCACCGACGAGCCGCTGCCGCTGTTTCGGCGGCGTTGAGTCGCTGCTGCTGATTCCGCGTTTAAACACGCTTGATAAAAAGCCCCGGCTTCGTAAGAAGTCGGGGCTTTTTAATTCAGCTGGCTCAAGGTGCAAACACCGTCAATCTTGCGGTGTGGCGTCCGACGCCTTCCCGGCTAAAGCCAGTCCTACAATGGGTTCCTGCAGCCTTCACGCGATGAGCTCAAGGGATCAGTCACCAGAACCGCTGCTGCGTCAGCTTGCCCCACCACCCTGTCACCAGGTGGTCAACCGAGATGCTCGCGGCGATGCCAACCCGCTGTTGCAGGCTCTTGCGTTCGGCGTAGTGCAGGTGGAACACCTCGGAGGTCTTGGCTTTCTCCGACAGGTATTCATCGCTGGTCTTCAGCTCATCCACCAGCAGTTTGTCCTTGGCGGCAATGCCCAGCCAGATCTCGCCGGTGGCGACTTCGTCGATCTGCAACTGCGGGCGGTAGCTGGCGACAAAGTTCTTGAACAGCTCGTGGGTGATGTCCAGATCTTCCTGGAATTTCTCACGGCCCTTCTCGGTGTTTTCGCCAAACACCGTTAGCGTGCGCTTGTACTCGCCGGCGGTCAGCACTTCGAAATCGATGTCATGCTTTTTCAGCAGACGATTGACGTTGGGCAGTTGAGCCACCACGCCGATCGACCCGAGGATTGCGAACGGTGCACTGATAATACGGGTACCGATGCACGCCATCATGTAGCCGCCGCTGGCCGCGACCTTGTCAATGCAGACGGTCAGCGGAATGCCCGCCTGACGAATCCGCGCCAGCTGCGACGACGCCAGACCGTAGCTGTGGACCATGCCGCCGCCGCTCTCCAGGCGCAGCACCACTTCATCCTTGGGGGTGGCGAGGGCCAGCAGCGCGGTGATCTCGTTGCGCATGTTCTGGGTGGCCGAAGCCTTGATGTCACCGTCAAAGTCGAGCACGTAGACCCGCGACTTGACCTCGGTGGACTTCTTGTCCTTCTTCAGCTCCTTGGCCTGGGCCTTGCGCAGCGCCTTGAGCCGCGCCTTGTCCAGCAGCGAACCTTCGAGGCGATCACGCAGCCCTTTGTAGAAGTCATTGAGTTTGGTGACGTGCAACTGGCCGCCTGCGCCACGGCGCCCGCGACCGCGCATCGACGCGATGACCACCAGCACCACAATGATCGCGATCACGATGGTGACGGTCTTTGCCAGGAAGCTGGCGTAATCGAAAATGAACTCCACAGAAACTCCTTACCGGTACAGCAGACCCTCGGCAGAGGATCGCGAATGGGGCCAAGCATACCGGCGCGCCGGTGGCCGAGCCAGTGACGCGACGGCGAATACGGGACAGATCGGCCAATTCAAACGAGCGTATGTTTTTTCATTGACAGACCGCGGGCCGTCCTCATAACCTCCCAGCACTTTCAACGTGCCAGGGTGAAGCGGTCGTGGGCAGCATCTATCTCATACGACATGGCCAGGCCTCGTTTGGTGCGGACGATTACGACGTCCTGTCGCCTACCGGTTTTCGTCAGTCCGAAATCCTCGGCGCACACCTCGCCCAGCTGGGTCTGAACTTCGACCGCTGCATCAGCGGCGCCTTGTTCCGCCAGCGCCACACGGCCGAAACGGTGATCGCCCAGCTCAACGCCGCCGGCTTTGTCACCCCCGAACTTGAAACCGACATCGCCTTCAACGAATTCAACGCAGAAGGCGTGATCCGCGCGCTGCTCCCGGCGATGCTGGATGAAGAACCGGACGCCTTTGAGATCATGCGCGACGCGGCCAACAACCGCGCCGAGTTCCAGCGTCTGTTCGCCGCGATCATCCGCCGCTGGCTGGTGGGCGATCACGACGCCGCCGCCCTGCAGAGCTGGCAGGCCTTCGTCGAGCAAGTCGAAGCCGGCCTGAGCAGCATCCTCGACAGCGCCGGGCCAAGCGACCGCATCGCCGTGTTCACTTCCGGTGGCACCATCACCGCCCTGCTCCACCTGATCACACAGATGCCGGCCACCCAGGCTTTTGAACTGAACTGGCACATCGTCAACACCTCGCTCAATCACGTGAAGTTCCGTGAGCGCGAGGTGTCCCTGGCTTCCTTCAACAGTTACGCGCACTTGCAACTGATGAAGGCGCCGGAGCTCATCACCTATCGCTGAGCCCGGCCAATCGCACTCGCAAAGTGCTCATCACCACTCATATAAAAGGATCACACCATGAGCTCCGTAGAAAACGCCGTCCACGCCATGAAAGCCAAGTTCAACCCAGCCGCTGCTGCGGGCCTGGACCTGGTGTTCGGTTTCCGCATCGACGAAACCAAGAACTTCTCCCTGATCGTCAAGGACGGCACCTGCGAATTGCAGGAAGGCGAGAACCCGGACGCGCAGGTCACCCTGGTGATGGACGGCGAAACCCTGGAAGGCATCGTCAGCGGCGAGACCGACGGCATGCAGGCGTTCATGGGCGGCAAACTGCGCGCTGAAGGCGACATGATGCTGGCGATGAAACTGAGCGAGCTGTTTCCTTCCTGAGGACGCACCGCCGTTGCGAAAGAACCGAAGCTGCCCGGCTTCGGTTTTTTTTCGTCCGGGCGACGTGCAAGACAGCGCCTCCCGCCTGTGAATCAGGTCGGCTGATTGCGGCGTAACACCCGCGCCAATAGCCCTTGTTCGCCAGCGCCGGAGCGCATTAGATTAGCCAATGATCCTGGCCCACCAAAATAATCTGCAGGGATACGCATGGCGCTCACCGACCAGTCCACCCCGGTTCGATCCGGCGAAGAACTCGACGCTGCATTGATCGACCCGTACCTGAAAGCCCACGTCCCCGGCCTGAGCGGTAGCGTGCAGATCAGCCAGTTTCCCGGTGGCGCGTCGAACCTGACGTACCTGCTGAAGTACCCCGAGCAGGAAATGGTTCTGCGCCGCCCGCCGTTCGGTCACAAGGCGAAAAGCGCCCACGACATGGGCCGCGAATTCCGCATCCTCAATCAACTGCGCGACGCATTCCCCTATTGCCCCAGGGCGTACCTGCACTGCACTGACGACAGCGTGATCGGTGCCGAGTTTTACGTGATGGAGCGGGTCAAGGGCATCATTCTGCGCGCGGAGTTGCCCGCCGAGCTGAACCTCGATGCCGCGCAGACCGAAACCCTGTGCAAAAGCTTTATCGATCGGCTGGTGGAACTGCATCAGGTGGATTACACCGCCTGTGGCCTCGGCGACCTGGGCAAGCCCCAGGGTTACGTCGAGCGGCAGATTCGCGGCTGGACCGAGCGTTACGAGAAAGCCCGTACCGCCGATGCGCCGAGCTGGGAAAAGGTCGCCCGCTGGCTGGACGAAAAGCAGCCGGCGGACCACCCCGTCTCCAGCCTGGTGCACAACGACTACCGCTTCGACAACGTGATCCTCGGCCCCGACAACCCGATGCAAATCATCGGCGTGCTGGACTGGGAGCTGACCACGCTCGGTGATCCGCTGATGGACCTGGGCAACAGTCTGGCGTACTGGATTCAGGCGGACGACCCCGCGCCGGTGCAACTGATGCGGCGCCAGCCCAGCCATGCGCCGGGCATGCTCACCCGTGAGCAGTTCGTGGCGTACTACGCCGAGCGCTCGGGCATTGCCATCGACAATTTCGATTTTTACTACACCTACGGTCTGTTCCGTCTGGCGGGCATCGTCCAGCAAATCTACTACCGCTTCTTCCACGGCCAGACCCAGGACAAGCGCTTCGCTCAGTTCATTCACATGAACGCCCTGCTCGAGCGCATGGCCCTGCAAGTGATTGAGCGTTCCAGCCTCTGATTGCGACACGACAAGGAAAACTACAATGTCCAAGACCCAACTGTTCGACCTGGATGGCAAGATCGCTTTCGTCTCGGGGGCCAGCCGTGGCATCGGCGAAGCGATCGCCAAACTGCTGGCCCAGCAAGGCGCCCATGTCATCGTCTCCAGCCGCAGGATCGACGGCTGCCAGCAGGTCGCGGACGCGATCATTGCCGAGGGCGGCCAGGCCACCGCCATCGCCTGCCACATCGGTGAAATGGAACAGATCACAGCCGTGTTCGCGCAGATCCGCGAGCAGTTTGGCCGCCTGGACATTCTGGTGAACAACGCGGCGACCAACCCGCAGTTCTGCAACGTGCTGGACACCGACCTCGGTGCGTTCCAGAAGACCGTCGACGTGAACATCCGCGGCTACTTTTTCATGTCCGTGGAGGCCGGCAAGCTGATGCGCGAACACGGCGGCGGCAGCATCATCAACGTGGCGTCGATCAACGGCGTCTCGCCGGGCGTGTATCAGGGCATCTATTCGGTGACCAAAGCGGCGGTGATCAACATGACCAAGGTCTTCGCCAAGGAATGCGCGCAGTTCGGCATCCGCTGCAACGCCCTGCTGCCGGGCCTGACCGACACCAAATTCGCCTCGGCGCTGGTGAGCAACGAGAAGATCCTCAACACCGCGTTGGCGCAGATTCCCCTCAAGCGCGTGGCGGCGCCGAGCGAGATGGCGGGGACGGTGCTGTACCTGGCGAGCGACGCGTCGAGCTACACGACGGGCGTGGCGTTGAATGTGGACGGCGGGTTTCTGTCCTGAGTCGTGGAGGTAAACCCACGCCGCTGAGGTGAAACTGAGGTGTTCCTGATGGAATAAAGATTCCATCGGGTGCGCCCAACCGCCTACATTTTCCGCACAACAACACGTCTTAAAGGACACGCTGTCATGCGCGGGAATTCTCTTCCAGAACTGGGCGTCGGCCTGATCGGCACGGGCTTCATGGGTCGGGCTCACGCCCTGGCGTTTCACAACGCACGCACTACGTTCGATCTGCCCTTCAACCTCATCCTTGTCGCGCTGGCCGATGCCGATGCTGCGCGTGCGCAACAGTGCGCAGCCAGTTGGGGGTTCCAGCGCAGCCATGACGACTGGCAACAGCTGATCAGCGATCCAGCGGTCAATCTGGTAGCGATCACCACGCCAAACCAGCTGCATTTCCCCATGGCCATGGCGGCCCTTGAAGCGGGCAAGGCAGTGTATTGCGAGAAGCCGCTGGCGGTGAGTCTGGCGCAGGCGCGGGAGATGCAGGCGGCAGCGCGCAAGGCCGGCGTGGTGACAAGGGTCGGTTACAACTACCAGCACAACCCGATCATCGGGTTGGCAAAGCAAATGATCGAGCGTGGCGAGCTGGGCCGGATCGTCAGTTTTCAGGGGGAATTCAGCGAGGACTTCATGGGCGATGGGCTGTCGCCGTGGTCGTGGCGCTGCGAAGAGGCCCATGCCGGCGGAGCCCTGGCGGACCTCGGCAGTCATTTGCTGGCGATGGCGCGGTACCTGCTCGGCGATGTCGACGCGGTGTGCGCAGACTCGCAAACCGTGTATCCGCAACGCCCGGCCACGCGCGGCAGCGAAGAGCAACGGGCGATCAGTATCGATGACCAGACCTACGCGCTGCTGCGCTTCGCCAACGGCGCGCGAGGTACGTTCGGCAGCAGTTGGCTGAAGCACGGCTACAAGAATCACCTGAGCTTCGAGATCGGTGGCACCGAAGGGACATTGTCGTTTGATCAGGAACGCTTGAACGAGCTGCGGCTGTACCGAACAGGATCCCCGGGACGCGACGGCTTTCAGCGGATTCTGGCCGGTCCTGCGCAACCCGGGTACGCGTCTTTCTGCCCGGCGCCAGGGCATCAGTTGGGGTACAACGAACTGAAGACACTGGAAGTGCACGACCTCATCCAGGCGCTGGGTGGGCAGGTTTCGAGCGGGACGGATTTTGCCGAAGCAATGGAGGTCGAGCGCCTGGCTACAGCGATTCGCATCGCGGCGAAGGAGATGCGCTGGGTGAGTGTGTCGGATATTTGAGTCAGGTCAGACCGAAAGCCAAGGGTGTCCCCACCGGCCCCTTCCCGGCTGAAGCCGGTCCTACTACACCGCGCGCCTTGCAGGTAGAATGCTGCGCTTGCGGGCAGCCATTCTGCCCATCTGCCCGATAAGCGCCTTCCCATGCCGTTCGAACTCACCGTTGAACCCATTACCCTTCTGGTGCTGGCTGTCGTTGCCTTTGCCGCCGGTTTCATCGACGCCATCGCAGGCGGCGGCGGGCTGTTGACCACGCCTGCACTGCTCACTGCCGGCCTGCCGCCCCATCTGGTGCTGGGCACCAACAAGCTCAGCTCGACCTTTGGCTCGGCCACCGCCAGCTACACCTTTTACCGGCGCAAGCTGTTCAACCCGGGGCAGTGGAAACGCGCCCTGATCGGCACGGCGGTGGGTGCGCTGATCGGTGCCGTAGTCGCGCATTATCTGCCGGCCGAACTGCTGAACCAGATGCTCCCGGTGATCGTGTTCGGCTGCGGGCTGTACCTGCTGTTCGGCGGCACGCCCAAGGCGCCGCTGGACAGCAATGCGCCGATCAAGACCAAATGGCAGCTGCCCCAAGGCCTCGGGCTGGGCTTTTACGACGGCGTGGCCGGGCCCGGCACCGGGGCGTTCTGGACGGTCAGCACGCTGTTGATGTACCCGGTCGATCTGGTGAAAGCCAGCGGCGTCGCGCGCAGCATGAACTTCGTCAGCAACGCCGCCGCGCTGATGATCTTCGCCATCAACGGCTCGGTGGACTGGGTCATTGGTCTGTCGATGGGCCTGGCGCTGATGGTCGGCGCCTTTCTCGGCGCCAGAACCGCGATCAAGGGCGGCGCGAAGTTCATCCGCCCTGTCTTCATTACCGTGGTGCTGGGCCTAACCGTCCGCCTGGCCTGGCAGCACTGGTTCAACTGAGCCCGAGCGCTGGGCCAGATACAGATCGATCAGGTAGCGCGCAATCGAGCGACTGGCCGGCAACGGCGGCAGGTCATGGATGCTGAACCACTGGGCGTCTTCGATTTCGTCTGCCTGGGGCACGATCTCGCCGCTGTCGTATTCGGCGTGGAAGCCGAGCATCATCGAGTGCGGGAACGGCCAGCACTGGCTGCCCTTGTACTGGATATTCTTGACGGTGACCCGGACCTCTTCCATCACCTCGCGCCGTACACAGTCCTCTGCGGACTCGCCCGGTTCGGCGAACCCGGCCAGGGTGCTGTAGACCCCCGACACAAAACGCGGCGAGCGCGCCAGCAGCACTTCATCGCCGCGGGTGATCAGCACGATCATGCTCGGCGAAATCCGCGGATACGCGCGCAGATCGCAGTGCGGGCAATACATCGCCCGCTCCCCCGGCACTTGCTGCGCCGCCTGACCGCAACGCCCACAAAAACGATGTTCACGGGCCCAGGTGCTGATCTGCGCCGCGTAGCCAAGCATCTGGAACACATCGGCGTCGTCGGCGAGCATGAACTGACGGAGGGTCTGCCACTGCGAACCCTCAGCCTCCAACGCCAGATCCGACCCCGGCGAATGTTGGAGGGTCTGCACGTACACCGGCTCGCCGTCAAAATGGCCAATGCCATGCTCGTGCAGTAACGGCAGCGCCTGGCGCTTCAGCCATTCGCGGGGGAACAGCACGCCGTTGCTGTCTTTCAAAAAGCCCTGGTCACTCTGAACCACGGCCCAGCCGCCGGGTGCCTGAACATCAAGCACGGCGGTAGTCCAACGCTTCGGGGGCGTCATGCCTCAACTCCTCTGAGCACCGACGGGCCCGTCTGCAACCCGGTAGAAAGACTCACAGGCAGCCGTCGGTGATGCATTCAAATAGGTCAGTCAATTGTCGAAGACCGGCTTCTGTTTGCTCATGTGAGCGACCATCGCCAGCTTCAGGTCGGCCGATTGCAACATGGCAGCGTTCCAGGTGGCAACGTATTCGAGACCGTCGTCCACGCTGTGATCGCGCATGTAGCCGATCATGCGCTTGCTGCCGCTGATGGCGATGGGTGATTTGCCGGCGATGTCCCGGGCGATGGCGAACACGCCTTCGAGCAACTGCGGCAGGTCAGTGAATGTGCGATTGGCCAGGCCAATACGCAGGGCTTCTTCGGCGCCGACGTTACGGCCGGTGTAGGCCATTTCGCGCATCATGCCGTCGCCGATCAAGCGCGGCAGTCGCTGCAGGGTGCCGACGTCCGCCGCCATGCCCATGTCGATTTCGCGAATGGAAAACAGCGCATCGTCCGCGGCATAACGCATGTCACAGGCGCTGATCAAATCGATGGCGCCGCCGATGCAATAGCCCTGAATGGCGGCGAGCACCGGCTTGCTGCATCGATCAACCACGCTGAAAGATTCCTGCATCTGCAGGATCTTGCGCCGCAGCAGGCGGGCGTTGCGGCCCACGTCCTTGCCCAGCTCGCTGGCCACCGAGGCGAGCAGCGTCAGGTCGATGCCGGAAGAAAAGTGCTTGCCGGCGCCACTGAGCACCACCACGCGGACGTCGTCGGTGTCCTCGACCCAACGGAAAATCTCGATGATTTCCTGCCAGAACGCAGCGTTCATCGCGTTGATTTTTTCCGGACGATTGATCTGGACGTGGGCAATGTGGTCGGCCAGTTCCACCTTGAACGCACTGTAGTCAGACACGGCTTTAGATCCTTTTAGGGCAGACGGGGTTTATTCCATGACGCCGGATCATAGCAAGTCGGTCGGTGCGCCCGCAGGCCACGGTTGCGCCATTTGCCGGACAGCGAACCCGTTGCATTCCGGGGATGCCATCGGTCGGCCAGCAATAAACTGAACGGTCTCAGCCGGCAAAGGTCCAGAGTCTTGGCTGCATGGAATCGGACCTTCCGAACATGTCTGCCGGGGGCGTTCGAACCTGTTTCGGCGCCCGACCTTTTCTCAGGTCGCAAGAGGGCGATTCTTGACTACATCAAAAGCGGCAACCGGTATCGTGGGCCTGGATGACATCCTTGCGGGTGGTCTTTCGCGCAGCCACGTGTTTCTCCTGGAAGGAGAGCCCGGCACCGGCAAGACCACCGTCGCGCTGCAGTTTCTGCTGGCAGGCTCGGCGGCGGGCGAGCGTGGTCTGTACATCACGCTGTCTGAAACCGAACGCGAATTGCGCGATGGCGCACGCTCCCATGGTTGGGAGCTGGACGAGAACATCTCGGTATTCGAGCTCACCCCCCCTGAAGATTTGTTGAATGCGGCCCATCAGCAGAGCTTGCTGTACTCCTCTGACCTTGAGCTGGGCGAGGCCACCAAGCAGATTTTCGAAATTGTCGAGCAGGTCAAACCTTCGCGGGTGATCATCGACAGCCTCTCGGAAATCCGCCTGCTGGCGCAGAGCTCGCTGCGCTATCGCCGGCAGATTCTGGCGATCAAGCATTACTTCGCGCGCTACGACACCACCGTCGTACTGCTCGACGACCTCACCACTGAATCCCTGGACAAAACCGTGCACAGCGTGGCCCACGGCGTGATCCGACTCGAAGGTCAGACGCCTACCTACGGCGCCGAACGCCGACGCCTTCGGGTGGTGAAGTACCGCGGCCAGAAATACCGCGGCGGCTATCACGACTTCAACATCATGGACGACGGCATTCAGGTGTTCCCGCGTCTGGTAGCAGCCGAGCACCGGGCTGGCTACTTCAGCCGCCAGCTGAGCAGCGGCATCAAGGAAGTCGACGCCCTGCTCGGTGGCGGTCTGGACAGCGGTTCGAGCACGGTGATCCTGGGGCCTGCGGGCACCGGTAAATCGCTGATTGCGTTGAAATTCGCCGCCGCGGCAGTGGAGCGCGGCGAGAAGGCCGCGCTGTTTATCTTCGATGAAGAACTTGGCCTGCTGTACACCCGGATGAGCAAACTCGGCATTGATCTTCACGCACTTGAAGAGACCGGCAACCTGCTCATCGATCAAGTCGATGCCGCTGAATTGTCGCCGGGCGAATTTGCCCACCGCGTTCGCCGCTGCGTCGACGAACTGGGCATCCAGACCGTGGTGATCGACAGCCTCAACGGCTATCAGGCCGCGATGCCTGAGGAGAACGCGCTGGTCCTGCACGTCCACGAGTTGCTGCTCTACCTCAACCGTCACGGCGCCTCGACGTTCATGACCGTCGCCCAGCACGGCCTGGTCGGCGACATGCAGACGCCAGTGGACATTACCTATCTCGCCGATTCGGTGATCCTGCTGCGTTATTTCGAAGCACTGGGTCAGGTCCGTCGGGCCATTTCCGTCATCAAAAAACGCACAGGCACCCATGAGTCAACCATTCGTGAATACCGCATCAGTGCGTCCGGCATGACCATCGGCGAACCGCTGGAAGCCTTTCAGGGCGTGTTGAGGGGTATCCCGCAATACCTCGGTGATCGCAGCCCGCTGCTGCAGGACACCGACGCGTGAGCACTCCGGGACAGTTATCGGAGCGGGCCATTATCCTGGCCCCTCTCGGACGCGACAGCCAGATCGCGTTGACCATGCTGCAGGAAGCCGGCTATCCGGCGATCATCACCCACGACCTGACGCAGCTGTGCAGTGAGCTGATGTCCGGTGCCGGCCTGGCGATCATCGCCGATGAGGCGTTGCGCAGCGCGGACATCAACCCGCTGCTCAGCCTGCTGGCCAATCAACCGGCCTGGTCGGACTTCCCCATCGTGTTGCTGACCCACCACGGCGGCCCGAAACAGAACCCCTCGGCGCACCTGGGCAAGATGCTCGGCAACGTCACGTTCCTGGAGCGGCCGTTCCACCCTGCCACGCTGATCAGCCTGGTGAGCACCGCCGTCCGCGGGCGTCGACGACAATATGAAGCCCGCAGCCGCCTGGAAGAATTGCTGGAAAGCGAGCAGCGCCTGCAACATGCGCTGAAAGCCGGGCGACTGGGTTCCTGGCAGCTTGACACTGAATTCCTCGCGCTGGAATGCTCGGACATCACCAAAGCGCATTTTGGCTGGGACGAGCGCGACACGCTCTCCTATGAAGACTGGCTAAGCGCGGTGCACCCCGAAGATCAGCCGCGCATGCAGTCGGTGCTTCAGCACACCCTGGACAGCGGGGCCGATTTCATCATCGAGTTCCGCAACGTCTGGCCGGACGGCTCGGTCCACTGGATGGACATCAGGGCTCGGGCGATCCGCGCGCGCAATGGCCGCGTCAGCCTGCTCTCCGGGGTCACCTCGGACATCACCGAACGCAAGCTGGCCGAGCAGCAGCTGCGCCGGCTCAACGAAACCCTAGAGCAGCAGGTCGAGGAACGCACTTCACAGTTGCGCCACAACGAAGAAGTCCTGCGTCAGTCGCAGAAAATGGAAGCAGTGGGCCAGCTTACCGGCGGTATCGCCCACGACTTCAACAACATGCTCACCGGCATCATCGGCAGCCTCGAACTGCTCAGGCGCCGTCTGGCACGGGGGCGCACCGACGACCTTGATGGCCTGATTGACCTGGGTGTGACCTCGGCCAATCGCGCCGCCGCCCTGACCCACCGCTTGCTGGCGTTCTCGCGCCGTCAGTCGCTGGACCCCAAGCCGGTCCTGATGAATGACCTGGTCAACTCCATGGGTGAACTGCTGAATCGCAGCGTCAACGAGAGCATCCGCCTGGACATGTGCCTGGACCCGGAACTGTGGACCGCCGAGGCCGACCCGAACCAGCTTGAAAGCGCCCTGCTCAACCTGGTGCTCAACGCCCGCGACGCCATGCCCGAGGGCGGCATGCTGATGATCGAGACCTTCAACCGCCGCCTCGACCGCGACTTCACCAACGCTTACGAGAACCTGCTGCCAGGTGACTACGTGGTGCTCAGTGTGCGCGACACGGGCTGCGGGATGCCGGAGAACGTCATCAGCCGGGCCTTCGATCCGTTTTTCACCACCAAGCCGATCGGCCAGGGCACCGGCCTCGGCCTGTCGATGATCTACGGCTTCAGCAAGCAGTCTCACGGCCACGTCGCGATCGAGAGCCAGGTCGGCGACGGCACCACGGTGCAGCTGTTCCTGCCGCGTTATCAGGGCGCGGCGCAGCAGGAGGGCCCCGCCCTGCCCAACGACACACCGCAGGCCCGTGAGGGCGAGACCATTCTGCTGGTTGAGGACGATCCGGCCGTGCGCGCGCTGGTCAGCCAGGTGCTGAGCGAACTGGGTTATGCGTACGTCGAAGCCGGTGATGCGGTCGGCGCGATTCCGATTCTGGAATCGAGCCAGCGCATTGACCTGATGATCAGCGACGTCGGCCTGCCGGGCATGAATGGGCGGCAGTTGGCGGACATTGGCCGGCAGCTGCGCGCGGACCTGAAAGTACTGTTCATCACCGGTTATGCGGAAAACGCCAGTGCCCGCTCGGGGTTCCTGGAAGAAGGCATGCAGATGATCACCAAGCCTTTTGCCTTTGACCAACTGACGGCCAAGGTGCGGGAAATGATCGAGGGTTGACGCGAGAGGGGTTGACACAAAAGCCGGCGATTGCCGGCTTTGTTGTTTGTATCTAAGGGGCAGCAGAATCAGTTGAGCAGGGTCTGGATCTTCGAGTGCAGCGTTTCCATGGTGAACGGTTTGGCGAGGATGGGCGCTTTTTTGGTGATCGGGCTGCCGCAATCAACGATCTCAGCCGGGTAGCCGCTGATGAAGATGACCTTGAGTTCCGGTCGCAGCTTGACGGCGGGCTCGGCGATCATGACGCCGGAAACGCCGCCGGGCAGGCGGTAATCGGTGATCATCAAGTCGAGGTGGGGTTTGGTGGCAAGAATTTCGAACGCCTGCTCGCCGTTCTCCGCCTGCAACACCCGATAGCCTTCGCCCGACAGGTAGTCGGAGAGCAGCATCAGAATGAGCGGCTCGTCTTCGACGATGAGTACGACATTTTCTGCATCAGAGCTCATTTGAACGCCTTTGATCTTATAGATAGCTGCCATTACGACCATGGCCCGCGCTGGAGGTTGCGCAGGGTGTTCAGTTATTTGATTGAAGGCCAGATGGGTCGGCCTAACGGCCTCCTGTTTCGCCTTTGGCGAGTTACTTGGAAAAGCACCCCAAGTAACCAAGGGTGCTTGCTCTCGGTTGGGCCCTTCCTTCGTCAGGGTTCCTTCACTCCGGTCCCGTTCCGTGGGCCCGCCGCCATCCGCCATCCATGGCGGGGGGCGGCTCTCGCGGCATCCATGCCGCTCGGCCCACTCCACGAGACCTGCGTTCAGCCTGCACCCAAGTCGCGTTTTGCGTCGTCTGGCAGGCTTGTGTATGAAGATCAAGATCACAGCAACAGCAACAGCAACAGCATTCGCGAGCAAGCTCGCTCCCACAGGTAGGGGGTGCTATCAGCAAAATTGTTGGCGCTTGGGCTGGCTTTTTCCGGCTGAAGCCGGTCCCACTAAACAGCAGCGCGTTCAGTCAGTGGGACTGGCTCCGACTGTAGGACCGGCTTTAGCCGGGAAGCTTTTGCTGTTGATCTTCTACGCGATAGCCCAGACACCGCAGCACGCGACTTGGGTGCAGGCTTAACGTAGGTTCCGCGGAGTGGGCCGAGCCGCATGGATGCGGCGAGAGCTGCCCCCCGCCATGGATGGCGGATGGCAGCGGGCCCACGGAGCGGGACCGGAGTGAAGGAACCCTGACGAAGGAGGAACCCAACCAAGAGCAAGCACCCTTGGTTACTTTTAGTGCTTTTTAAAAGTAACTCGCCGAAGGCGAAACAGTCTGCCCCCCAGGCAGACGCTTGTGATCTTGATCTTAGATATCTTGATCAGAGCGGCAATGAAACCCGAAACATCGACCCCGCCCCTTCCTCGCTCTCGACACTGATCCGCCCGCCATGGGCGCCCACTATCTGGTCGGAAATAAACAACCCAAGGCCAAGCCCCGCCACCGCATGACTGGCCGCGACCCGCTCGAACTGCTGAAAAATACGCTTCTGGTTTTCCGGACTGATCCCGATCCCGTGATCGCGCACCTCCACCCGCGCCTCACCGGCCTCGCTGTAAACGCGCAACTCAATTGGCCTATGCGCGCCGTAGCGCAACGCATTGGTCAACAGATTCGCCACCACCTGCTCGATGCGAAACTCATCCCACACCCCAATCACCGGCGTCGTCGCATGCAGCGTCACCGCGCTGCCGGCGGCGGCGATCTGCGCGGAATAGCTCTCCACCAGATTGACCACCAACTCCGACAAATCAAAAGGACTGGTCCGAATCGACAGCTTGCCCGTACGAATCCGCGACACATCGAGCATGTCCTCGATCAAGCGAATCAGGCTCTGGATCTGCCGCTCATCACGATCCACCATGGCCCGAAGTTTCTCCATGGTGAACGCCGACGCATTGTCCTTGGCCAAGTGCAGCTTGCGCAGCTGGGTCTCCAGAATCAGCCCGTTGAGCGGCGTGCGCACCTCGTGGGAGACGATCGACATAAAGTCATCACGCATGCGAATCGCACGTTCCAGCTCGCTCTGCGTCGACTTCAACTCGCGCATCAGGGCTTCCTGTTCCTGACGGCTGTGCTCAAGCTCTTCGAGCTGCTGCTTCAGGGCCTTGCGCTGGCGATACAGGTCGACGAACACATTGACCTTGCTCTTCACCGCGTGAATATCGAGGGGCTTGTGCAGGAAATCCACGGCACCGCTTTCATAGCCCTTGAACGCGTAATTCAGCTCGCGCCCGGCGGCACTGACGAAGACGATGGGGATGTTCTTGGTCTTCTCCGTGCCGCGCATCAGCTCGGCGAGTTCGAAGCCGTTCATCCCTGGCATCTGCACGTCGAGAATCGCCATCGCAAACTCGTGTTCGAGCAGCAACGACAACGCCTCGTCCGCAGACAACGCCTTGAACACCTGACGATCCTCGCGCTTGATCAGCGCTTCGAGGGCGAGCAGGTTTTCCGGCAGATCGTCGACGATCAGCAGTTTGGCTTTGATTTCACTCAGCATGCAATTCGTTCCAGCTCGACAAGCAGGGACCCAATGTCGGGCAAAGGCAATAGAAAATCCGGCGTATGAAGGGCAAGCGCCGCCTCGGGCATGGTTCGCACGAGCGCTTGTGCCGGGTCCTGGACCACGGTGAGGCCACCGTACTCTTTGATTTTTGCGGTACCGCGCGCGCCGTCGCTGCTGGCGCCGGTCAGCAGCACCCCTGCCAGCCGCTTACCGTACGCGTCAGCAGCCGATTCGAACAGTACGTCGATGCTCGGGCGCGAATGATGTACCCGTTCTTCCTGGCTCAATGACAGACTGAAATCATTCTCCACCGACAGGTGATACCCGGGCGCGGCGAAGTACAGCGTGCCCGGCGCGATGGTTTCCTTGTCGTCGGCCTCCTTGACCGGCATGGCCACGCTCATGGCGAAGACCTCGGCCAGGTGGCTGCGGCGCTGGTCCGGCACGTGGAGCACCGCAACGATCGGCAACCGATAGCCCTTGGGCAGCGTGCGGAAAATCTTCAACAGCGCTTCGACACCGCCGGCCGATGCGCCGACCACAATCGCGTCCACCGCCGGCAGCGCGGGCTGGTCGGGGGACGGGCAAGGAAACGACGTTCTCATGATTTGCGGTAGATCCGCTCGAGTTTGACCAGAGGGTCGAACTGGTTTTTGTACCCGGAGAAATCCAGGGTTTCCTTACTGCCCAGCACGAGGAATCCGCGGTGGCACAGGGACTCGTGAAACAGCCCGAAGGCGCGGTCCTGCAGCTTCTTGTTGAAGTAGATCAGCACATTGCGGCAGGAGATCAACTGTGTTTCGGAGAACACGCTGTCTGTCGCCAGGCTGTGATCGGCGAAGGTGACGTTCTCCCGCAGGGTCTTGTCGAAGATCGCGTAGTCGTAGGCGGCCGTGTAGTACTCCGAAAACAGCCGCTTGCCGCCGGCCTTGATGTAGTTCTCGTTGTAGGCGCGCATGTTTTCCATGGAGAAGATGCCTTGCTTGGCCTTCTCCAGCGAATTGGGATTGATGTCGGTGGCGTAGATGATGGTGCGATCGAGCAGGCCTTCCTCGCGCAGCAGGATCGCCATCGAGTAAACCTCCTCCCCGGTGCTGCACCCGGCAATCCAGACTTTGACCGACGGGTAGGTCTTGAGCAGCGGCACGACTTCTTCGCGGATCGCCAGGAAGTGCGTCGGATCGCGGAACATCTCGCTGACCGGGATCGTCAGGAATTGCAGCAGTTGCATGAACGCCGAAGGGTCATGCAACACCCGCTCCTGCAACGCGGAAATGGTCTTCAGTTCAAATTGACGCAACGCGTGGGCCACACGTCGTTTCACCGACGCACCCGAGTAATCGCGGAAATCGTAGCTGTACTTCAAGTAAATCGCTTCAATGAGCAAGCGTAACTCGATATCGGCGTCTCGTTCTTGGTGCATCGGCAACACTCTGGATCGGGCAAAAAGGCGGTCAATTGATCCGGTTCATTCAGATACGTTCCATCTTGGGCAACCACACGCGAATCAGCGAGAACAGCCGGTCCAGGTCAATCGGTTTCGCCAGGTAGTCGTTGGAACCGGCCTGCAGGCAGCGATCCTGATCGTCTTTCATCGCTTTGGCGGTGACAGCAATGATCGGCAGCTTGCGCCAGCGCGGGTTCTTGCGAATCTCGATGGTGGCTTCGTAGCCGTCCATTTCCGGCATCATCACGTCCATCAGCACCAGATCGATGTCCTCGACGGTGTTGAGCTTCTCGATCGCCTCCAGCCCATTGCGCCCCACCTCGACGATGGCGCCTTTGTGCTCCAGCGCGCTGGTCAGGGCGAAGATGTTGCGTACGTCGTCGTCGACCACGAGGATCTTGCGCCCTTCGAACACACGGTCGCGACTGCGCGCGGTCTTCAGCATCTTCTGGCGCTCGTTCGACATCTGCGACTCGACCTTGTGCAGGAACAGCGTCACCTCGTCGAGCAACCGCTCCGGCGAGCGCGCGCCTTTGATGATGATGGTGCGCGAGTACTTCAGCAGCTCGGCTTCTTCGTCACGGGTCAGGTTGCGGCCGGTGTAGACGATGACCGGCGGGAACGCGCAGATCTCGTCGATGGACATGCGCTTGAGCAACTCGTTGCCGAGCATGTCCGGCAGTTTCAGGTCGATAATCATGCAGTCGTAGGCGTTGTCGCGCAGCAGATCAAGGGCGTCCTGAGCGAAGCCGACTGCCGTGATCTCGATGTCATCGTCGCCGATCAGGCGCGCGATGCTGTCACGCTGCAAGGCATCGTCTTCGACCAGCAGGATGCGTTTGACCTTCTGGGTGAGCTTGGCTTCGAGGCGGGCGAAGACATCCTTGAGCTCCTCGCGGGTGGTCGGTTTGACCGCGTAGCCGATGGCGCCCATTTGCAGCGCCGCTTCCTGACGGTCTTCGACGGAAATGACGTGCACCGGGATGTGGCGGGTGCTTGGCAGCTCTTTCAGACGTTGCAGGACCGTCAGACCGGAATGGTCCGGCAGGCGCATGTCCAGCAGCACAGCGTCCGGTATAAACGAAGAGGCCAGGTCGAAGCCTTCGTCGGCGGCATGGGCCACCAGGCAGTTGTAGCCCAGTTCATGGGCCAGATCGTAGAGGATGTGGGCAAAGCGCACTTCGTCTTCGATGACCAGGATGCAGCGATTGGTGAACGGCGCCTTCTCGCGGTCATCAGCGAAGCGCGGAATGGGTGTTGCCGCCGCCGCAGGCTTGGCAGCGACAGGCGCAGGCGGCGTGATGCGGGCTGGAACCGGCGCAGGCTGCACAGCCGCTGCTGGCCCCTCGACGTACTGTGAAGGCTCGACTTCGACGTACTCTTCCGGCATGACCAGGGTGAAAATACTGCCCTGCCCCGGCGCGCTGGTCACGCTGATCGAACCGCCCAGCAGGCGGGCCAGATCGCGGGAAATCGACAGCCCCAGGCCCGTGCCGCCGTAACGGCGATTGGTGGTGCCGTCGGCCTGACGGAACGCTTCGAAGATGCTCTCCTGCTGCTCCTCGGCGATGCCGATCCCGGAGTCGCGAACGGTGAAGGCCACGCCCTCGCCCGGCTGACGGGACACGGTCAGGCTGACGGTGCCGCTTTCGGTGAACTTGACGGCGTTGGACAGCAGGTTCTTGAGGATCTGCTCCAGGCGCTGGCGATCGGTGTACAGCGAGACCGGCGTGCCTGACTGAATCTCCACCGAGAACTCCAGCTTCTTCTCGGCCGCCAACGGTTCGAAGGTCATGCGCAGGCCTTCGACCAAGCGGCTGACGCTGCTGTTTTCCGGCCGCATGTCGAGCTTGCCGGCTTCGACTTTGGAGATGTCCAGAATGTCGTTGATCAGGTTGAGCAAGTCATTACCGGCGGAGTAGATCGATTCGGCAAACTTGACCTGCTCGGCGGTGAGGTTGTCCTGCGGGTTTTCCGCCAGCAGCTTGGCCAGAATCAACGAGCTGTTCAGCGGCGTGCGCAGCTCGTGGGACATGTTGGCCAGGAACTCGGATTTGTACTTGCTTGAGCGCTGCAACTCGTCGGCGCGGGCTTCCAGTTCAATCTGTGCGATGTGCAGTTCTTCATTATTGCGGTCCAGCGCATCACGCTGATCGCCCAGCGCCTTGCTCTGCTCGGCCAACTGTTCGTTGGTCTGCTCAAGCTCCGCCTGCTGGATTTCCAGGTGCGCCTGGGACTCCTTGAGAATCCGCGACTGTTCTTCCAGCTCTTCATTGGCGGTGCGCAGTTCTTCCTGCTGCACTTGAAGCTCTTCGTTGAGCTGCTGGGTTTCGGCGAGCACTTCCTGCAAACGTTGACGGTAGCGGGCTGCCTCGATAGAGGTGCCCACGTTCTCGGCCACCAGCTCAAGGAACTCCAGGTCACGGGGCGTCAGCTCGCGAAGAAAGCCCAGCTCGATCACGCCGTTGACGTGGTCATCGTTGCTGGTCGGCACCACCACGACGCTGCGCGGTGAGCCTTCACCCAGGCCGGAGGTGACTTTGAAATAGTCCTGAGGGACGTTGTCCAGGGTGATGATCTGATCCTGCTCGGCCGCCTTTCCGACCACGCCTTCACCGCTATAGATCGACTGCTCGTGCTGTTCCTGCTCGCGGGAGAAACCATAGGACGCCACGCGCACCAGACCGCCATGCTCCTGGCGTACGTACACCGCCGCCACCACCGCACCCAGGTACTGGGCGAAGAAATGCAGCACGTTGCGGCCCAGCAGATTGAGGGTGAGCTGGCCGATCACCTGCTCGGCCAGTTCGCTCTGACCGTTGCGCAGCCAGGCGACATGGGACAAGCGATCAGCGTCCAGCTGTTGCGCCCGCAGGTTGGCGGCGTAGGTGTTGGACAGCGTGGTCATGTCACGACGTCCGACCCAGGCGAGAATCCCGCTGACGATCAGAATGAACGTGACGTACAGCGAGACCGACATCACGGTGGTGTGGGTCACGTCGGTGTTGCGTGTCAGACGCAGCTGGTGCTCGACGTTGGCCGCTTGCTCGTATTGATCACGCATCTCGTCGGCCAGGCGCTTGCCGCGACGCTCCTTGATCGGCGTCTGATAGTCGCCACCGGCGCGGCGCAGATTAATCATCTCCTGGGCGAAGTCGTTCCAGGATGATTGCAGCGCGGCCAGTCGCTTGAAGCGGTCGACCTGATCCGGGTTATCGGCGACCAGTTCTTCAAGGCCCTGGAGCTCGCTCATGATGGCCGGCTTGGCCACTTCGTAGGGGTCGAGGAAACGCTCATCGCCGGTCAGCAGAAAGCCGCGCATGCCGGTTTCCATGTCCACCGAGAGCTTGAGCGAGCGATTGAGGTTGTTGATGACCCGGTCGGTGTGTTCGACCCACTGAATGGCCGACAACAGATAAGAGATGAGAATGACGAAGAAGGCCGCACTCAGCACGCCGACGGCCAAAGGTAAACTGACGTTGCGACTTAACAGTTTGCGGAAACGTTGCTCATCGACTGCAGAGTTGGTGATCATCGCGAGGGCTCAGGCGGATTCGTCTAAACGACGGAGTTTGCCGCAAACCTCGGCAAAAACTCCAGCGTACGACGTAGAAGATTGAATTTTCTGACATTAGATCGGGAACAATCAGGCCGGCACTGTACATTTGAGTGCAGCCAAAAAGCCATTACACTCAATTGAATCGTGTTGTTGCGGCTCAGAACTTGGCACAATTGCGCCCCCAGCGAAACGCTGTAAGCCCCGATGCCGTGCGATGCGCTCCCTGCCCAATTAAGGAACTTGCCATGTCCGATTCACCCCGCACGATTCTGGTGGTCGAAGATGACAACATCGTCAGGATGTTGATTGTCGACGTCCTCGAGGAGCTTGAGTACACCGTGCTGGAAGCAGCAGATGCCGCCGAGGCCCTTGCGGTCCTGCACAACGCTGGCCAGACCATCGACTTGATGATGACCGACCTGGGCCTGCCGGACATGAACGGCAAGGACCTCGCCGTCAAGGCACGTGAGGCCCGCCCGGACATCCCGGTGCTGTTCGCCAGCGGCTACGCGGACTCCGTTGATGTGCCTGAGGGCATGCACAATATCGGCAAGCCGTTTTCCATCGACCAGCTGCGTGACAAGGTAAAGGGCATCCTTGGCGACTGAGCAACTGGCGCAGCGATCCCCGATCCATGTGCTGATCATTGGCTACGTCTGGCCCGAGCCGCGTTCCTCTGCGGCCAGCGGGCATGTCATGCAACTCATCGACTGTTTTCTCGAACAGGGCTGGCGGATCACGTTCGCCAGCGCCGCCACGGAAGGCGAGCACAAGGCCGACTTGGCCGCGCTGGGCATCATGGAAGTCGCCATCGCCCTCAACCACAGCAGCTTTGACGCCTTCATCCATGAGCTGCAGCCCGACGTGGTGTTGTTCGACCAGTTTCTGATGGAGGAGCAGTTCGGCTGGCGGGTGGAGAAGCACTGCCCGAACGCCCTTCGCCTGCTTGAGAGCTCCGACTTGCAGAGCCTGCGCCATGCCCGTCATCAGGCGGTCAAGGAACGCCTCGACGGCAAGCCCGATGCTGACCTGACTGACTATTTCCAGACGCCCCGGGATCAGCTGTTCACCCGGATGGCGACCACTGACCTGGCCCAGCGCGAGATCGCCGCGATCCACCGCAGTGACCTGAGCCTGATGGTCTCCGACGTCGAAAGCGACCTACTGACCCAGGCGTTTTCGGTGCCCGCGGCTCAGCTCCATTGGGTCCCGCTGCTGGTAAGAGAGCCTCGCGAGGCGCCCCTTGGCCCGCGAAGCTTTGAAGACCGGGCGCATTTCATCACCATTGGCAATTTCCGCCACGCCCCGAACTGGGATGCCGTGCTATGGCTGAAAAACACCGTCTGGCCGCTGATTCGCGCGCAACTGCCCACTGCTCAGGTTCATGTGTATGGCGCCTACACGCCGCCCAAGGCTGCGGCATTGCATAACGCCGCCCAGGGATTTCACATCATGAACTGGGCCGAAGACGCGCTGGAAGTGATGGGCGCTGCGCGGGTGTCCCTGGCGCCGTTGCGATTCGGCGCGGGAATCAAGGGCAAGATCATCGATGCCATGGTCTGCGGCACGCCCACCGTGACGACGCCCATCGGCGCCGAGGCCATGCACGGCGAGCTGCCATTTCCTGGCGCCGTGGCCTGTGATGCGCAAGGGCTGGCAGACGCGGCGGTCAGTCTTTACAGCGATCAGGCGCGCTGGGAACAGGCACAACAGGACGGCTGGCAATTGCTGCCGGCGCGCTTTGGCCATGACCGCCATTGCGCCGTGCTGATCGACCGTATCCTCACATTGCAGGACACGCTGCAGGCCCATCGCGCGGCCCACTTCACCGGCGCCATGCTTCGCCATCATCAGCACAAGAGCACGCAGTACATGTCCCAGTGGATTGAAGCCAAGAACAAGAACGCCTGAAGCGTTTATCTAGCGGACGGCGCGGCGCAACAGGTAGGTGTCCATGATCCAGCCTTTCTCTGCCCGCGCGGCTTCACGCGCTTGACGTATCTGCGCGCTGACCTCGTGCAGCGGGCCTGAAATGAGCATCTCGTCAGGGGTGCCGAGGTAGGCGCCCCAATAGATGTGTAAATCCTGATCGACGAACCGCTCGAAGGTGCAATAGGCGTCGAGCATCACCACACTGTTGCTGATGTGCTCGCCCTGCTCCGCTGCAAGCTCCCGGCCGGTGGTGATGTGGATCGGCTCGCCGATGCGGTTCAGGCCGATGCGGTGTCCGGCGGCGAGCGCCTGCACGCTGGTGATACCCGGAATGACGTCGTAGGCAAATGACTCACGGCCGCGGGCGAGCACCTGATCGAGAATCTTCAGGGTGCCGTCATACAGCGCCGGGTCGCCCCACACCAGAAACCCACCGGTCTCGCCCGCCTTTACTTCATCGGCGATCAGTTGCTCGAACAACACGGCGCGCTGCTCGTGCCAGTGTTCGACCCCGCTGCGGTAAGACGGCGAATCGTCCTTGCGCCGGGGATCGCTCACCTGCACCAAACGATAGTCATGGCCCTCGATGTAGCGCTCGCAAATCTCCCGGCGCAACGCCAGCAGGTCGTCACTGGCGTAGCCCTTGTCGAGCATGAAAAACACCTGGGTGCGGTTCAGCGCCTTGATCGCCTGAATGGTGATGTGCTCGGGATTGCCTGCGCCGATGCCGATCACGAGGATTTTTTTCATGGGGTGGCGGTTCTCTGAAGGCGTTCGCAGAAGGTGCTCCAATACGCAGGGAAGCGGCATTCCGAGCATCTATTCGTGCAGCTCGCGCAACGCAGCTGTTGCCAGAAAGCCCGAGCGCGATCGGTAACGTTGATCGCTCCTGACACGGGCATCGATGCGCTCCAGCAGCACTTCCGGCAGTGTCGCATTGAACCGCACTGAGCGACCGAAATACGGTGTCACGTCAAATTCGACCACAGCCCACACGCCGCCTTGATAGTCCGGATTATGGATATGCGCGTCGATGTCCATCGGCTGCGGCAGCGCCTCGCCATCAGCGACCAGCCCTTCAAAATGCAGCGCCAGGGCTTCTTTCACATTGTCCAGTGCTTGGCCAATGGTCGCGCCAGCGGAAAAACAGCCCGGAATATCAGGCACGGTGACGCCGTACACCGAGTCGGGATCCTTATGTAAAACGACGGGTAATTTCATGTTCTTATCCTTCCGAGCCGATTTGCTTCGAGACATTCATTTGAGGCCGGCCTGCTTCAATATGCTGTGAACCGTCCCTTTTGGCAGGTCATCTTTGGGATGAGGGACCGTGACACGTCCCTGTTTTATCGGGTGCTTGTATTGACGATGACTGCCTTTGACCTCGACCACATACCAACCGTCGTCCTCGACCCTTCTGATCATGTCCCTGCTCCGCATCAGCCTATCCCTTTGTTGACTGATGTGGATAGTACACACCGCACTTTGTTGCGCCACCGCTTGGGAAATCTTTTAAGCGACGGTATGTAACGTGATCCCGGGACGATCCCGCTGCGCGCCCCTCTCTTGCTAAAGCCGGCCCCTCTGAAGTCGTGCGCCCATCTGCCTCTGTTTAACGCCTGTATCTGTATTCCGCCCGACAAATAGTGCACATTAACCTCACGCCATTCTCCAGACCGGCACATGCATGACCAAAACAACAAGAGTCACCGACCCCGCCTATGAGCTGATGGATGACCATAACGGTCTGTCGATCATCTACCGTGAGCATGGCTTTCCCTGTCCGCTGGTGCGCTGGCATTTCCACAAGGAATACGAGCTGCACCTGATCGTTGCGAGTTCCGGGAAGGTCTTCGTCGGCGATTACATCGGCAATTTCTACCCCGAGACGCTGTTCCTCACCGGCCCCAATCTGCCCCATAACTGGATCAGTCAGATCGCGGAAGACGAGGTCGTGCCCAAACGCGACATGCTGGTGAACTTCACCGAAGAGTTGCTCGAAAGCGGCAATCAGGTGTTTGCCGAACTCAAGGCCCTGGCGCCGTTGCTCGAGCGCGCCCGGTACGGCATTGAATTCCGCTGCAAGCGGACCGTCCGCCAGGCCACCAAGCTGATGCAGAAAATCGCCGACACCACGGGCATGACCCGGCTGGGGCACTTTTTCATTTTGCTGGAAGTGCTGGCGGCCAGTGATGATTTCCAGTTGCTGTCGGGCACCACCGCGTCCCAGCTGTCCGACGACCACGCCGTGGAGCGCACCAACAAAGCCGTGGAATACATCTTCACCCACTACGCCCGCGAACTGCCGCTGGAAGAAGTGGCCGAATACCTGGGCATGAAGCCGACTTATTTTTCCCGTGTGTTCAAGCAGGCCACCGGGCGCTGCTTTGTGGAATTCGTCAACCGGCTGCGGATCAGCAAGTCCTGTGAATTGCTCGCCGATGGCGACCGGCCGGTGACCGACGTCTGCTTCGAGTCAGGTTTCAATAACATCTCCAACTTCAATCGACGTTTCCAGAAACTCAAAGGCATGACCCCCTCGCACTACCGACGCCTCGCTGTACAGCGCCTGACCGAACAAAACCTGTACTGATTCGTTGCCCCGTCGCACCCATCAACTACGCTGGAACTGCCCCGCCCCACGCGCTGGCGCAGTTGTGCAGCGCGCCCGTCGGAAACCTCAGTGCAAAAAAGTATCAGTTCAAGTGCGCCGCAGGATTTGTCAACCAGCGCGCACAAGGCTGTAATCAGCTGACATTCTTCCTGGCCTCCGGAAGAAACAAAAACAATAACCAAGCTTCTGACGTCCGCCTGGGCGCAGAAGAGGAGTGATAAATGAAGACCTCTGCAAATGTTCTCCTTGCCGGTACCTGTCTGACCCTCCTGTCCCTGTGCACCACCGCCACTGCCGGTGAAGTCACCATCGCCACCGTCAACAACAGCGACATGATCCGCATGCAGCGGCTGTCCAAGACCTTCGAAGAACAGCACAAAGACATCAAGCTCAAGTGGGTGGTGCTGGAAGAGAACGTGCTGCGTCAACGCCTGACCACCGACATCGCCACAAAAGGCGGCCAGTTCGACGTGTTGACCATCGGCATGTACGAAGCCTCACTCTGGGGTGCCAAGGGCTGGCTCAAGGAAATGAATGACCTGCCGGCGTCCTACGCGCTGGACGACGTATTTCCTTCGGTACGCGACGGCTTGTCGGTCGAAGGCAAACTCTTCGCCCTGCCGTTCTACGCAGAAAGCTCGATCACTTACTACCGCAAAGACCTGTTCAAGGCCGCCGGCCTGACCATGCCGGAGCGTCCGACCTGGACGCAGATCTCCGAATTCGCCGACAAACTCACCGACAAGTCCAAGGAACAGTACGGCATCTGCCTGCGCGGCAAGGCAGGCTGGGGCGAGAACATGGCGCTGATCACCACCATCGCCAACTCGTTTGGCGCCCGCTGGTTCGACGAACAGTGGAAGCCGCAATTCGACCAGCCTGAATGGAAGAACGCGCTGACCTTCTACACCAACGTCATGAAGAAGGACGGCCCACCCGGCGCCTCCAGCAACGGCTTCAACGAAAACCTCGCCCTGTTCAACAGCGGCAAGTGCGCAATCTGGGTCGATGCCAGCGTGGCCGGCTCGTTCGTCACCGACAAATCACAGAGTAAAGTCGCCGACAGCGTAGGTTTCACCTATGCGCCGCACGAAGTCACCGACAAAGGCTCGGCATGGCTGTATTCGTGGGCTCTGGCGATTCCGACCAGCGCCAAGAACGACAAGGACGCCCGCGCCTTCACCGAATGGGCCACGTCCAAAGAGTACGCCGCGCTGGTCGCCGAGAAAGACGGCGTGTCCAACGTGCCGCCAGGCACCCGCGCATCGACCTACACCGATGCCTACAAACAGGCTGCGCCGTTCGCCAACATCACCCTGGAATCCCTCAAGGCCGTCACGCCGAAGGCGCCGACCCTAAAGCCGGTGCCGTATGTGGGCATCCAGTTGGTGACCATTCCCGAGTTCCAGTCGATCGGCACCTCCGTCGGCCAACAGTTCTCGGCAGCACTGGTGGGCACCTCCACCGTGGATCAGGCATTGACCAGCGCGCAAAGCGTGGCCGAGCGTGAAATGAAGCGCGCGGGTTATCCGAAAAAGGGCTGACACCCGCTGCTTGACGGCGGCAGGCGCTGATTGCCTGCCGCCCACGTTCACGCTCACGCTTCTGCCCGGTCCGGAGTCAACATGAACACCTCAACCCTCACCCCGCGCACCGCCGCGGCTGACGATAAGTCGTCTGCCAAGGGCAGCGTCACCAAGCCCGGCTGGTTTCTGGTCAGCCCCTCGGTGCTGTTGCTGCTGGTCTGGATGATTGTGCCGCTGGGCATGACCATCTACTTTTCGCTGATCCGCTACAACCTGCTCAACCCTGGCGAAAACGAATTCGTCGGGCTTGAGAACTTCGAATTCTTCGTCACCGACGCAGGCTTTCTGCCCGGCGCCATGAACACGCTGTTGCTGGTCGGCAGTGTGCTGGCCATCAGCGTGATCCTCGGCGTGCTGATCTCGGCGTTGCTGGAAGCCAGTGAGTTTCTCGGTCGCGGCATCGTGCGCGTGCTGCTGATCTCGCCGTTTTTCATCATGCCGACGGTCAGCGCGCTGATCTGGAAGAACCTGATTTTCCACCCGGTGTCCGGGATTCTCGCCTGGGTCTGGAAGCTGTTCGGTGCCCAGCCGGTGGACTGGCTGGCGAATTACCCGATGCTGTCGATCATCATCATTGTGTCGTGGCAGTGGCTGCCCTTCGCGATCCTGATTCTGATGACCGCCATGCAGTCCCTGGATCAGGAACAGAAAGAAGCGGCGCGTCTGGATGGCGCCGGCCCGATCGCCATCTTCTGGCACCTGACCCTGCCGCACCTGGCGCGCCCAATCGCCGTGGTGGTGATGATCGAAACGATCTTCCTGCTCTCGGTGTTCGCCGAAATCTTCACCACCACCAACGGCGGCCCGGGCTTCGCTTCCACCAATCTGGCGTACCTGATCTACAACCAGGCACTGCTGCAATTCGACGTGGGCATGGCATCGGCGGGCGGCTTGATTGCCGTCGTGATCGCCAACATTGCCGCGATCATCCTGGTCCGGATGATCGGCAAAAACCTCACCGACAAGTCTTGAGGGCAAGGCCATGATGACGCTCAAACAATCCCGTCGCCTGCAAAGTGCCCTGCTCGGCACCTTGTCGTGGCTGATCGCGGCGCTGATTTTCTTCCCGATCTTCTGGATGGTCCTGACCAGCTTCAAGACCGAGATCGACGCGTTCGCCACGCCGCCGCAGTTCATCTTCACACCGACCCTGGAAAACTACCTGCACATCCAGGAGCGCAGTGACTACTTCCACTTCGCCTGGAACTCGATCCTGATCTCTTTCAGCGCGACGATCCTGTGCCTGCTGATCGCGGTGCCGGCGGCCTACTCCATGGCGTTTTTCGAAACCAAACGGACCAAGGGCACGCTGCTGTGGATGCTCTCGACCAAAATGCTGCCGCCAGTGGGCGTGCTGATGCCGATCTACCTGCTGGCCAAGACCTTCGGCCTGCTGGATTCGCGCATTGCGCTGATCGTGATCTACACGCTGATCAACCTGCCGATCGTGGTCTGGATGATTTACACCTACTTCAAGGACATCCCCGGGGAGATTCTTGAAGCGTCGCGGCTGGACGGCGCCACCACGCGCCAGGAAATCTTTCGCGTGCTGATCCCGATCTGCAAGGGCGGGCTGGCATCGACGGCGCTGCTGTCGCTGATCCTGTGCTGGAACGAGGCGTTCTGGTCACTGAACCTGACCTCTTCGAATGCCGCCCCGCTGACCGCGTTGATCGCCTCGTATTCCAGCCCTGAAGGGTTGTTCTGGGCCAAATTGTCGGCGGTGTCGACCCTGGCCTGCGCGCCAATCCTGATCTTCGGCTGGATCAGCCAGAAACAATTGGTCCGCGGGCTGTCGTTTGGTGCGGTGAAATGATCGACACATGATGGTTTCCACGCTCTGCGTGGTAACGATCCCGGGCAGATTTTTAGCCTCTGAACTTTGAAGAATAAAACTGGAGCCCCTCATGGCTAACCTGACAATCAGAAATCTGCAAAAAGGCTTCGACGGCCACCAGATCATCAAAGGCATCGACCTGGACGTGAAAGACCGTGAATTCGTGGTCTTCGTCGGTCCGTCGGGCTGTGGCAAATCCACCCTGCTGCGCCTGATCGCGGGCCTTGAAGACGTTACCAGCGGCAGCATTGAACTGGATGGCCGCGAAATCACTCAAGTCACCCCGGCCAAGCGCGACCTGGCGATGGTGTTTCAGACCTACGCGCTGTACCCCCACATGACCGTCGGCAAAAACCTGTCGTTCGCCCTGGATCTGGCTGGCACGCCGAAGGCCGAGGTCAAGAAAAAAGTCGATGAAGCCGCGCGCATTCTTGAGCTAGGCCCGCTGCTGGAGCGCAAGCCCAAGCAGCTGTCGGGCGGTCAGCGCCAGCGGGTGGCGATCGGTCGAGCCATCGTGCGCAACCCGAAGATCTTCCTGTTCGACGAACCGCTGTCCAACCTCGACGCCGCCCTGCGGGTGCAGACCCGCCTGGAGCTGTCGCGCCTGCACAAAGAGCTGCAGGCAACGATGATCTACGTGACCCACGATCAGGTCGAAGCCATGACCCTGGCCGACAAAGTGGTCGTGCTCAACGGCGGTCGCGTCGAACAGGTCGGTTCGCCGCTGGAGCTGTACCACCACCCGGCCAACCTGTTCGTCGCAGGTTTTCTTGGCACGCCGAAGATGGGCTTCCTCAAGGGCATCATCAGCGGCGTCGAGACCTCGGCCTGTGAAGTCACCCTGGACGCCGGGACAAAAGTCCTGCTGCCCTTCACCAACGCGCAACAGAGCGTCGGCGACTCGGTGACCCTGGGGATTCGCCCCGAGCACCTGGAGCTGGCCAACGAAGGCGATTGCCAGCTGACCGTCATCGCCGATGTCAGCGAACGCCTGGGCAGCGACACCTATTGCCACGTGCGCACCACCTCCGGCGAGCCGCTGACCATGCGCATTCGTGGGGACCTGGCCAGCCAGTACGGCGAGACCCTGAAACTGCACCTGAACAGCGCGCACTGCCACCTGTTCGACGCCCAGGGCCAGGTCATCCGCCGCGCGCTGCAGGCCGCTGCCTGATCCCTCGCACTCCACCGCATTCGGGAACACCGTCATGAAACTGAACAAGCAGAACCTCTCCAACCTGGGCGCCGGTATTGCCATCCCCGCCTACTCCCTTGACGAGCGTCGCCAGGGCATCGTGCACATCGGCGTCGGCGGTTTTCACCGCGCCCACCAAGCGTTTTACACCGATGCGCTGATGTCCCTCGGCACCAATGAAGGCAGCGGCGAAGGCCTGGACTGGGCCATTTGCGGGGTCAGCCTGCGCGAGGAAGACCGTGCCAATTTCGAGGCGCTGAAGGGCCAGGACTTTCTCTACACGCTGTTCGAACTGGGCGACACCCCGGACACCGAAACCCGGGTGATCGGCGCCATGAGCCAGATGCTCATGTCCACCGACAGCGACCTGACGCTGATCGACAAACTCGCCAGCCCGGACATCCGCATCGTCTCGCTGACCATCACCGAAGGCGGCTACTGCATCGACGACAGCACCGGCGAATTCATGAGCCACCTGCCGCAGATCCAGTACGACCTCGAACACCCCGCCACGCCAAAAACCGTGTTCGGTTACCTGTGCGCCGCCTTGACCCGCCGCCGCGCGGAGGGCACACCGGCGTTCACCCTGATGTCCTGCGATAACCTGCCGCACAACGGCGCGGTGACACGCAAAGCCCTGCTGGCCTTCGCCCAACAGCGCGACCCGGAACTGCATGACTGGATCGCTGAACACGTCAGCTTCCCCAACGCCATGGTCGATCGCATCACGCCGATGACCAGCACCGCCCACCGCCTGCAACTGCACGACCAGAAAGGCATCGACGACGCCTGGCCGGTGGTCTGCGAACCCTTCGTGCAGTGGGTGCTGGAAGACAAGTTCGTCAACGGCCGTCCGGCCTGGGAAAAGGTCGGCGTGCAGTTCACCGACGACGTAACCCCGTACGAAGAAATGAAGATCAAGCTGCTCAACGGCAGCCACCTGGCGCTGACCTACCTCGGCGCGCTGAAGGGCTATCGCTTCGTCCACGAAACCATGAACGACCCGCTGTTCGTCGGCTACATCCGCACCTACATGGACCTGGACGTCACCCCGCAACTGGCGCCGGTGCCGGGCATCGACCTGACCGAGTACAAACAGACCCTGATCGACCGCTTCTCCAACCAAGCGATAGCCGACCAGCTGGAGCGGGTGTGCTCCGACGGCTCGTCGAAATTCCCGAAATTCACCGTGCCGACGATCAATCGTCTGATCCTGGACAGCGGCAACATGGACCGCGCTTCCCTGGTGGTTGCGGCCTGGGCGCTGTACCTGCAGGGCAACCGCACCGGCGATTTCACCGGCGAGAACGGCGTTCCGTACACCGTCGTCGACCCGCGCGCGGACTTTTGCAAGGCGCTGGTGGCCGATGACGTGCTGGTGACCCAGCGCCTGCTGGAGGTGGAAGAAATCTTCGGTGCGGCGATTCCACAGTCCGCCGAGTTCGTGGCATCGTTCGAACACAACCTGAACAGCCTGAAGCAATTGGGCGTCAGCAAAACCCTGGAAAACCTGTTAGCGAAAACCGCCTGAGCTTCATAGGGGAAGAGGTGAATATGTTTCTCGGCATCGATTGCGGTACCCAAGGCACCAAAGCGATTGTTCTGGATGCGGTCAGCGGCAAGGTTCTGGGCGAAGGCTCGGGTGCGCACCACATGATCAGTGGCGCCAACGGTCGCCGTGAGCAGGATGTGCAGGAATGGCTCGATGCGTTCGAGCAAGCCACGGCCGCGGCCCTGCAGCAAGCCGGGGTGTCCGGCGCGGACATCCAGGCCATCGGCGTGTCCGGGCAGCAACATGGCCTGGTCATGCTTGACGAAACAGGCCAGGTGCTGCGCCCCGCCAAGCTGTGGTGCGACACGGAATCTGCGCCTGAAAATGATCGGCTGCTGACGTATCTGGGCGGTGAAGCCGGGTCCCTGGAGCGCCTGGGTATTGCCATCGCGCCGGGCTACACGGTCTCGAAACTGCTGTGGAGCAAAGAGCAGTTTCCCGAGCTGTTTGCCCGCATCGACAAAATTCTGCTGCCCCACGACTACCTCAATTACTGGCTCACCGGCCGCAGTTGCAGCGAGTTCGGCGATGCATCGGGCACCGGTTATTTCAACGTGCGCAGCCGCGCATGGGACCTGGACATCCTTCAGCACATCGATCCCAGTGGCCGGCTGGTCAAGGCGCTGCCGGAGCTGCTCGAGGCGCATCAGCCGGTCGGCACGATTCTCCCCGCGATCGCCGAGCGACTGAGCCTCAACCCGAAGGCCATCGTCTCCAGCGGCGGTGGCGACAACATGATGGGCGCCATCGGCACCGGCAATATCGCACCGGGCTCGATCACCATGAGCCTGGGTTCGTCGGGCACGGTCTACGCCTTCGCCGACGCCGGCAACGTCAGCGCTCAGCCATCGGTGGCGACCTTCTGCTCCTCGTCGGGCGGCTGGCTGCCACTGATCTGCACCATGAACCTGACCAACGCCACCAGTGCCTTCCGCGAGCTGTTCGCGCTGGACATCGGCGCGTTCAACGCTGCCGTGGCGTCCTCGCCGATTGGCGCACAAGGCGTGCTCGTGCTGCCCTTCCTCAACGGCGAACGCGTGCCCGCCCTGCCCCACGCCACCGGCAGCATTCTCGGGCTGGACAGTACCAACCTGACCCAGGCCAACCTCTGCCGGGCGGTGGTCGAGGGCACCACCTTCGGCCTGCGTTACGGCCTGGACCTGTTGCGCGACAGCGGCATTAAGAGCGATAACATCCGCCTGATCGGCGGCGGCGCGAAAAGCGCGGTCTGGCGGCAGATTGTGGCCGACATCATGGACACGCCGGTCATCTGCACCACCGGCACCGAAGCGGCAGCCCTGGGCGCAGCGATCCAGGCGGCGTGGTGTCATTCACACCTCGATGCCGGTGGTGACGGCGACGGCGAGTCGCTGCAGGCGCTGACCGAGCGTTGCGTCAGCCTCGACCCGGCCAGCGAAACCCGGCCGGTTGCCGAACACGTTGCGGCGTACCAAGCGGTTTATCAGCACTATCGCACTCAATTGCAGGGCCTCTGACGGACAGCCCCGTCGGCCTTTATGGAGCAACTATGTATCTGGTCTGTGGCGAAGCACTGTTCGACTTTTTCTGTCAGCCGGACAGCGGACAACGCAACAAAGTGGGGTATCAGGCCATCGCCGGCGGCTCGCCGTTCAACGTCGCGGTCGGCCTGCGCAGGCTGGGCATCGATGCCGGTTTTTTTGCCGGGATTTCCAGCGATTACCTGGGCAAGCGCCTGACGACCGTGCTCGCGGAAGAAGGCGTGCGCGATGACTTTCTGGTGCCTGTCGACGCACCCACCACCCTGTCGATGGTCGCCGTGGGCGCCGACGGCTCGCCGCAGTACAGTTTTCGCGGCGAAGGCTGCGCGGACCGGATGCTGGGCGTCGAGCAGCTGCCGACGCTGGACGACAGCGTGCGGGGCCTGCATGTGGGTTCGTTTTCGCTGGTGGTGCAGCCGATCGCCGACGCGCTGCTGACGCTGGTGCGGCGGGAAAGCGGCAAGCGCTTGATCACGTTCGATCCCAATGTGCGCCTGAATCCGGCGCCGAGCATCGAGCTGTGGCGCAGTCAGGTGGCGAAGTTTGCCGAGCACGCGCACATCATCAAGGTCAGTGATGAGGACCTGGAGCTGTTGTATCCGGACAAAGAGGCGGCGGCGGTGGCCGAGGGTTGGCTGAAGGACAATTGCCAGTGGGTGATCATGACCCGCGGCCGTCAGGGCGCCACGGTGTTTACGCGGGATTTGGGCACGTGGTCGGTGGCGGCGCGCAAGGTGGAGACGGTGGATACGGTGGGTGCCGGTGATACGTTTCAGGCGGCGTTGATTGCGTTTCTGACGGAGCGGGGTCTGGATGTGCCCTCTGCGTTGGCGGGGGTAGATCGCGAGACGCTGACGAAGATGCTGGAGTTTGCGGTGGCTGCGGCGGCGGTGACCTGCACGCGCGAGGGGCCGGATTTGCCCTATCGGGCGGAAGTCGTTTAGATCAAGATCAAGGGCGTCTGCCTGGGGGCAGACCGTTTCGCCTTCGGCGAGTTACTTGGAAAAGCACCCCAAGTAACCAAGGGTGCTTGCTCCTGGTTAGGTTCCTCCTTCGTCGGAATACCCTCACTCCGACGACGCTCCGTGGGCCCGCGCCGAACGGACATCCATGTCCTGACGGCGCTCTCGCGGCATCCATGCCGCTCGGCCCACTCCCCGTCGTCTGCGTTCAGCCTGCACCCAAGTCGCGATTGGCGGTGACTGAGCCTTTTGCGTAGGAAGATCAAAAGCGCGCTTACGCTTAGTAGGACCGGCTTTAGCCGGGAAGAGGCCACCTCATGCGCCGGCATTTTTGCTGATAGCCCCCCTCCCTGTAGGAGTGAGCTTGCTCGCGAATGCTTTATCCAAAACACCCCATATCCGATGCATGTACCGGCCCCTTCGTGAGCAAGCTCACTCCCACAAGTCCTTAGCGCCTGACCCGCCCTCGATCTGCTTCTGATCTGCTTCTGATCTTGATCTTCAAACACATAACCCTCAGACGACACCTATCGCGACTTGGGTGCAGGCTGAACGGAGGTTTCGCGGAGTGGGTCGAGCCGCATGGATGCGGCGAGAGCGCCGTCAGGACATGGATGTCCGTTCGGCGCGGGCCCACGGAGCGGGACCGGAGTGAAGGAACCCGACGAAGTCGGGCCAAACCGAGAGCAAGCACCCTTGGTTACTTGGGGTGCTTTTCCAAGTAACTCGCCGAAGGCGAAACGTCTGCCCTTAGGCAGACGCCCTTGAAACAGATCAGGCCATCTCCGCCTTTGCCATGGCGATCCTGGTCTTCACCTCCCGCTCAGCCACCTGCTGATCCGTCTTCTGCTTCTGCAGCTCAGTCACCTGCTTGTCCACCGCCGCCTGCTCCTGCGGCGTCATGGCGTCGTATTCCGCCTTGCTGACGCCCGTCAACCGCTGCCGCACCTTCTCCGCGTCGGTCTGGTTCATGTAGGACAGAAACTGATCCTTCACCGAACCCACGCCATCAGAACCCGCGCCATCACTGGCCGCCAGATCATCAGAGACCGTCTTGCTGACACTGTCAGACGAAGCGACCTGCTTGTCAGCGCTGGACACAAACGCCGCAGCGGCGGCTGCCTTGTCATCGTCCGTCACCGACGACGCCGTGTTGGCCGCCGCTGCCTTCAGGTTCACCATCATCTTGGCAAACGACTCGTCGTAGCCCTGCTTGCCCTCGTTGCTGCTTTGCGCCGCGCCTTCGCCATTGCTCGCAATCGCCGCCACGGGTGTGGCGGCGCCGGCCATGGCGCTGGTGTAGGCGTCCGTGTCCGTCGTGGCGTAATGGGTGTGGCTCACGGCTTTTGACACGAACTGCTGGATAGCACTGTTGCCGATCAACATCTTTCACCTCCTGTTCAGGTTGTCCGATGTACCCCGACAGCAGCAAAACCGATGCCATCCAGCCTGCCCTCCCTGAAAGACCCGTCAACACGGGCCTGCGGGCCCAGCGTCAAGCCATGAGGGGCCGCCATGATCGACAATGCTTGCCGTCTGCGGCAGATCCTCGCCGCCGGCTTGCCGTACCGGCCAGCGCGCTGCTGACAACCCGAGGCCGCCGCCCTATTTGAGAAACGCCTTCACCGCCTCATTCACCTGGCCCGCCTCACACGCCGGCGCCATGTGTCCGCAATCGCTGTTGAGTACCAGCAACTGCGCGCGCTTCTGGGCGGCCAGCGCCTTGGAAGGCGCCGGGTCGACCATGCGGTCCTGCTCGGAGGTGATGATCAACAGTCGCGCCTTGATTTTCCCGGCCAGTGCGGCCATGTCGCCGTGACGCAACAGATCGAACGACGTCATCGCCTGCAATTGCCGGTACCAGTCGACCGTGCTGAAGGACTGATTGCTCGCGGTGGCGGGCAACGTGCCGGCAGGTGAGGGACCGGTGCCGACGGTCTTGGCCGCCCTGTGTCCCGGCGTCCATAGATAACCGTTGTGTGTCGCCGCGAGCTGTTTGAAAGCCGTGCCCGACGCATAGTTGCCGTCGTTCCAGCCGGGCGCGCGTTCGATGGCGGCCAGTTCTGCATTCCAGGCCTGCAGGTCGCGTTCGGTCGGGTGAGGCGTGCCGACGATGGTCACCACCTTGCTGGCGAAGTCCGGGTACATCACCGCCCACTGCAACGCCTGCATGCCACCCATGGAAATGCCGACGATGGCGTGGGCGTGATCAATGCCCAGGTACATGGCCAGCAACCGATGCTGCGCCTTGACCATGTCGCGGATGCCGAACTGCGGAAACTTCAGGCGCGGCGCAATCGGGCTGTTGGACGGCGAGCACGACACGCCATTGCCGATGGCGTCCATCGCCACCACGTACCAGCGATTGGTGTCGACCAACTTGCCGGGGCCGATCATGTCGGCCTGGTCGGACGTCCGCCCGGCCAGCCAGGTAGTCACCAGCACGACGTTATTGCGATCTTCTGCCAGCGTGCCGTAGGTGCGATAACCCAAGTCGCAACGCGAGATCTTGCCGCCGGTCATGTTCAACGAGCCAATGTTCACCCGTTGCTGCTCTGCCGCCTGGCAGATGCCCACACTCATCATGACCAGCAACGCACACAGCGTCCGGTCAGCGTAATGACGCAATTTCATGGAATTCCTTAGTGATAACGCCCGGCCGTGATAGCGCCTGAAAGATTTGCGGCTCCGGAAAACCATGTACGTCAACACCATGCCGTCGCGCTGCGCCATCAGCGTAGACGGTTATGCCGTATGAGCGAGGCCGGTTCACGACTATTTTTTCAGGCCATTCAATAGCCTGAGTCATTTACGGTTGTGCGCCGCTTTCACCCGTCAAGGCGACAGATATCAGCATGAGGACTCCCCCTGCTCAACCGGCGATGGTAGCGTGCGTTGGTTTCTGATCGAAGGATCAGACATTTCTCTCAACATGCCTGCCAAGGAATGCCCCACCCAATGGACTTTTCGCTCAAGCACCTCACCGCCGCTACATTGATGTTCGCCGGCGTCTGCGCCTTCACACCCGCTGCCTTTGCCAACCTCACCGCGCAACAGAGCAGCACGATTGTCGGCACCTTCAAGGAAAACGCCGTCACTGATTTCCGCCAGTTCCTCAAGACCGTCAGCACCACCGACGTGGTCAAGGCGGCGGGCATCGAGCCGGCGATCAGCGCCTTCCTCGCCAATAAAAAACTGTCCGCCGATGAGCAGAACGATATCCATCGCCTGTTGGGGGTTTATGCGCGGGTGAAATACGGCAGCGCCGCCACCGAAACCCTGCGCGAACTGGTCGCCATTCCCACGTTCCAGACCGCTGGCGTCGCGCAACACGACAACCCCGCGTTCATCAAGATTGCCGAGAAAATCAAAACCCTCGCCCAGTCGTTCAACCTGACCTTCCGCAATATCGACAACCGCGTGTACGAGGTTTCCCTTGAGGGTTCAAGCCCTGAAGTGGTGGGGATTCATGCCCACGCCGACGTCGTTCCGGTCACCCTGGAAAACTGGGTGCTGGCTGACGGCACCCGCCTCGATCCGTTCAAAGTGACCCTGATCGGCGACCGCATGTACGGCCGCGGCACCGAGGATGACAAGAACGGTATCGTCGTCGCGCTGTACGCCATGAAGGTGATCAAGGAAGAGAAGCTGCCACTGGCGCGCAATTTCAAGCTGCTGATCGACACCACCGAAGAAACCTCCGGCGACGCCATTCCCTACTACTTCGAGCGCAACCCGACGCCGGCCTACAACCTGGCACTCGATGGCAGCTACCCGGTGGTGATCGCGGAAAAGGGTTACGGCACGGTCATGGCCAGCTTCCCCCGTCGCACCGCCGAAGGCGCGGGCGCGGAAATCACTTCGATGACCGGCGGCATGGCGACCAACCAGATCCCGTCAAAATCAGTCGTCACGCTGGTGAGCGATCAGCCCGCTGAACTCGCCGCCGAGCTGCAGAAAGCCGGCGCTGAGTACGCCCAGCGCAACGGCGGCAACTTCAAGGTCGACGCAGAAGTCGCCGGCAAAGAGGTCAAGCTGACGGTCACCGGCGTCTCGGCGCACTCCTCCGAGCCCGAATCGGGGGTCAACCCGGTGGCGCGGATGCTCGATTTCATCAACGGTCTGGATGGCAAGGTCGCGCTCAAGCACAACGCGATCACCGACGCCGCGCGCTATGCCGCTGACAACTGGGGCCTTGATTACCTGGGCAGCAAACTGGGCGTCGGCTTCAGCGATGAGTTCATGGGCCCGCTGACGGCCTCACTGACCTACGTGGCGATGGACGACAAGGCCTTCAAGCTGGCCGTCAATCTGCGCGTGCCAAGGGGCAAATCGCCGGAAGCACTGAAAGCGGAAATCGCCCAGAAGCTGACCACCTGGACCCAGCAGAGCCATATCACGCCGGGCTTTGATTACTCGATCGCCGAGCCGATGTACCGCAACCCTGAGGGCGAGTGGGTCAAGGCGCTGTTGGCCGTGGCCACCGAGAATCTGGGCATGGAGCACAAGTTCGGCACGTCCGCCGGCGCCACGTCAGTGCATGAGCTGCCCAACGGCGTGCAGTTCGGCCTGGCCAAACCCGACGTCAAATACACCGGTCACACCGACGCCGAGTTCAAGACCACCGAGCAGTTCCTGCTGGACTTGCAGATCGTCACCGAGATGATGGGCCGCATCGGTCAACTGCCGAAACTCTGACCGCCCTGCCCCGGGCCCGCTGCAATGGCGGGCCTGATTCGCGCCGCTGAATATGCAGTCATCAGGCTCTCAGTTTTGAAGCTTTGAGCCTGTCCGACGCACGATCTTGATCGAGTGTTTGAGGTTGGGCTTGCGGGTCACGCTGATCGCCCGTTGGGTGACCGTGTCCAGCGTGATGTTCCAGAAGCCGGTGCTGGGCACCACGATTTTCGCCGGGAAGCGGTCGAAGGCGCCGCCGTGATAGGTGTGCCGACCGCCGTTCTTGAAACTGCGGAAGTTGGCATCACTCATGAGGCGGATATTGCAGGCGTTCGAGGACTCGATCACCACAATGTCGCCTTCATTCAGGTGTTCGCGTTGGTGGATGAATTTCACGGGGATCCCACGGCAGAGTTGAAAACGGCCGCGAGAATATCACGGAGGCCTGGCCAGGAAGGCGGTGCTCACATGACCGCCTGAGCTACAGCCCAAAAAAAACCTCATGATCGCTCATGAGGTTTTTTTGTTTCTGGCCCTTGGTTCAGAGGTATGGCAACCGACGCCTTCCCGGCTGAAGCCGGTCCTACGACACCGCATGAGCCAGTAGGACCAGTTTTAGCGAGGTATCACGCCGGGGCGCTGGTGCGGATCAGGTGGTCGAAGGCGCTGAGGGAGGCTTTGGCGCCCTCGCCGACTGCGATAACGATCTGCTTGTACGGCACGGTGGTCACGTCACCGGCAGCGAAGATGCCCGGGATCGACGTCTCACCGCGTGGGTCGATGATGATCTCGCCCCGTGGCGACAGCTCGATGGTGCCCTTCAGCCATTCGGTGTTCGGGAGCAGGCCGATCTGCACAAAGATACCTTCCAGCTCGATGGTGATGTCTTCACCGGTAAGGCGGTTCTTGTAGCGCAGGCCGTTGACCTTCTGGCCGTCGCCGGTGACTTCGCTGGTCAACGCGCTGGTCAGCACCGTCACGTTGGGCAGGCTGTGCAACTTGCGTTGCAGGACCGCATCGGCGCGCAGATTGGCGTCGAATTCCAGCAGGGTCACGTGGGACACGATACCCGCCAGGTCGATGGCCGCTTCCACACCGGAGTTGCCGCCGCCGATCACCGCCACGCGCTTGCCCTTGAACAACGGACCGTCGCAGTGCGGGCAGTACGCCACGCCTTTGTTGCGGTACTGCTGCTCACCCGGCACATTCATTTCGCGCCAGCGTGCGCCGGTCGCCAGGATCACGGTCTTGCTTTTGAGCACGCCGCCGCTGGCGAACTTCACCTGGTGCAGCTCACCGTTCTTGCCCGGAATCAGTTGCTCGCCGCGCTGCAGGTTGATGACGTCGACTTCGTACTGTTTGACGTGTTCTTCGAGGGCGACAACCAGCTTTGGCCCCTCGGTGTGCTGCATCGAGATGAAGTTCTCGATCGCCATGGTGTCGAGCACCTGACCGCCGAAACGCTCGGCTGCCACAGCGGTGCGGATGCCTTTACGGGCAGCGTAGATCGCTGCCGACGAACCGGCCGGGCCACCGCCGACGACGAGCACGTCGAACGCTTCTTTGCCATTCAGCTTGTCGGCCTGACGATCGCCGGCGCTGGTGTCGATCTTCGCCAGAATCTCTTCCAGGTTCATCCGGCCCTGACCAAACAGCTCGCCGTTCAGGTAGATGCTTGGCACGGACATGATCTGGCGGTCGGTGACTTCCTGCTGAAACAGGCTGCCTTCGATGGCGACGTGTTCCACGTTCGGGTTAAGAACAGCCAGCAGGTTCAGCGCCTGGACCACGTCCGGGCAGTTCTGGCAGGTCAGCGAGAAGTAGGTTTCAAACTTGAACTCACCGGTCAGGCCGCGGGCCTGTTCAATGGTGTCCTCGGAGGATTTGGACGGGTAGCCGCCGACTTGCAGCAGCGCCAGCACCAGCGAGGTGAATTCGTGACCCATTGGCAGACCGGCGAAACGCAGCTTGATGTCCTGGCCCGGGCTGTTCAGGGCGAAGGACGGCGTGCGTGCATCGCTGCCATTGGTGTCCAGGGTGATCTTGTCGGAGCTGCTGACGATGTCATTGAGCAGGGCCAGCATTTCCTGGGATTTTGCGCCGTCATCAAGGGACGCAACGATCTCGATCGGGCGAGTGATCCGCTCCAGGTAAGATTTCAACTGAGCTTTAAGATTGGCGTCCAACATGGTTCGGCTTCCTTCTTCACTTTCAGGTCTGGATACGTTCAAGATCTAGCGGGTTCTACAAAAAAAAACGCCCAGGCGATGACCGCCCGGGCGTTTTTTGGGGGCGATGCGGTTTACGTGCTCATGGGCTCATCGCCCCCGATCCGGTCATGACGACTTAGATCTTGCCAACCAGGTCCAGCGAAGGAGCCAGGGTGGCCTCGCCTTCTTTCCACTTGGCTGGGCAGACTTCGCCCGGGTGGGCAGCAACATACTGAGCCGCCTTGATTTTGCGCAGCAGCTCGGAAGCGTCACGGCCAACACCGCCGTCGTTCAGTTCGACGATTTTGATTTCGCCTTCCGGGTTGATCACGAAAGTACCGCGGTCAGCCAGACCTGCTTCTTCGATCAGGACGTCGAAGTTGCGGGAGATTTTCAGGGTCGGGTCACCGATCATGGTGTACTGGATTTTGCCGATGGCTGGCGAAGTGTTGTGCCAGGCAGCGTGGGCAAAATGGGTATCGGTGGAAACGCTGTAGATTTCGACGCCCAGTTTCTGGAACTCGGCGTAGTTGTCCGCCAGGTCTTCCAGCTCGGTTGGGCAAACGAAGGTGAAGTCAGCCGGGTAGAAGAACACCACAGACCATTTGCCTTTCAGGTCGGCGTCCGACACTTCTACGAAGTTGCCGTTCTTGAAAGCAGTTGCCGTGAACGGTTTGACTTGGCTGTTGATGATAGGCATCAGTGAATCTCCTGAGGGTTGTGAAAATGGGGTGTTACAAATTCGATGGGGAGGATACTACGCAAAATCGTCAGCAGGGACTCATTGGCAAAGCTCATGCTGATGATTGGTTTTGACTATAAGGATGCTTTATTAATAGAAGACGTTGTTGGGCAGCTGCGATTGGGCCACCCGCACCGTCGACCGGAAAGCTTCCCGGCTAAAGCAGGTCCTACGGATCCAGCCAGTCCTGGTGATCCAGCCAGTCCTAGGCTGCTGATTCGATCAGGCTTCGCACCCGCACGGCAAGTTCGTCGATGCTGAAAGGTTTGGTGAGTAAATCCATACCATCGTCGAGGAAGTCACCACGCACTTCGGCCTCCCGCGCATAACCGGTCATGAACAAAACCTTCAGCCCCGGGCGATGCTGGCGTGCCACTTCTGCCAACTGGCGACCATTCAGCCCCGGCAGTCCCACATCCGTGACCAGCAGATCAACGGGCTCGGCTCCCTGCAAAACCACCAGTGCCTCATGGCTGTCGCAGGCGACGTTCACGCGATAACCCAGCTCCTTCAACACGTCCACCACCAGCATGCGCACCTCAGCCTCGTCCTCCACCACCAGCACGCGCTCGCCCAGGCCGGCGCGAGGCGGCTCGAAGCTGCGAGGGACGGCGGGGGGAAGCTCGGCAACCTCGTGGTGACACGGCAACAGCAAGTCGATGCGCGTACCACGCCCTTCTTCGCTGGAAATGCTGACCCGGCCGCCGGTCTGGTTGATGAAGCCGTAGACCATCGACAGGCCCAGGCCAGTGCCCTGCCCGATCGGCTTGGTGGTGAAGAACGGATCAAAGGCCCGTGCGATAACCTCGCTGGACATGCCCAGCCCGGTGTCCTGCACACGAAGGCGCACGTAGTCGCCCGGCGCCAGCGCGTCCTGCAGCAGGGCAATGTGGGTCAGTTCGGTCTGGATCAATAACCGACCGCCATCGGGCATCGCGTCGCGGGCGTTGATGACCAGATTAAGCAACGCATTCTCGAGCTGATGCTCATCGGTGTTGGTCAGGCACGAGATCGTGTGCAGGTCGACTTCCAGCTCGATGCTTTCACCAATGGTCCGGCGCAGCAGTTCTTCCATCGACGTCACCATGTGGTTGACGTCCACCGGCCGCTGGTTCAGTGACTGGCGACGGGCGAACGCAAGCAGGCGATGGGTGAGCGACGCAGCGCGGTTGGCCGAGCCCATGGCGGCCTCGATGTAACGATCGATCTCCGACACACGCCCTGCGGCGACCCGACGCTGGATCAGGTCCAGTGCGCCGAGCACGCCGGTGAGCATGTTGTTGAAGTCGTGGGCGATGCCGCCAGTCAGCTGGCCGATGGCGTCCATTTTCTGCGCGTGGCGCAAGGCCTCTTCAGCCTGGGCACGCTCACTGATTTCGACCTGCAGTCGCTCGTTGCTTTCGGCCAGTTCGCGGGTGCGCTCGGCGACGCGCTGTTCGAGGCTCTCGTTCAGCTCGCGCAGCGCGTCCTCGGCACTGACCTGGGCCGTGATGTCCGTGCTCGTGCTCAACCAGTGGATGATGCTGCCGCGCTCATCGCGGATCGGCAATGCGCGGGAGAGGAACCAGCGGTACTGGCCGTCCTTGCCGCGCAGCGGGAAGGTGTCCTCCCACAACGAGCCGGTGGCGAAGCAGCGCTGCAGACGTGATTCGACCCGCTGCCCATGGTCAGGGTGATGCAACGATCGCCAGCCCAGCGCCATCATCGCTTCGTATGAGGTGCCGGTGTAGCTGTACCAGCGTTCGTTGTACCAATGGATGTGACCGGCGGGGTCAGCGATCCAGGCCAACTGACTCATGTTATCGGCGAGGCTGCGAAACTGCCGCTCACTCTCATCAAGCGCTTCGGTTCTGGAAAGCGCCTGGTCATCAGGTCCTGCTGGATTCAAGGGCATGGCTGCCGAAAAACTCGTGCTGGTCAAAGAGTGGGTCCGTCCCTAAAAACAATGGCTGGCCCGGCTCCCTCCATGGAGGCCGGACCGTTCACGTGTGCCGCGCGAGGCTTAACAACACGTGCCGGGTGATGCTTAGCGTGTCGGTGTGCGCATGGTGACGAATTCTTCCGCCGCCGTCGGGTGCACACCGATGGTGTCGTCGAAAATCTGCTTGGTGGCGCCGGCCTTGAGGGCGATCGCCAGGCTCTGAATGATCTCGCCGGCGTCCGGGCCGACCATGTGGCAACCCAGCACGCGATCGGTTTTGGCATCGACCACCAGTTTCATCAGGGTGCGCTCCTGATTATCGGTCAGCGACAGCTTCATCGGCCGGAACGTGCTTTCGAACACCTGCACCTCATACCCGTCCTTCATGGCTTCGGCCTCGGTGAGACCGACCGTGCCGATGTTCGGCAGGCTGAACACGGCAGTGGGAATGTGGCGGTAATCCACAGGGCGGTACTGCTCGGGCTTGAACAGGCGCCGCGCGACGGCCATGCCCTCGGCCAGCGCCACCGGCGTCAACTGCACGCGGCCGATGATGTCGCCGACGGCGATGATCGACGGCTCGGTGGTCTGGTAATCACCGTTGACCTTGATGAAGCCCTTGTCATCCAGCTCGACGTTGACGGTGTCCATGCCCAGGTTGTCCAGCATCGGGCGGCGCCCGGTGGCGTAGAACACGCAGTCGGTGTTGAAACGGCTGCCGTCGTTCAGGCTCAGTTGCAAGGTGCCGTCGGCCAGCTTCTCGATACTGCTGATCTCGGTCTTGAAGCGAATGTCCATCTCGCGCTTGGCGAGCTCTTCGTGCAGATGGGTGCGCACGCTCTCATCGAAGCCGCGCAGGAACAACTCGCCGCGGTACATCAGCGAAACGTCAGCGCCCAGGCCGTTGAAGATCGAGGCGAACTCCACCGCGATGTAGCCGCCGCCGACCACGACGACGCGCTTGGGCATCTGCTCGAGGAAGAACACTTCGTTGGAGGTGATGGCGTGCTCGCGGCCCGGAATGTCCGGCACCTGTGGCCAGCCACCGGTGGCAATCATGATGTGCTCGGCCGTGTGAACCTGGCCGTTGATTTCGACTTCGTGGGGGCCGCGCAGGCGTGCATGGCCTTCCATCAGTGACACGCCGCTGCTGTCCAGCAGCTTGCGGTAGACGCCATTGAGGCGGCTGATCTCGCGGTTCTTGTTGGCGATCAGGGTGGGCCAGTCGAAATGCGCCTCGCCACTGCTCCAGCCATAGCCTTTCGCCTGTTCGAAGTCTTCGGAATAGTGCGCGCCGTAGACCATCAGCTTCTTCGGTACGCAACCGACGTTGACGCACGTGCCCCCCAGATAACGGCTCTCGGCAACGGCCACGCGCGCACCGAAGCCGGCGGAAAACCGCGCCGCCCGGACGCCCGCCGAGCCTGCGCCGATTACAAAAAGGTCAAAGTCGTAGCTCATCTGTCTCTCCTAAGCGATGCGCTAGCATAACCGCTTGAGCGCGCTCGGCAAGTTCCGCAGGGCAGAAACGACAAAGCCACCCGAAGGTGGCTTTGTCATACATACAGCGGCGTGGCAAAAGCCAGTACAACTGCTGTCATGTGCAGATTACAGTTCTTTGTAGAAATGCTCGAAGCAGAAGTTGGTGGCTTCGACGTAGCCGGCCGCACCGCCACAATCGAAACGCGTGCCTTTGAATTTGTAGGCCAGTACGTTGCCTTCAGCAGCTTGCTTCATCAAAGCGTCAGTGATCTGAATTTCACCGCCTTTGCCCGGCTCGGTCTGCTCGATTTTCTCGAAAATGTCCGGGGTGAGGATGTAACGACCAATGATCGCCAGATTCGAAGGCGCATCTTCAGGCTTTGGCTTCTCGACCATGTCGGTCACGCGGAACAGGCCAGGCTTGATCTCTTCACCCGCGATCACGCCGTATTTGTGAGTCTGATCGGCAGGCACTTCCTGAATGGCGACGATCGAGCATTTGTACTGCTTGTGCAGCTTGACCATCTGCTCCAGGACACCGTCACCGCCGGGATTGACACACAAGTCATCTGCCAGAACTACGGCAAATGCTTCGTTGCCAATCAGAGGCCGGCCGCTGAGAATTGCGTGGCCCAGACCTTTCATTTCGGTTTGACGGGTGTAGGAGAAGCTGCATTCGTCGATCAGTTTGCGGATGCCGACCAGGTATTTCTCTTTGTCGGTGCCTTTGATCTGGTGTTCGAGCTCGTAGCTGATGTCGAAGTGGTCTTCCAGCGCGCGCTTGCCGCGGCCAGTGACGATGGAGATTTCGGTCAAGCCGGCCTCCAATGCCTCTTCTACGCCGTATTGGATCAGTGGCTTGTTAACAACTGCCAGCATCTCTTTGGGCATGGCCTTGGTCGCTGGCAAAAAGCGAGTGCCGTATCCGGCTGCAGGGAACAAGCATTTCTTGATCATATAAATCCTTGATGAGCTGGGGGTGTTGCGGCGCAGTCTAATGAGGCGGCGATAACCTTACAATGCCGCTACTGGCCGTTCGCTGCCTAGGTAGAGGAACGCTGACGCAGATAGTTCCGCAGATAGTTCCGCAAATAGCTCAGTAACCCGCTGCCTCGCCACGCTTCACCCACTGATTACTGGAATTCCATGCTGTCCGTCAGACGAGGGCATCCAGCGCCGCGTAACCGCCGTTCGGTGACCTTCGCAAGCGTAGCTCTGTTCGCCATCCCCCGTGGGAAATTGTGCGATTGCCCTTTGGCATTTGCCGACTATCATGGGCGCCTGAATCACTAATCGAGACAAGTCGATGTCTGAAGTCAAAAGCGTGAACGGGTACCAGATCAAGAAACTCCAGGACGGCCAATGGTGGCTGGTCGGCCACGACGGTGAAGCCGTGGCAGGCCCGTTCTCCAGCGAGAGCAGCGCCATTGAAGTCGCCGCCGTATTCGAAGACACGCCAGCCCCGCGTCGTCGGGCTGACAAGAAAGACTGATCCCCTGGCCCGGCCAGCCCCGCAATGGGGCATGGCCCGGGCGCAGCTCGGGTCCAGCAGTGCTCATGTGCGGTTAACTCAGCACGCGCACCCTGCAAAAAATGTCGGGTGATGCCGGAACGATGGCACCCACCCCAAGTCTGAGACTAGCAATCCCAAAGCAGCACACCCCACACCGGCCCTCATCGCGAAGCATTCCACCATGATCAAGATCTTATCCGTCATTGCTGTACTGGCCTTGACCGGTTGCGCGACTGCGCAGAACACCTACCTCAAAGACGGCAAACAGGCGTTGAGCATCGACTGCTCCGGCGAAGCCATGTCCTGGGCCGCTTGCTACGAAAAGGCTGACGCTTCCTGCGCGGGCACCGGCTACAACATCGTCAGCACTAATGGCACGCCGCAACCCAAGGAAGATGACAAGACCCTGGGTGTCGATGTCGGCAACTATAAAAACCGCACGGTGCTGGTGGTCTGCAAATAACGTCGCTGGCCGTTTACCGCTGTACCCACGTCACTTCCTGATGCTGTCTCAACCGCTTCATTCGCCCGAGATACAGGCCGTCACGGCATGCTGCACGTCTTTGGGTCGCAGCGGGTTGTTCGACATGCGCTCGAACAGCTTGATCGAGCTGCCGCCGGAGCGGGTCTCGATGTCGACGATGGCAGCAGGATCACTGCTCAGCAGCTTCTGTGGAACGATGATGCGCAGGCCCTCTTTGTGCGGCTCGATCTGCGGCGGCTTGCGGCTGTCGGAGATGCGTCCGACAAAGCACGCGGCATAATCCTTCGGCGACTTGCCGGACATCACACTCATGGTCGCCGGGGTGTGTTCAATGTCTGTAACTGTGGCGCAGCCGGTCATCGCCAGGGCCAGAATAACAACCGCCAATTTCATACAATCCCTCCAGTAAAGGTCCTTACGACAAGCCTGACCCGGATTAAATCCCGCACGCCTGCTTTTTTAACTGCCAGCCTTGCTGTCAGCGCTGCGCTGAATCGGGCTGAGGGCAGCGCAATAAAACCCGCCGGGATGATCAATGCCCAGGCTCGCCGTGCTATCGTTTCGGGTTTTCGAGAACGCTGTCTCCGGAGACACCCATGAAATTCGTTCACCAGCGCGAGCACCTCAACGAAGACGACATGGTCGTCATCGAGTGCTCCCAGCTTTGCAACATACGCCTGATGAGTGATGCCAACTTCCGCAGCTTCAAGAACGGCGGCCGTCACACTTACCACGGCGGCGCATTTGACCGTTTCCCTGCCAAGATCGCGGTGCCCAGCACCGGCTTCTGGAACATCACCATCGACACCGCTGGCCGCAAACTGGACAGCCATGGCGGGCGCAAAACCGCTTTCACCCATTCCATCAAGATCGTCCGCCGCTCGTCCTCGCGTCTGAGCTAAGGCGCCATTGAACACCGGACGACGTGAAATCTTTGTGGTTTTTTTGCGAACATCCGGTCAGCGTTTCCAAGGAGTCAAATGTGAGCACCCCTGCCCCCGTCGTCAAATACGCGATCAGCTACAAGCTCAACGGTGAGCGTCGTTTCGAATTTGCCCTGTTGCAGTCCCCTTCCGCCGAGGAAGCCCTGGCAGCCCTGCAGAAAATGCACGCCGACGGTGATGATGTCATCAGCGATGTGAAGGTCAGCAAAGCGCTGTAGGCGAAATCTGGATCGGGGAAGCCCATGGTGATGCAGCGCAAAGGCACGACGCCGGCGACGTTTGATCTGTTCGCGGAGGATACGCCGCAGTTGCCTTCCCGGGAGCAGATCGGGCCGGAGTCGTTTGTGTTCCGTGGCTTCGCCCTGCCCTTTATCGAGCCATTGCTGCCTGCGCTGGAGTCGGTTCTTGCGCAGGCGCCGTTCCGCAACATGGTCACGCCCGGTGGTTACACGATGTCGGTCGCGCTGAGCAGTTGCGGGGAGTTCGGCTGGACGACTGACCGGAGTGGCTATGCCTATTCTCCGGTCGATCCCATGACGGGTCAGCCGTGGCCGGCGATGCCCGAGGTTCTGATGGAGCTGGCGGTGGCGGCGGCCTCGGCGGCGGGGTTTGAGGGGTTTGTGCCGGATGCGTGCCTGATCAATCGTTATATTCCCGGGGCGAAGATGTCGCTTCATCAGGATAAGGATGAGCGCGGTTTGGAGTGGCCGGTGGTGTCGGTGTCGCTGGGGTTGCCGGCGATGTTTTTGTTCGGTGGTCATGGGCGCGGTGATCCGACTCAGCGGGTGCCGTTGTTTCATGGGGATGTGGTGGTGTGGGGCGGGGTTGATCGGTTGCGCTTTCATGGGGTGCTGCCGATTCGGCAGGCGGAGCATCCGGAGCTGGGGGAGCAGCGGATCAATTTTACGTTCCGTAAGGCGCGGTGAGGGGACTGATTTATTTACAGCGCTTCATCGTAAATTAATCTGTCCCCGAGTGCGCTTGTCCCCGAGTGCGCGGTGCGGCTGAGAGGGGTCTGCCTAACGGCAGACATTTCGCCTCCGGCGAGTTACTTGATAAAGCCCCAAGTAACCAAGGGCTTGTGCTCCTGGTTGGGCTCCTCCTTCGTCGGAGTACCCTCACTCCGGTCTCGCTCCGTGGGCCCGCGCCGAACGGACATCCATGTCCTGACGGCGCTCTCGCCGCATCCATGCGGCTCGGCCCACTCCGCGAAACCTGCGTTCAGCCTGCACCCAAGTCGCGTTCTGCGGTGTCTGGGCTTTTTGCGTATGAAGATCAAAATCAACAGCAAAAGCTTCCCGGCTGAAGCCGGTCCTACAGGGTGAATGCGGTGCTTTTAGTGGGACCGGCTTTAGCCGGGAAGAGGCCCGTGCAGGCGCCCTCAATCCATGGGTGTAACGCATCGTCTTCCCGGCGATGCCAACCCCACTATGACGGTGTGGCCGCACGGGTTTTTACGGGGCAGACGACGCGGTGCAGGTTGAGGGCGGTGTTGATGATGCCGATGTGGCTGAAAGCCTGGGGGAAGTTGCCGAGCATGCGGTTTTGCTGGGGGTCGTATTGTTCGGCGAGGAGGCCGACGTCGTTGCACAGACCGCACAGGCGTTCGAAGAGGAGTTGGGCTTCTTCGTCGCGACCTTGCAGTACGTAGACGTCAGCGAGCCAGAACGAGCATACCAGGAACGTCCCTTCGCTGCCCGACACGCCATCGGTGCTGCGCTCGCTGTCGTAGCGCAATAGCAGGCCGTCTTTCATCAGCGATTGTTCTATCCGCGTGACGGTGCCGGTGACGCGGGGGTCGTCGACGGGGAGGAAGCCGGTGAGCGCGATCTGCAGCAGACTGGCGTCCATTTCCTGGCCGCCGTAGGTCTGCACGAAGCTGCCCAGTGCGGCGTCGTAACCGTTGGCGCAGACGTCGGCGTGAATCTGATCGGCAACCTGCCGATAGTGCCGTCCCCGCTCGCGGTCTTCCGGGTCATCGCTCTTGGCCAACACCCCGGCATTGCGGTCGAACGACACCCAGGCCATGACTTTGGAATGGGTGAAGTGCCGCGGCGCCGAACGGATTTCCCAAATGCCGGCGTCCGGTTGATGCCAGACTTTTTCCAGAAACGGCATGATCACTTTCTGGATTTCCGTGCCGCGCGGCAGCGCCGGCAATCCGTTTTTAAGGGCTTGGGTCATGGCGTCGGCGACTTCGCCGTAGACGTCCAGTTGCACCTGACTGGCCGCGCCGTTGCCCACCCGCACCGGACGCGATTGCGCGTAACCGGCCAGCCAAGGCAATTCATACTCCAGCAAACGTCGCTCGCCTGCCAGGCCGTACATGATCTGGACTTGATCCGGGTTGCCGGCGATGGAGCGCAGCAGCCAGTTGCGCCACGCAGTCGCTTCTTCGAAGTAGCCCAGGTTCATGAACGCCAGCAGGGTCATGGTCGCATCGCGCAGCCAGCAGAAGCGGTAATCCCAGTTGCGCTCGCCGCCCAGCTGTTCGGGCAGCGACGTGGTCACCGCTGCGACGATCCCGCCGGTGGGCGCGTAGGTCATGGCTTTGAGGGTGATCAGCGAACGTTTGACCTGATCCGTCCAGGGACCGACATCCGGGCAGCGGTCAGAAAAACCCCGCCAGAACGTTTCGGTCTGCTGCAGCGCCAACTCCATATCGAAGCCCCCACGAACCGGCTCGTGGGAGACCTGCCAGGACAACGCGAAACCCAGCCGCTGGCCTGCTTCAACGCTGAACAGGCTCTCGGTGTGGTGGTCCATCGGGTGCAGTTCGGCAGGCGTGCGCAGCACCAGCATGTCCGGGCCGGCAACGGCGGTCATGGTGTGCGGCTCGCGCTTCTCGACCCACGGCACCGTGCTGCCGTAGTCAAAGCGAATCGCCAGGTCCATGGAGAAATCCACGCGCCCTTCCACGCCGACGACGATGCGCACCACGCTGCTGTCGATCTCCATGGGCATGAAATCGATGAGCAACGCCTGTCCGGTGTCGGTGGTGAAGAGGGTTTCGAGAATCAGTGTGCCGTCGCGATAGCTGCGGCGCGTCCGGGCGCGGCCGTCAACCGGGGCCAGCTTCCAGCGCCCGTTGTTGCTGTCACCCAGCAGCGCGGCGAAACAGGCTGGCGCATCAAAGCGCGGGAAACACAGCCAGTCCAGTGACCCGTCGCGGGCCACCAGCGCGGCGGTCCGGCAGTTGCCGAGCAGCGCGTAGTCTTCAATCAACACAGCCATCGGGCGGTTATCCCTCTCGGTGAGCACGTTAGTGTTGTTGTGCGCCGTGCCCTTGAGTAGCTGTACCCATGAGTAGCAGCGCAACCGCCGCCCCGAATCAACGGGGCAGGATGTATCGCTCGATGGCCCTGGCCAGCCCGTCATCGGCATTGCTGTCGGTAACGTAGTTGGCTTGGGTCTTCACGCCCACTTCGGCCTGCCCCATGGCAATCGACAGCCCGGCGCGCAGGAACATCGCCACGTCGTTGCCCGCATCGCCGATCGCGGCGGTGTGAGCCAGCGGCACGCCCAACGCATCGGCCAGCGTCTCAAGGGCAGTGCCCTTGTTGGCGTCCAGTGCGGTGACGTCGAGGTAATAGGATTGTGAACGGGCTGCCAACGCCGACTCGGCAATCAGCGGGTTGAGCTTGACCTCGAGGCGCTTGAGCAGCTCGAAGTCCTTGCTCGCCGCGACGATCTTGTCGATGCGGTCCAGGTAGTCGTCAAAGCTGGCGACATGAACGAAGTCGTAGCCCAGCGTGTTGCGCTCGTGGTCGACGTAATCCCCCTCGGGATTGAGCAGCAGCCACTGGTCGTCGGCGAACACCCAGACCGCCACCGCCTCGCTGGCGAACAGCTCGAGGCTGGTGCGTGCCGCGGCGGCATTGATGCGGTGGGCCTTCAGCAGGCTGCCGTCAGGATTGATGATGTTGGCACCGTTGAACGCCACGGTCGGCAGCGTGATGCCCAGGGCTTCAATCTGCTGCCGCATGGCCCGAGGGGGCCGGCTGCTGGCGACCGAGAAATGAATGCCGGCCTCCTGCAGCTTGCGCACCGCATCGATGTTGGCCTGGCTCAGGCTGTGATCGGGGTGCAGCAGCGTGCCATCGATGTCGGACAACATGAACTGGATGAGGGACTGCGAAGCGTCACTCATCCCAGGCGCTGCCATGTGCGGCCGTCACGGGCCAGCAACTCATCGGCCTCCGAGGGCCCGTCCTCACCCGCGTGGTAGAGGTCCACCTGCGGATCCTTGGCCCAGGCATCGATGAACGGCTGCACGGCACGCCAACCGTTTTCAATGTTGTCGGCACGCTGGAACAGGGTCTGGTCACCGGTCAGGCAGTCGTAGATCAGGGTTTCGTACCCGGTCGACGGCTGCATCTCGAAGAAGTCCTTGTAGGCGAAACCCAATTCAATGGTCTGCATGTCGAGGGTCGGGCCGGGCTTCTTCGCCTGCAGATCGAACCACATGCCTTCGTCAGGCTGGATCTGGATCTTCAGGAAATTCGGCGCGACGCTGTCGACATCGGTGTCGCGAAACTGGGCATACGGTGCAGGCTTGAAGCAGATGGCGATCTCGGTGTCGCGCACGCTCATACGCTTGCCAGTGCGCAGGTAGAACGGCACGCCCATCCAGCGCCAGTTATCGATCATGACCTTGAGTGCGACGTAGGTCTCGGTGTTGCTCTCGGGATCGACACGGTCTTCCTGGCGGTACCCGGTGACGGGCTTGCCGTCGATGTTGCTCTCGGCGTACTGACCGCGCACCGAATTGGCCAGCGCTTCCATTTCCGACCAGGGCCGGATCGCGCCGACGACCTTGGCCTTTTCGCCGCGCACGGCATCGGCGCCGAAAGCAGCGGGCGGCTCCATCGCCACCATCGCCAGCAGCTGGAACAGGTGATTGGGCACCATGTCCCGCAGGGCGCCGGTGGTTTCGTAGAAACTGCCGCGGGTTTCGACACCCACGGTTTCGGCTGCGGTGATCTGCACGTGGTCGATGTAATGGTTGTTCCAGAACGACTCGAACAGGCCGTTGGAGAAACGGCTGACCAGAATGTTCTGCACCGTTTCCTTGCCCAGATAGTGGTCGATCCGGTAGATCTGCTTCTCGCTCATGACCTTCAGCAAGCAGTTGTTCAGGGCCACCGCACTGGGCAGATCGTGGCCGAACGGCTTCTCGATCACCACGCGACGAAAGCTCTCGTCGTCCTCGACCATCAGCCCGGAAGAGCCCAGACGCTGCGTCACCTCACTGAAGAAACGCGGCGCAGTCGCCAGGTAGAACACGGCGTTGCGGGTGCCCGTGCTCTTGATCTTCGCGTCGATGTCCGCGTACGTGGAATCGTCGAGAAAATCGCCGGTGATGTAAGTGATGCGCTTCGACAGGCTGCCCCACAACGCCGGGTCAAGCGGCTCTTCGCCGCCCTGGGCGACCTTGCTGGCCGCCTCCTGACGTATGAAGTCTTCGAGCTTCTTGGCGAAATCGGCATCGCTGACGGTGTTGTGGTCAACGCCGACGATGTGCAGGTCCTCCCCCACCAACCCGTCGCGAAACAGGTTGTAGAGGGCCGGCATCAACAGCCGTTTGACCAGGTCACCATGGGCGCCGAAGAGGAACAGCGTGGTCGCCGGAGCGACCGGCGTATTCTGCTTGCTGCGGGATAAACCCATTATTTTGGTTCCTTATGACCACCGAATCCAAAACGCATGGCGGACAGCATCTTGTCGCCGTACGTGCTTTGTTGACGGGAGCGGAAGCGGGCGAACAGCGAAGTGGACAGCACGGGAACCGGTACCGCCTGCTCCATGGCCGCTTCGATGGTCCAGCGGCCTTCACCGCTGTCGGCCACGGAGCCGGAATAGGCGTTGAGCTGCGGGTCGGTGGCCAGTGCGTCGGCGGTCAGGTCGAGCAGCCAGGAAGACACCACGCTGCCGCGACGCCAGACTTCGGCGATGTCGCCGAGGTTAAGGTCGAAGCGCTGTTCAACCGGGAGGTTGTCCGAATTCTTGGTCTTGAGGATGTCGAAGCCTTCGGCGAAGGCCTGCATCATGCCGTACTCGATGCCGTTGTGGATCATCTTGACGAAGTGCCCGGCGCCCGGCGGACCGGCGTGGATGTAGCCGTGTTCGGCACGCGGGTCGGCGTCCTTGGCACGGTCCCTGGTGCGCGGGATGTCGCCAATGCCCGGGGCCAGGGTCTTGAAGATCGGGTCAAGGCGCGTGACGACGTCGGTCTCGCCGCCGATCATCATGCAGTAGCCGCGTTCCAGACCCCAGACGCCGCCCGAGGTGCCGACATCGACGTAGTGCAAGTTCTTGTCTTTCAGGGCGAGGGAGCGACGCACGTCGTCCTTGTAGAAGGTGTTGCCGCCGTCGATGATCACGTCGTCGGCATCGAGCAAAGTGGCCAGCTCGTTGATGGTGTCTTCGGTTGGAGCGCCAGCAGGCAACATCACCCAGACGGCCCGCGGTTTTTCCAGCGCCGCAACCAGTGACGCGAGGTCATGGGCTGGCGTTGAACCTTCGTTGGCGAGCACGGTGCGAGACTTCTCATCGCGATCATAGACCACAGTCGTGTGGCCATTGAGCATCAGTCGACGTGCGATGTTGCCGCCCATGCGGCCTAGTCCAACAATCCCGAGTTGCATGTAGAGGTGCTCCTTAATCAAATTCAGAGGTGCCTCAGTTTATAGCCCAGTGCCGCATAGTGGGTTAGTCCGGGGAGGCAAACTATGGTTTCCCGGTGAAAAAAGTTTCATGTGCGGGGGCACAGAGGTCTGCAAGACTGCCCTATGACGCACGTTTTCGCGATCAAGAAACGTTCGCGACAATCAAAAATAAAAAAGTTCCTTTTTTACGCAAAAGAAATCAGAATCCCGGCCGATAGAGGTAGTGAGCAGGACATGCCAAGTAGCAGGCGTCCTTGCTTGAACCTTATGAAGTTGAATCCGCCATTTGCGAGGTGTGCAATGGGCACAGTAATGACAGCCAACGCTCCACAGACCCTTTACGTCACAATCCGTCGTGACGAGCTGCGCCAGCTCAGGGAAGAACGCGCCGTATTGCAGAAGAAAGTTGCCCAGCTGACTTCGATGCTGCAGCATGCCCAGCTCATCGGCAGCAGCAACGCCCTGCACGCCTGATCCGCGACACCCCTCCTCCCAAGGCAAGCCTGATCTGCAGGCTTGCCGGCGCATCCCTCGCCTCCCCTGCCTGTACTCGCAATGCCGCGCACTTGACGCGTCTTTCGACCCTCCGTCGGACCCGACACACGTTGTTACGTTCCCCGCCTCGACTGCGATTGAGGTCCATAGCCGGTTTCACCGTTTTCGCAACGCTCCGCGTGACAAAATTTTCACCCGTCTGAAAACATAATCCCGACCCTTAACAGGTTGGTTGCTGGCCAATTGCTGGCACTGGAATGAGTTCAGGCGGTGTTCTGCCGCCTGAAAAGGTCTATAGCGGAGCGCTTGATGACAACGATGAAACGGAGCACTGCGACTCCGAAAGGGTTCGACTGGGCGGGCATCATCTGGCTGTTCGTGTTTTTCTGGTACTTCTCGGGCATCACTCAGCTGCTTATTCAGCTGACCGGTATCACCGGCTTTGCCGGCTTCCGTCAGGCGTTCGTGATCAGCGGCATCTGGCTCGCGCCCATGCTGATGTTCCCGCAAAAGACCCGGATCATGGCGGCCGTCATCGGCGTGGTCCTATGGGCCTGCTCCATGGCGAGCCTGGGTTACTTCTTCATTTACCAGCAGGAGTTTTCCCAGAGCGTCATCTTCATCATGTTCGAATCGAACATCTCTGAAGCCGGCGAATACATGACCCAGTACTTCGCGTGGTGGATCGTGCTGGCGTTCATCGCCCACACCGCGTTCGCGATATTCCTGTGGACCCGCCTTCGCCCGGTGTACATGCCGCGCCCTCGCGCGTACGCCGTGGCCGCCGCACTGTTGATCGGCATCATCGGTTACCCGCTGGCCAAGCAGTTCGCCCGCCACGACGACACCGCCTCTGCCCTCGAAGCGTTCGAGTCGCGCATCGAACCGGCGGTGCCATGGCAGATGATCGTTGCCTATCACCGTTACACCCAGCAGCTGGATGGCATGCAGGACATGCTGACCAGCAGCAGCAACATCGCTCCACTGAAAAATCTCAAGGACCAGCAAGCTAACCTGCCCACCACCCTGGTGCTGGTGATTGGCGAGTCGACCAACCGCGGGCGCATGCATCTGTACGGCTACCCGCGCCAGACGACGCCGAACCTGGACGCCATGAAGGACCAGTTGCAGGTGTTCAACAACGTCATCACCCCACGGCCTTACACCATCGAGGCGCTGCAGCAGGTATTGACCTTCGCCGACGAGGAAAACCCGGACCTTTACCTGAAGACGCCGTCCATCGTCAGCGTGATGAAACAGGCGGGCTACAAGACCTTCTGGATCACCAACCAGCAGACGATGACCAAGCGCAACACGATGCTGACCACTTTCTCCGAGCAGGCTGACGAGCAGGTCTATCTGAACAACAACCGCAACCAGAACGCCCGCCAATACGACGGCGACGTGCTCGCGCCGTTCGCCAAGGCACTGACCGATGCCGCGCCGCGCAAACTGATTGTGGTTCACCTGCTCGGCACGCACATGGCTTATCAGTACCGCTTCCCGGAAGAATTCGCGAAGTTCAGCGGACGTGAGGGCGTGCCGGCGGACATCGATGACAGCAAGCTGGAGTTCTACAACAGCTACGACAACGCCGTGCTGTACAACGATTTTGTGGTCTCCAGCCTGATCAAGGAATACGGCAAGGCCGACCCGAACGGCTTCCTGCTGTACCTCTCGGACCACGGCGAAGACGTCTATGACTCGCCAGGCCGCAATACCCTGGGCCGCAACGAGAACAAGCCGACGATCCCGATGTACACCGTGCCGTTCATTGCCTACGCCTCGCCGAAGTGGAAGCAGACCCATGACTGGAATTTCGAGAGCATCCACGACCGTCCTTACACCAGTTCCAACCTGATCCACACCTGGGCGCAACTGGCAGGGCTGAGCTTTGATGAACTCGATACCACCAAGAGCCTGGTCAGCCTGGACTTCAAGGCGCGCCCTCGACTGATCGGCGACCCCTATGCGCCGAAGGGCTTGAGTGACTTTGCCCACATGGAGAAGGCCGCCAGCCAGCCCGGCGCCATGCCTCAGGTGGTGAACAAGTAATAGAGGCGAAGTAAGGTTCGCTCCAAACGAAAAGGCCTGCGCAATGCAGGCCTTTTTTGTTTCCGCCGGGATGAGTAGGCGTCAGCGGAGGTTATGTTGACGGCGTCTGGCGCAACAGTACGCGGGTCACCCGCCGCTCCTGCACTTGCACGACCTTAATGTGCCAGCCTTCCCATTGCAGCTCATCACCTGTCACCGGCAAGCGATCCAGCAGGCTCACCACCAGTCCGGCCAGGGTCTGATAGTCCCCGGTCGCCCGCGCCTTGAAGCCGATGCGTTCGCGCAGGTGGCTCAGGTTCATGGCGGCGTTGACCAGCACGCCCTCGCCCTCTTCGATCAAGTCCGGGCCCTCGATTTCGCTGGCGTCCGGCAACTCGCCGGCGATGGATTCGAGGATGTCGGTCATGGTCAGGATGCCGGCGAAGTCGCCGAATTCGTTGATCACGAACGCAATGTGCGTGGACTGGGCGCGCATCTGTTCCAGGGCGTTGAGGATCGAGAAACTCTCCAGCAGATTGAGCGTCGGTCGAGCCAGGTGTTCGATGTTCGGCTCGGCACCGGACAGCCAGGCATTGAGCATTTCCTTCTTGTGCACAAAGCCCAGCGGCTCGTCGATACGGCCCCCGCGGATCAACGGCAGCCGTGAGTACGGTGAGTTGACCAGTCGCTGGCGAATGCCTTCCGGCGTGTCATCCAGATCGATCACGTCGACGTCGTTGCGCACCGTCATCACACCGCGAATGGGGCGCTGGGCCAACTGCAGCACGCCGCTGATCATCACCCGCTCGCGGCGGTCGAACACCACCTCGTCGCTGTCGCCATCGAGCATGTCGGCGATCTCCTCACCGACCTCCTCGGCACTCGGCCTGCGGCCACCCAGCAGGCGCAACACGGCGTGGGCCGTGCGTTCGCGGCGCGGCAGGTCGCCTTTGACGCTGCGCTTGCGACGGGCACGGGCAATCTGGTTGAACACCTCGATCAGGATCGAGAAACCGATGGCCGCGTACAGATAGCCCTTGGGAATATGGAACCCCAGGCCGTCGGCGGTCAGGCTGAAGCCGATCATCATCAGAAAGCCCAGGCACAGCATGATCACCGTCGGGTGCGCGTTGACGAAGGCGGTCAGCGGCTTGCTGGCGATGATCATGATGGCGATCGAGAACACCACGGCGATCATCATGATCGACAGCTCATCGACCATGCCCACGGCGGTGATCACAGCGTCCAGGGAGAACACCGCATCGAGCACGACGATCTGCGCGACGATGGGCCAGAACAGCGCGTAGGTCGTACTGCCGGCCCGCTGGGTGACGTGACCTTCCAGCCGCTCGTGCAATTCCATCGTCGCCTTGAACAGCAGGAACACGCCGCCAAACAGCATGATCAGGTCGCGACCGGAAAAGCTCTTCTCGAAAATCTCGAACAGCGGCTCGGTCAGCGTGACCATCCACGAAACGCTCGCGAGCAGGCCCAGGCGCATGATCAACGCCAGTGACAGCCCCAGCACCCGCGCGCGGTCGCGCTGCTCGGGCGGCAACTTGTCGGCGAGGATGGCGATGAACACCAGGTTGTCGATGCCGAGCACCAGCTCAAGCACGATAAGGGTCAACAGGCCAAGCCAGGCCGTGGGATCAGCAATCCATTCCATGGGTCAGCGCCCCTTCTCGATCAATGGGACAGACACGAAAAGGCCCGACACACGGCAAAGTGGGTCGAGCCAGATAGAAATCTTGTTTAAGGGTGATGACGCGGAATGAACGCCTGGAATCCTGTTCGAAAGGGACCGGCGACTGGGAGGTTCCAGAGAGAGCGACATGTGAGTCCTGAAAGCAATACGGGAGGCGATCCTATCGCGCTCTCGGAATCGCCTTACAGGACAGAACTGTTACAAAGGATTTGCGCATTATTGCGTGCGTTTAGCGGGAGCGTGAGTGAATGCATTATTGCGTGCGTTTGCAGGAGCGTAAGTGAACGCCTTGGTAGGACCGGCTTCAGCCGGGAAAGCGTCAGGCGTCACACCGCAAAATTGAGGCTGTTCACACCGGCCTCTTCCCGGCTGAAGCCGGTCCCACTAACAGCGCTCAGCTACAGCGCTTTTTGCCAAAACAACGCTCGCCCCATCTGCGGGTCCAGCTGGTAGTCGGCGAAACCGAGCTTGCGGTAGGCGCCTTTGGCGGCTTCGTTGCCTTCCAGCACTTCGAGGGTGATTTTGCAGCAGCCGCGCTGGCGGGCGATTTCCTCGACCTTCGCCAGCATCTTCTGACTGATGCCCTGCCCTCTGGCCGAGGCGATCACTGCCACATCATGGACGTTAACCAAGGGCCGGCAGGCGAAGGTCGAGAACCCTTCGAAACAGTTGACCAGGCCAACCGGCTCGCCGGCGATGAACGCCAGCACGCTGAACGCATGGGGGCGCTTGGCCAGTTCGATCGCCAACTGCTGACGGGTGTCCGTGGACAGCGACTTCCCACCGCCCATCGCGTCCTCGGCGTATTGATTGAGCAGAAACCCGATGGCTTCAGCGTGAACCGAATTGCTATAGCTGGCTTGCAGTACCAGAACCTCAGGGGCTTGCATTGACTTCCTCTACCGCTGGAGAAACCTCAACAGGCGCTCGACTCAGTGTGCCGACGTGCCGCGTGGCGGCGATTCTAACGCCCTGGCCGCAAAAATATCCTTATACAGAAGTAGGAAATGTCTCTGATCGGTCAGGATTTGTTCCGGCACGCACCGAGAAAAGGCAGCGCTATCGAAATGTGCGTCCCGCGTCCCACAAAGGCGCAGGCCCTGCGCGGGAGTAGACCATCGGCACGATGATTGTCCAACAATCCGACCGGCGGCACCCCGTTATACGGGCCGACACCCCATGCTCCACAACGGCGCATTCACGGGCTTGCAGATCGGCAGAACTCCCCGAATGACAGGATGCGCCGGATCGCAACCCCGCATGCCAGACACGGCCCGGAAAAATTGTCGAAACTTCTACACAGGCGCCGGGGTCATGTGAATAGAGCAACTATGCTGTTGAAAAATCGAAGCAGAGTACGCTTTCACCTTGTTCCTTTATCTGCAGTCGGTAAATGGGTATCGATCTTGCGTAGGTCTTGTGTGCCTGGCCATAGGAAATGGCCGCTTACAACTAAGTGCTGTACCAACACTGCATATCGAACTGGAGAAAACGATGATTAGTGCCGCTGTCAAAACCCAGAAGGGAGAGAGTTTTAATCAGCCGGCCAGCGAGCTGACCCATCTGCCGGTCTTCGCAACGACGAGCGCACCTGTGCTGCAACTGCCTCCTGTTCAACCAGTGGTTTCTTCGGTTACCCGCAAGAAAGTCCTGTTCGTGACTTCAGAGATGGCCGACCTGGTGAAAACCGGCGGCCTGGGCGATGTGTCTGCCGCACTGCCGCGCGCCATGCGCCACCTGCACGATGTACGCGTGCTGATTCCCGGCTATCCGCAGGTCATCAATAGCGGCTATCCGATCCACATCATCAGCGAGCTGCCCGGCCACGCCGCGCTGCCTCCCTGCAAGATCGGCCGGATGGACATGAAAGACGGTCTGGTCATCTACGTCCTGATCTGTCCCGAGTTGTACGAGCGTGAAGGCACGCCCTACGGTGACAATGACGGCCGCGACTGGTCCGACAACCACATCCGTTTTGCCCGCCTGGGCTTGGCGGCCGCCGACTTCGCAGCCGGCGCGGTCAAGACCCAATGGTGCCCCGAGCTGGTTCACGCCCACGACTGGCCAGCAGGCCTGGCGCCGGCGTATATGAAATGGCGCGGTCAGACCACGCCGTCGATTTTCACCATTCACAACCTGGCGTATCAGGGCTTTGTGAGCATTGCCTCCAGCCGCGAGCTGGGCATTCCGGACTCGGCATTGAACCCGGAGGGCATGGAATTTTACGGCCAGCTGTCGTTCATCAAAGCGGGCATGGCCTACTCCAGCCACATCACCACCGTGAGCGCGACCTACGCCAAGGAAATCACCACGGCTGATTTCGGCTGCGGCCTGGAAGGTTTCCTGCAGAGCAAGGCCGACCGCGGTCAGCTCAGCGGCATCCCCAACGGCATCGACGAGAGCTGGGACGCGGCCACCGACGAACACCTGATTTGCCGCTTCGCCCCGAATGAGTGGACCCGCAAGGAAATCAACGCTGACTACGTGCGCGAGCTGTTCGAACTGGAGCCGTCCACTGGCCCACTGTTCGCCGTGGTCTCCCGTCTGGTTTACCAAAAGGGTCTGGACCTGACCATTGGCGTGGCCGAGCACATCGTCAACAACGGCGGCCAGATCGCGATCATCGGCCGTGGCGAGCCTGAAGAAGAAGACGCCATGCGCGACCTCGCCGCCCGTTTCCCGGGTCAGGTCAGCGTCCGGGTGGGCTTTAACGAAACCGACGCACGTCGCATGTTCGCCGGCAGTGACTTTCTGCTGATGCCTTCCCGCTATGAGCCTTGCGGCCTTAGCCAGATGTACGCACAGCGCTTCGGCTCGCTGCCGGTCGCACGTCGCACGGGCGGCCTGGCGGACACCATTGAAGACGGCTGCACCGGCTTTCTGTTCGACGAATCCACCGTCGAAAGCTACACCGACGCCCTGACCCGCGCCTTCAAGGTCTTCGAAAGCCCGCTGTTGCTCAACGCCATGCGCTGCCGCGCCATGGCCGCTCCGTTCGATTGGCACAAAGCGGTAGAACCCTACGCTGATCTGTACCAGGAGCTGCTGAAAAAGAATGCGGTCGCGGTACTGCACTACTGATAACTCAATGATCAAGGAATTACGGATGCCTTCGCGCACGGATCAAAACTGGCGCCACGGCGCCGTCATGCTGGATCAACAACACACCCAGTTTGCCCTCTGGGCACCGGATGCCAAAAACGTCAGCGTCGAATTCGAAAACGGGCCTGCCCAGGCCCTTCAGCCAGAGCAGGACGGCTGGTTCGTTCTCGACACCGAGTGTGTTGCCGGCACACGCTATCGCTACAACGTCACCCTCGATGCACAAAACAACCTCACTGTTCCTGACCCGGCTTCCCGGGCGCAGGACGGCGACGTGCATGGTTACAGCATCGTTGTCGACCAGGCCGCCTATCAGTGGGAAAACACTGAGTGGCAAGGCCGGCCCTGGCACGAGGCCGTCATCTACGAGCTGCACGTCGGTGCACTGGGTGGCTATGAGGGCGTTGAAAAGCACCTCCAGCACTTGGTCGATACCGGCATCACCGCTATCGAGCTGATGCCTATCGCGCAGTTCCCGGGGAACCGTAACTGGGGCTACGACGGCGTGCTGCCTTATGCTGCCCAGTCCTCCTACGGCACGCCCGACCAGCTCAAGCACTTGATCGACACCGCCCACGGTCTGGGCCTGGCGGTCATTCTCGACGTGGTCTACAACCACTTCGGCCCGGACGGCAATTACCTCGGCGCCTACGCCAAGCACTTCTTCCGCAGCGACAAGAAGACCCCGTGGGGCGACGCGATCGATTTCCGCCGCCGTGAGGTGCACGACTTCTTCATCCACAACACCATGATGTGGCTGCAGGACTATCGGTTCGACGGCCTGCGCTTCGACGCTGTGCACGCCATCGAAGACCCGACCTTCCTGCAAGACCTGGCCAAACACGTACGCGATGCAATCCCGTCCGAACGTCACGTCTGGCTGACCCTGGAAAACGAGTTCAACGAAGCCGGGCGCATGGATCAGGGCTACGACGCCCAGTGGAACGATGACGGCCACAACACGCTGCACGTCCTGCTGACCGGCGAGACGGACGCGTACTACACCGACTTCGCCGAGAAGCCCACGCAGAAGCTTGCCCGTCTGCTGGGTGAAGGCTTTGTCTATCAAGGCGAATCCACCCGCCATGGTCACGCCCGGGGCGAACCCAGCGGCCACCTGCCGCCGACCTCCTTCGTGCTGTTCTTGCAGAACCACGACCAGATCGGCAACCGTGCCTTCGGCGAGCGGCTGGTCCAGCTGAGCCCGCCGCAAGCACTGCAGGCGGCGACCGCACTGTTGCTGCTGTCACCGATGGTGCCGCTGATGTTCATGGGCGATGAATGGGGCGCGAGCGAACCGTTCCTGTTCTTCACCGACTTCCATGACGAGCTGGCGGACGCCGTGCGCGAAGGCCGTCGTGGCGAGTTCAAGGATTTTGCCGCGTTCAAGGACCCGGCCAAGCGCGAACAGATCCCCGATCCCAACGCGCTGAAGACCTTCGAAGCCTCGCGCCCGGCGTTCGATGCGCTGCTGCTGGAAACCGACAAGGGTCAGGACCATCGCAACTGGCTTGAGCTCTACAAAACGTTGCTGCACATTCGCAAGACCGAACTGTTCCCTCGCCTGCACGGCGCCAGCTCCCTTGGCGTGAAAGAGCTGGGCGACAAAGCCGTCAGCGCACGCTGGACACTGGGCGACGGCAGCGAGCTGCGCATCGACCTGAACCTCGGCACCGAGGCGGTCGACACCGATGATTACAGCGGCTACAGAGTGCTTCATCAGTCCCACGCCAAGTCCGCAGAACTTTCCCCATCCGCCACCCTCAATCCATACACGGCCATTGTCAGCCTGAAATCGAGTGATGTTGTGGAGGAACAGGATGAGCAATGAGCAACTGGAAACACTGGCGGCCCAGGCGGGCCTGTCGGTTGACTGGAAGGACGCCAACGCCAAACCGCAACACGTGAGCCCCGAGGTCCTGCGCAAGGTCCTCGGCGGTCTGGGGTACCCCGCCGAGACAGAAGAAGACGTCGAAGCCAGCCTCAAACGCCTGAACGAAGAAAGCCAGCCGGCCACCCCGCCACCTTTGATGACCGTCGACCATGGCAAGGATCTGGACCTGTCGAGCTGGTTCGCGCCAGCCACCGCGTTCAAGCTGACGCTGGAGGACGGCTCGCTGCTCGAAGCAAAGCTGACCGACAAGGCCGCCCTGCCAGGGTTGGCCGCCGTCGGCTATCACCAGCTGGAAGTGGATGGTCAGCAGTTGACCATCGCCGTTGCGCCGAAGACCTGCTACAGCCTGACCATGGCCAGCAACGACTCCATCGCCCGCGACTGGGGCCTGACCACGCAGCTGTACTACCTGCGTCGCGACGGTGATGGCGGTATCGGCGACACCCAGGGGCTGGAAGCTTTCGTTCGCGATGCCGGCGCACGTGGCGCCTCGGCCGTGGCCATCAGCCCGGTTCACGCGATGTTTTCCAACGACAGCGAGCGCTACAGCCCCTATTCGCCGTCCAGCCGGTTGTTCCTCAACGCGCTGTACGCAGCGCCCGGGACCATTCTGGGAGACCGTGCGGTTGAAGTCGCGATCGAGAAGGCTGGCCTGGCCGAGGAATTCAAGCGCCTCGAAGGGCTTCAGCTGATCGACTGGCCGGCCGCGGCAAAGGCCAAATGGACACTGTTCCGCGAGCTGTATGCCGGCTTCACGGGCAGCGATCACCCTTTCCGCGAGGACTTCAACAGCTTCCGCCGCGCAGGCGGTGAAGCGCTGGAAAACCACTGCCGCTTTGAGGCCTTGCGTGATGCCGGCGATGAACTGGGCATCGGCGGCAACTGGCATGAATGGCCGGAGCAGTACAAAGATCCGAAGAACCCCGCCCTCGACGCCTTCGCCGCCAAGCATGAGAAAGAGATCGGCTTCCACGCGTTCGCCCAGTGGCTGATCGCTCGCGGCCTTGAGCGCGCGCAGACCGCGGCGCGTTCGAGCGGCATGAGCGTCGGCTTGATCGGCGATCTGGCCGTGGGTGCCGACGGTGCCGGCAGTCAGGCCTGGAGCCGTCAGGACGAGCTGCTTTCCGCGCTGACCGTCGGCGCCCCGCCGGACATTCTCAATCGCTCGGGCCAGAGCTGGGGCATCTCGGCGTTCTCGCCGACGGGCCTTAAGCGCAACGGCTTCCAGGCGTTCATTGAAATGCTCCGCGCCAATTTCGCCCACGTCGGCGGCCTGCGCATTGACCACGTGATGGGTCTGCAGCGCCTGTGGGTCGTGCCGATGGGGTCGCCTGCCAGTGAAGGTGCTTACCTGAACTACCCGCTGGACGACATGCTGCGTTTGTTGAGCCTGGAATCCTGGCGGCACGAAGCGATCGTTCTCGGCGAAGACCTCGGCACCGTGCCTGAAGGCCTGCACGAAAAACTGTCCGAGCGTGAAATCCTCGGCATGCGCGTGCTGTTGTTCGAACAGGATGATGCGACGTTCAAGCCGATCACCAAATGGTCCAGAGATGCACTGGCGACCACCAGCACCCATGACCTCCCTACCCTCACCGGTTGGCTGAGCGAGCTGGACATCCAGTGGAACAAGACCCTCGGGTTTGTCGACGACGAAGCCGAGCAGAAGATGCGTGACAGCCGCGAGCGTGAACGCCAGGGGCTGGTCAAGGCACTCAAGCAGAACTACACGCTGCCAAGCGGCGGTGACGACATCAGCGCCGCCGACATCATCGACCACAGCATCGCTTACCTCGGCCACACCCCGGCTCCGTTGGTGTTGCTCCCGATCGAGGACGCCCTCGGTATCGAGGAGCAGGCGAACTTCCCCGGCACTATCGACAGTCATCCCAATTGGCGACGTCGGCTCAACGGCGACAGCGGTTCACTGCTGGACAACGCCGATGCAGCGCGACGCCTTGAAATTCTGGCAGCGGCACGTAAACAAGCCGCGGAGCGTGATCAAAAATGAGTACCCCTCTTAAATCCCTGCGCGCCACCCAGCGTTTGCAGTTCCACAAAGACTTCACGCTGGACGACGCCACTAAGCTGGTGCCGTACTTCGCTAGCCTGGGCATCAGCCACATTTATGCCTCGCCGTTGCTGAAAGCCCGCGCCGGTTCCATGCACGGCTACGACGTGGTCGACCCACGGGTGATCAACCCCGAGCTGGGCGGTGAGCCTGCGTTGCTGCGCTTCGTCGCGGCGCTGCGCGAGAACGGCATGGGCCTGATTCTCGACATCGTCTCCAACCACATGGCGGTCGGTGGCAATGACAACCCGTGGTGGCTTGACCTGCTGGAATGGGGTCAACGCAGCCCGTATGCCAAATTCTTCGACATCCAGTGGAATTCCCCGGACCCGCTGCTCAAGGGCCAACTGTTGCTGCCGTTCCTGAGCACTGACTACGGCACCGTGTTGCAGAACGGCGAAGTGCCGCTGCGGTTTGATGCAGAAAACGGCAGCTTCCACGCCGAGCACTACCAGCATCTCTTCCCGATCAATCCGGCTACGTATGCGCCGCTGTTGAAGGCTGCGAAACGTCCCGAGCTGGACGAACTGGCCCAGCGCTTTGCCGAACTCGACCACTATCCGCAGGCCTATGAGCGTGCGCGCCAGGCCAAGGCGGAACTGGCCGAGGCGGTCAAGGCCAAGCCCGAGTTGGTCAAGGCCGTTGAAGAAGGCCTGGCGCAGTTCGACTCCACCACGCCGGAGGGCTTCGATCGCCTGCACCGTTTGCTTGAGCAGCAGGACTATCGACTGGCCAGCTGGCGCACCGCAGGCGACGACATCAACTGGCGGCGTTTCTTCGACATCAACGAGCTGGGCGGCCTGAAGGTCGAGCGCTCGCAGGTATTCGAGGCGACCCACGGCAAGATCTTCGAACTGATCGCTGAAGGCCTCGTGGATGGTCTGCGCATCGACCACATCGATGGCCTGGCCGACCCGCGCGGCTATTGCCGCAAGCTGCGCCGTCGCGTCGACAGCCTGATGAAACGGCGCCCGGCAGGCACCGAGCTGGACCGTCTGCCGATTTTCGTCGAAAAGATCCTCGGTTCCGACGAGCAACTGCGCACCGACTGGAATACCGATGGCACCACCGGTTATGAATTCATGAACCAGGTGTCGCTCCTGCAGCATGATCCCAAGGGTGAAGCGGTATTGGGCGAGCTGTGGAGCCGCCTCAGCGGACGCACGGCCGACTTCAACAAGGAAGTCCTGGAAGCTCGCGACCTGATCCTTCACGGCACACTGGCCGGTGATTTCGAGAACCTGGCCCAGGCGTTGCTGCAGGTGTCGCGCAGTGACGTGATGACCCGCGACATGACCCTTGGCGCCATCCGCCGGGCGCTGCTGGCGCTGGTCAGTAACTTCCCGGTCTACCGCACTTACCTCACCGCTTGCGGCCGTTCTGCCGAAGACGAGCGTTTCTTCCAGCAGGCCATGGATGGCGCGCGCGAGATGCTCAGCGAAGGCGACTGGCCGGTGCTGGACTCGCTCAAGTTGTGGCTGGGTGGCGAGAAGCTGCGTGACTACCCGACGGGCCCATTGCGCGAAATGCGCCGCAAGGCCGGCAACCGTTTCCAGCAGCTGACCTCGCCAGTGGCCGCCAAGTCGGTGGAAGACACCTCGTTCTACCGCTCCGCCGTGTTGCTGTCGCGCAATGACGTGGGCTTCCACCCGCAACATTTCAGTGCACCGGTAGAGGCTTTTCATCAGGTCTCGATCGAGCGTCACAAGAGCTTTCCGAACAACCTGCTGACCACCGCGACCCACGACCACAAGCGCGGCGAAGACACTCGCACCCGTCTGGCCGTGCTCAGTGAACTGGCGCCCTGGTACGCCGAACAGGTCGAACGCTGGCAGCAGCTTTCGGCACCGCTCAAGACCGGCGACACCCACATCAGCCCCGGTGACGAGCTGATGCTGTATCAAGCGATCATCGGCAGCTGGCCGCTGGATCTCGAAGGTGAGCCGGCCTTCGAAGCCTACGCAAAGCGCCTGACTCAGTGGCAGGAAAAGGCCCTGCGTGAAGCCAAACTGCACAGCAGCTGGAGCGCTCCCAACGAAGCCTACGAGACCGCTTGCCGCGAGTTTCTGGAGCACGTGCTGCTCAGCGCCGACGGTCTGGCACTGCGCCAATCCATTGGTGCCACGGCCAATCGCATCGCGACCGCCGGCGCGCTCAACAGTCTGGCGCAAACTTTGCTGCGAATGACAGCGCCCGGTGTGCCTGATCTGTATCAGGGCACCGAGTTCTGGGACTTCAGCCTGGTGGATCCGGACAACCGCCGTCCGGTGGATTACCCCGCTCGCGAACAAGCGTTGCAGGCGTCCGTGCCGGTCACCGAGCTGTTGAACCAGTGGCACGACGGCCGGATCAAGCAGGCGTTGATTGCTCAGGTGCTTAGCCTGCGCAACCAGTACCCCGCTCTGTTCAGTGAAGGCGAATATCAACCGCTGGAAGTGGTCGGGGAAAAAGCCGATCACGTCGTGGCTTTTGCCCGGGTAACGAAGGAGATGCGGGCTATTGTTGTGGTTCCGCGCTTGCCGGCTGAACTATTGGGCACTGCGCAAACTCCATTCATCAGTGCAGCAAATTGGGGCGATACACGAATCAACCTGCCGTTCGCTGATTCACATCCAAATTGGAAGGGACTTTTTTCACAGGCTACAGTCACATCCAGCAAGGAACTGTTGCTCAGCGCAGCGCTCAAGGAAATTTCTGTAAACCTGCTTATACAAACCTTGTGATACCGGGAGTGTCGAGATGAGTGCCGACGATAAAAGAATCAGCGAGCTTGCCCACCAGATCTGGGAAACGGAAGGCAAGCCACATGGGCAAGACGCCCGCCACTGGGAAATGGCTAGCAAGTTGGCCGCCGCCGAGGCGAAGTCGCCTAAAAAACCGGCTGCTGCGAAGACGGCGAAGTCCAAGCTTGACGGCAAAGCGGAGCCCAAGGCTGCTGCCGCCAACCCCGCTGCTAAAGCTGCGGCCAAACCTGCTGCGAAGTCTGCATCCAAACCTGCAGACAAGCCGGCCAGTGCTGATGCAAAGGCAGACGCCAAGCCTGCACCGAAGCCAGCGGCAAAAGCGCCGGCCAAGCCTGCTGCCAAGCCAAAAGCTTCAGCAAGCGCTGCTGACGCTTCCGCCAAACCGGCCAAACCTGCCGCCAAGTCTTCTGCGAAGAAGCCCGCCGCAGCGAAGCCACCTACGCCCTGATTCCCAGGCGTAACGCGTCATCGTCGCAAAGCCAGTACCCCTGCCGCAGGGATCGTCGCAAAACGGTCGTGTCCCTGCGGTAGTTTTGATTCAGTCGCACCACCCTGTTGCACCCACCCTGTTGCATCGATGGCGCAGTCATGGACTGAGGCCACGGCTTTGTTCGCCTTCAGGAACTCATTCGAACGTCAGGAATACACATGAGCACGCAAGATAAGAACGCCGCTACACAGAATGAATCCGGCAACGCTGGCAGCCCCGAAGTCACGGCTTCGCGCATCCGTGAAGGCCTGCCCTTCCCGCTGGGCGCCAGCTGGGACGGCCTTGGCGTCAACTTCGCCATCTTTTCCGCCAACGCCACCAAGGTCGAGCTGTGCCTGTTCGACTCCGCCGGCGAAGTGGAGCTTGAGCGTATCGAGCTCCCGGAATACACCGACGAGATTTATCACGGTTACCTGCCCGACGCCCACCCGGGTCAGGTCTACGGTTACCGCGTCTACGGTCCGTACGATCCGAAGAACGGCCACCGTTTCAACCACAACAAACTGCTGATCGACCCGTACGCCAAGCAATTGGTCGGCGAGCTGAAGTGGTCCGAGGCACTGTTCGGTTACACCATCGGTCACCCGGACGACGACCTGAGCTTCGACGAGCGTGACAGCGCGCCCTTCGTGCCCAAGTGCAAGGTCATCGACCCTGCCTACACCTGGGGCCGCGAGCAGCGCGTCGACGTGCCGTGGGACAAGACGATTTTCTACGAGACCCACACCCGCGGTTTCACCATGCGTCACCCTTCCGTGCCCGATGAAGTCAAAGGCACCTTCGCCGGCCTGATGGTCGATGACGTGATCAAGCACATTAAAGGTCTAGGCGTCACCTCGATCGAATTGCTGCCGATCCACGCCTTCGTCAACGACCAGCACTTGCTGGAAAAGGGCATGACCAACTACTGGGGTTACAACACCCTGGCGTTCTTCGCACCGGACCCGCGCTACCTGGCCCACGGCAAAATTTCCGAGTTCAAGGAAATGGTTGCGCACATGCACCATGCCAACCTGGAAGTGATTCTGGATGTGGTCTACAACCACACCGCTGAAGGCAACGAGCGCGGCCCGACCCTGTCCATGCGCGGTATCGACAACGCTTCCTACTACCGCCTGATGCCGGATGACAAGCGTTACTACATCAACGATTCCGGCACCGGCAACACCCTCGACCTGAGCCACCCGTGCGTTCTGCAGATGGTCACCGACTCGCTGCGTTACTGGGCGACCGAAATGCACGTCGACGGTTTCCGTTTCGACCTGGCCACCATCCTCGGCCGCTACCACGACGGTTTCAGCGAACGCCACAGCTTCCTCGTGGCCTGCCGCCAGGATCCGGTGCTGCGGTCGGTGAAACTGATCGCCGAGCCATGGGACTGCGGTCCAGGCGGCTACCAGGTCGGCAACTTCGCGCCGGGCTGGGCGGAGTGGAACGACAAATTCCGCGACAACATCCGTGCGTTCTGGAAAGGCGACGAAGGCCAGCTGGCAGACTTCGCAAACCGCATGACCGCGTCGGGCAACCTGTTCAACCAGCGTGGCCGCCGGCCGTACGCGTCGGTGAACTTCATCACCGCCCACGACGGCTTCACGCTGCACGACCTGGTGTCGTACAACGACAAGCACAACGAAGACAACGACGAGAACAACCAGGACGGCAGCAACGACAACCGTTCGTGGAACTGTGGCGTCGAAGGCCCGACCGACGATCCGGAAATCAACGCACTGCGCCTGCGTCAGATGCGTAACTTCTTCTCGACGCTGCTGCTGGCCCAGGGCACGCCGATGGTGGTCGCCGGTGACGAGTTCGCCCGCACCCAGCACGGCAACAACAACGCCTATTGCCAGGACAGCGAGATCGGCTGGGTCAACTGGGATCTGGACGAAGACGGTAAGGCCCTGCTGGCGTTCGTCAAGCGTCTGATCAAGCTGCGTCAGTCGTACCCGATCCTGCGTCGTAGCCGCTTCCTGGTAGGCGATTACAACGATGCACTGGGCGTCAAGGACGTGACCTGGCTGTCGCCTAGCGGTGAAGAGATGAGCATCGAGCAGTGGGAAGACCCAAATGGGCGCTGCCTGGGCATGCTAATGGATGGCCGCGCGCAGGAAACCGGTATCCGTCGTCGCGGCTCTGAAGCCACGCTGCTGCTGCTGGTCAACTCGCACCACGACGGCGTCAACTTCACGCTGCCGGAAGTGCCGGAAGGCCTCAACTGGACCAGCCTGATTGACACCAATCAGCCGGAGATCGATGGCAAGGATCAGTTCGAGTTCGGCAGCGAGTACACGGTCACACCGCGTTCGCTGTTGCTGTTTGAACTGCAAAAGGCTCCACAGGCGTAAGTACTCGCGTCTGGATTCATAGCGACACGCTTGCCCGCGATGGGGTCGGCCAGCCGGAAACAACGGCTGCCTGACCCGGTCGCGGGCAAGTGTCGTTTCAGGCACCCAGTTTTGCGTTTTGCCTTCTGCGTTTTGCCTTCTGCGTTTTGCCCCTGCGCTGTGCCCCCCGGATTCATTGACTTTGTAGTCACGAATCGACCTTCGTGTTCTGAAACTACAAATCTTGTAGTGCTCCAAAATAATCACTACAAAACCATTGACGAGGCCTTTTGCCGACTGCATAGTGCAGGCGTCTCCCCGATCGGGAGAGCTGGCAAAAGTATTCCGGGCCCGTTCGATACAGCCGTCGAACAACCTCTGGATGTGTGCTGCCCACAAGGCAGATTGATGAAGCCGAACCGGCAAGATCGACCCACCAGGCCGAGCGCCGGCGACACGTCCTCATGACACTTGTGGTCGACCACTCAGTCGCCCGTGTCCCCAAGGCGTCCGCCGTTTCTCCCCCGGGTCCGACCTTCCTCCTCTGCTCTTATCAATGCCTACACACGTGCGGCCCGGCACCGGCTCTGTGTACCGACGGACCTTGCTTGTCAGCATATGGAAGGAGCGCGAGTCGACGGACGATTCGCCATTGCGTTTGAACTCACTCGATAGATTAACCAGTGGTCAAAAAGGGGTAACAACCATGAATCTGAACAACCAACCTACCATTGATCAATTGGCTCGACTGTTCGCCGCACGCAAGGATTCCCTTGATAGCCACATCCTCTGGGTGTGCGAGGAAGGCAACGTGCACATGGACGGCCTGGGTGCCTGCACCGAGGAAGAGCAATTCGAGAATCAGCACCCGCATATGCGTGCCCGGCTGAAGATGTACCGCAAAGGCCACGGCTATGTCGGCAAGAAGGCCGCCGCGGACAAGCAGTTCCTTGGCCAGGTGCTGGAAACCCTGAGCAGTGAATGGGGCGCCGTGCAGAAAGCGCCAGGCCTGCGCGTCATCGACAAGCTCTGCTGATTGCTGATGTCATGAATTCCGGCCGCTGCCTGCTGATGGTGTTGGCAGGTGGCGGCAGGTTTCCCGGTGCCGGCGCCCTCTCTTCTGTGCCGGCACTCTTCTGGAAAATCCCCGGCAACGCCTCCTCGTCCCCCTCCCCGTTTTTGCGTTGAACTTGGCACCGCCATCCTCTTCCAATACAGGCAGGCCGCTTCGACGGTTTCGCATCAATCCATGGAACAGACAACGCCCGCGGGCGACATTAAGGTGCCGTAATGGATCTGGACAAGCTCAGCAAACACGTCAAGGCCGGAGAAGTCACCGAGGTCAATCTGGTCTCGGTCGAAGGTGGCTCCTATGTTATTCATGCGCTCATGGACGGCAAGTCCAATGCGGTCACCAGCCCCGATGGCAAGGTGCTGCACGTGGCGTCGATCGACGAAGCGCGCAAATGCCTGTCGTCCACCCAGGAAGTGAAACTGTTTATCGTCCACCCGGTGGTCTACGACGAAATGGTCGGCCAGCCCCACACCACACCCGACGCGCCACGCCAGCAGATTCCCTTTCACTCGGGTAATTGATCTAGCTGCGGGTGATGCTTGCGGGTTCTTGCTGGATGCATACGGTGCATGAGTGGGACCGGCTTCAGCCGGGAACAGGCCAGTGTAAGCAACCTGAATTTTGCGGCGTGCCCACCGGCGCCTTCCTGGCTAAAGCCGGTCCTATGAGTCAGCGTCAACGCCAATACTACTGGCTGCATGCGATGCTCAGTAGGACCGGCTTTAGCCGGGAAGAGGCCAGTGTGAGCAACCTGAATTTTGCGGCGTGCCCACCGGCGCCTTCCCGGCTAAAGCCGGTCCTACGAGTCAGCGCCAACGCCAATCCCACTGACTGCATGCGATGCACAGTAGGACCGGCTTCAGCCGGGAACAGGCCGGGTCAATCACCCGCGAAAGTCGATCACGATCCTGGATTTCACTTCGCCGTCTTCAAGCTCCCTGAACACCTGATTGATCTCGGCCAACGGCCTCAGGTCGATGTCGGCCTTGACCTTGCCTTCGGCGGCGAACGCCAGTGCTTCAGCCATGTCCTGCCGAGTGCCGACGAACGAGCCGCGCACGGTGATGCAGTTGGCGACCACCTCAAACAGCGACAGTGGAAACTCGCCCGGTGGCAGTCCTACCAGCACACACGTGCCACATTTGCGCGTCATGCCTACCCCTTGCTTGAAGGCCGCCAGCGAAGGCGCGGTGATCAGCACGCCATGGGCCCCGCCATCGGTGACGTCCCTGACGGCTTGCACCGGATCGCCGTGGCGGACATTCACCGCCGCGTCCGCGCCCAACTGAGTGGCATGGGCCAGTTTGCCGTCGTCGACGTCCACCGCACACACGCGCAGGCCCATGGCTTTGGCGTACTGCACGGCCAAGTGCCCTAGACCGCCAATCCCTGAAATCACGATCCACTGACCCGGTCTGACATCGGCCTCCTTGATGCCCTTGTAAGTCGTCACCCCGGCGCAGATGATCGGCGCGGCTTCGTGGGGCGCAAGCCCGGCGGGAATGCGTGCGACGTATTCAGGGTCAGCGAGGATGTATTCGGCGAACCCGCCATTGCGGGTGTAACCACCGAACTCGGCGCTGGCGCACACGGTTTCCCATGCGCTCAGGCAATACTCGCAGTGGCTGCAGGCTGAATACAGCCACGGCACACCCACGCGATCCCCCTCGCCCACGCGGGTCACGCCCGCGCCCAAGGCGACGACGATGCCGATGCCTTCATGGCCGGGAATGAATGGCAACGACGGCTTGACCGGCCAGTCGCCCCTTGCCGCGTGCAAGTCGGTGTGACAAACCCCGCACGCTTCGGTCTTGATCAGAATCTGCCCGGGGCCTGGCGTGGGGATGTCCCACTCGCGGAGTACCAGCGGGCTGCCGAATGCTTCAACCACTGCCGCTTTCATTTTGCCTTTCATGGCGTCTTCCTCTGGTTGGGACCGGTTAAGTTCGGGGGACGGGAATCGCGGCGCTCACTGCTGGAGCACATGCCCGTAGGCACGGATGCGGCCGTCGTCTTCGGTGCGCAGGTACACACCCTGAAGCTCTGGATTGAAGCCCGGGAACTGGTTGATCGCGTCTTGCAGGGCGAGAAAATACGCCAGCACCGCGCCGTCCCAGACCTCGCCGGGCACCACGCACAAGACCCCCGGTGGATACGGCAATGCGCCTTCCGCTGCCACCCGGCCGCGGGCCTCTTCCAGCGCAATCAGCTCGACCTTGCCGCGCACAAATTCCAGATTGGCTTCACGGGGATCCATCGCCACCACGGGCATGCTCGCTTTGCGGAACATTGCCTTCTGCAGCTGCTTCACGTCGTGCCGGGCGTAGAGGGAATGCATTTCCTGACACAGCTGGCGGATGCTGTAGTCGCGGTAGCGGACCTGATGGGCGTTGTAGAGCCCGGGCAGCACGTCGGCCATCGGCGCATCGTCCTTGATGAACCGCTCGAAGCGGCCGATTTGCGCCACCAGATGCTCCATCTTTGCCTTGCCTTCGGCCGGGGTCAGCAGAAACAGAATGGTATTCAGGTCGTTCTTTTCAGGGACGATCTCGAACTGGCGCAGGAACGTCGCCAGCACGCCGGCATGGATGCCGAAGTCAGTGTATTGCCCGCTCACGGCATCAATTCCCGGGGTGGTGAACAACAGTTTGCACGGGTCGATGAAGTACTGGTTTTCCGTATACCCCTCGAACGCGTGCCAGCGTTCGTCCGGGTGAAAACGGAAAAACCGCAGGTCACGGGCAATCTCGTCCGTCGGATAGTCCTGCCAATAGCGACCGTCGATGGTCGGCGGCACAAAGGGTTTGATCAGCGTGCAATTGTCCATCATCAGCTTGCGCGCCTCGATGCCGGCCCGCACGCACTCGTCCCACAACCGATGGCCGCTGCGTCCGCTGTGCATGCGCGCGTTGACATCCAGACAGGCAAACAGCGGGTAGAAAGGGCTGGTCGAGGCCTGGGACATAAACGAATTGTTCAGGCGCAGGTGATTGCAGTAGCGCGCCTGCCCTTTGATGTGACGGTCCTTCTTGTGGATCTGCGAGGCCTGGGAAAACCCGGCCTGCTGCTTGTGGATGGACTGCGTGACGAAGATCCCCGGATCGTCAGGGCCCAGCTCCAACAACAAGGGCGAGCAGTCCTTCATCATCGGGATGAATTGCTCGTACCCCAGCCACGCCGAATCGAACAGGATGTAATCGCACAAGTGGCCGATGCGATCGACGATCTGCCGCGCATTGCACACCGTGCCGTCGTAGGTGCCCAGCTGAATGATTGCGAGGCGGAACGGCCTCGCCTCATCGGCCTTGGCAGGTGCGACGAGGCTCAGTTGCTCACGCAAATAGCCTTCTTCAAAACAGTGCGAATCAATGCCGCCGATCAAGCCATAGGAGTTGCGTGCCGTTTCAAGGTACAGCGGCGTCGCACCGGCCTGAAACAGCGCGCCCTGATGAATGGATTTGTGGTTGTTTCTGTCGAACAGCACCACATCGCCAGGGGTCAGCAACGCCTGGGTCACTACCTTGTTGGACGTCGAGGTGCCATTGAGAACGAAGTAGGTTTTGTCGGCGTTGTAGACCTTCGCCGCGCGTTTCTGCGCTTCAAGGGGCGCGCCCTCGTGAATCAGCAGGTCGCCCATTTCGATGTCGGCGTTGCAGCGATCCGCGCGAAACAACGTCTCCCCGAAGAAATCGAAGAACTGCCGGCCCGACGGATGTTTGCGAAAGAACTGCCCGCCCTGATGCCCCGGACAGGCGAAGGTGGTGTTGCCCCGCTCGACATAGTGTTTGAGCGCACCGAAGAACGGCGGCAGCAATGCCTCCTCGTACTGCGTGGCCGCCCGCTCGAGCTTGTGGCCGTAGAACTCGGCGTTGTCGACGCCGAGGTCGAACACGCCGCTGATTTGCAGCAGCACCTTTTCTACGTCGAGAATGGCTTCCCGGGTCAGCTCGTCGTCTTTGGCCACGGCAAAAAACACCGGTATGTCGAACCCGGACCGGCAGACACCGTCGACCCGACCCTCGCGCCAGTCCTGGGCGGTGAGAACGACCGCCGCGACATCGGTCAGGTCGGTCGCGCCAAACTCCACCACCTCGCGGGAGGTGTTGAAGCAACGGCGTGCCTCGGGGCTGGCGACGATTTTGAGTCTGTTCATGTGCTCGGCCTTCCGTTGCAGCTAAAAGGTTGATGGATCACGCGTCCGTGAAGGTCTGCCCGCGGACATGCCCCTTGGCCAGTGGCGGCGGTGCATCGGAGTCACTGAAATCATCCGTCCAGCGCCAGTTCCTGATCTCCGGCATGTCCTCGAAGTGCTCCCGAATCCAGGCATCGTGTTTGCGCAACTGGCTCTCGAAGAAGTGCACGGCATCAAGGCTGTGGGCGCGCAGATGCGGGACGTGGCTCAAGGCGTCGATCGCCAGGTGATAACGGCTCATGCGGTTGAGCACCACCATGTCAAAAGGCGTGGTGGTGGTGCCTCGGTCGCTGAAGCCGCGCACATGAAAACGGGCTTCGTTGGCGCGGCCGTGGACCATCGAGTGAATGACCCAGGTCGAGCCATGAAAGGCGAACATCACCGGCGTATCGCGGGTAAACAGGGCTTCGAAGGAGGCGTGATCCATGCCATGGGGCCGATCCTCGGGGGCGCTCAGGATGCCGAGATCGACCACGTTCACCAGCCTCACGCGGATGCCGGGCACATGCTTTTGCAGCAACCAGGCGGCCGCCACTGCCTCGGTGGTGGGCACATCCCCCGCACAACCGAGCACCACGTCCGGCGCCCCTTCATCGCTGCTGGCAAAGGACCAGATCGATGCGCCTTGGGAGCAGTGCCTGAGCGCCGCATCGAAGTCCAGCCACTGGAAATCCGGCTGCTTGCCACAGGTCACGACGTTCACGTAGTTGCGACTGCGCAGGCAGTGGTCGAAGACATTGACCAGGCAGTTGGAGTCCGGCGGGTAGTACACGCGAACCACATCCGAACGACGCTGCAGCACGTTGTCGACGAACCCCGTGGACTGATGACTGAAGCCATTGTGGTCGTTGCGCCAGGCGTGACTGCTGATCAGGATGTTGAGCGAGGCCAGCGGCCGGCGCCAGGCAAACTCACGGCTCTGCTGCAACCACTTGGCGTGTTGCGTGACCATGGAATCGACCACTTGCGCGAACGCTTCGTAGGTTGACCACATGCCGTGGCGCCCGGTGAGCAGGTACCCTTCGAGCCAGCCCTCGCACAGGTGCTCGCTCAGCACTTCCATCACACGCCCGTCGGAGGCCAGATGGTCGTCAATGTCCAGACACGGCCCGGCGGCCGTCCGGTTGCTCGCTTCGAACACCGCATTGAGCCGGTTGGAGTTGGTCTCGTCCGGCCCGAATACGCGGAAGTTGCGCGGGTTGTTGCGCATCACGTCGCGCAGGTACTCGCCCAGCTTGCGCGGCGCTTCGGCGATGACCTGGCCCGGGCCAGGCACCTCAAGCCCGTATTCGGCAAAGTTCGGCAGGTCCAGCGCCACCAGCATGCGGCCACCGTTCACGTAAGGGATCGCACCCATGCGCAGCGCCGGTGGCGGTGTCAGGGCTTGAAGTCCTGGCGCCAGGCGCCCCTGTTCATCGAACAGAGTCTGGGGTTCGTAGCTGCGCATCCAGTCTTCCAGTTGCTGGAGGTGCTCGGGGTTGCCGGCGACGTTGGCGAGGGGAACCTGATGGGCGCGGAACGTGCCCTCGACCGGCAGCCCGTCGACGACCTTGGGGCCGGTCCAGCCTTTGGGGCTGCGCAGAATAATCATGGGCCATCGCGCGCGTACGGCTCCGCCGCCCTCTCTGGCCGCGGCCTGGATCTCACAGATGATGTCGTCACAGCGATTGAGCGCGGCGGCGAAGCGCTGGTGCATGCCCGGCAGGTCATTGCCCGCGACGATAATCGGCTGATACCCCCGGCCTCGGTAAAGCTCGAGCAGATCGTCGTCGGCAAGCCGTGCCTCGACCGTCGGCCCGGAAATCTTGTAGCCGTTGAGATGCAGAATCGGCAGCACCGCACCATCACGGCGTGGGTCGAGGAAGTGCACGCTTTTCCAGCTGCCTTCCAGCGGACAGGTTTCAGCCTCACCGTCGCCAATCACACAGGCCACCAGCAATGAAGGGTTGTCGAACACCGCGCCAAAGGCATGCATCAGCGAATAGCCCAGCTCGCCACCCTCGTGGAGGGAGTTAGGCGTATGCGGGCCGCAGTGGCTGGGAATGCCGCCGGGAGTGGAGAAACTGCGAAAGAAACGCAACATGCCGGCTTCATCTGCGGTGATGTCGGGGTGCACTTCGCTGTAGGTGCCTTCGAGCCAGGCGCAGGCGTTCATGGTCGGACCGCCATGGCCGGGCCCGGAAATAAAGAGGGTTTCAGTGCGTCGCTCACTGATCAGCCGGTTCAGGTGCACGTAGATAAAGTTTTGCCCGACCGACGTCCCCCAGTGCCCCAGCAGCCTGGGCTTGATGTGCTCGGCCAGCAGCGGTTCACGCAAGAGTGGGTTGGCCTTCAGATAGATCTGGCCGACGCACAGGTAATTCGCGGCGTTCCAGTAGTGGTGCAGGCGCGTGAGCAACTCGGGGGCCAGGGGGCCTGACGAGGTGTCGGGCTCCATCCAGGACCCGCGGCTGACGTGGGTTTCATCGACGCTGGAGAGTGACGGGTTGAAGCTGTACATGGCGACTCCACTGGGGGCGATACGCAAAAGGTGTGGCGCGCAAATGCGCACTGGTCGATTCAGGCGCCGCTGTGCAACAGCTTGAGGGCGTGGCGGGCGATAACAGCGTTTTCGTCGGTCGGGAGGGTCCAGGCGCAAACCTTGCTGTCGGGCAGCGACAGGCAGGCGCCTTGTGGCGTGTCGGGTGAGGACGAGTGCTGCAGGCCAAGCCATGCGCAGCCGTCAAGAATCGCGTTGCGAACCGGCGCCGAGTTTTCGCCGATGCCGCCGGTCAGGATCAGCGCATCGAGGCCGCCAAGGACCGCCGTCATGGCGCCGATCTCTCGCACGACGCTGCGCACGAATAACGCGATTGCTTGGGCTGCCGCTGGCGCGGTGCTGTCAGCCAGTTCGCGCATGTCACTGGCGATACCACCGGAAACGCCCAATAAACCGCACTGGTGATAGAGCAGGTCTTCGAGGGCTTCGGCGTCCATGCCGCGCTCGCGCATCAGGTACAGCAACACGCCGGGGTCGAGCCGACCGGGACGCGTGCCCATCAACAAACCGTCCAGCGTGCTGAAGCCCATCGTCGTGGCCCGACTGACCCGGTTATGCAGGGCGCACAGGCTGGCCCCGTTGCCCAGGTGCGCCACAATCGTGCGGCCCTTCGCTGCGCGCTCATCGTATTCGGGAAGGACACCGGCAATGTATTCGTAGGACAGCCCGTGAAAACCGTAGCGACGCAGGCCCTGTTCGGTCATCGCGCGGGGCAGCCCGAATGAGGTCTCCAGCGGATCGAGGGTGTGGTGGAAGGCCGTGTCGAAGCAGGCATATTGCGCCAGGCCGCCGTGCTCGCGCGCCAGATAGTGAATCGGCGCCAGGCACCGCGGCTGATGCAGGGGCGCCATGGGAATGAGCGCCTGCAGCTCGCCCATGAGGGCCGGATCCACCCGGGCGCCCGTGAGCGTGCGATCGCCGCCGTGAACCACCCGATGGGCCGCCGCACAGAGGTGCCCTTCGGTGTGTTGCTCTATCCAGCCCATCATGTTCCGCAACGTGCCGCTATCCGCCGGGCCGTCGGTGCGTGGCCATTGCGCGTTTTGCCGGGTTCCGTCGGCGTGGCGGAAGATCAGGCGCTCGGTGTCCCGGTGTACCTCGAAACTGCCGTGACCCAGGCAGGGGTCTTGCGCAGGGGCATCGGTGGCGTCGTAAAGGGAAAACTTGACGCTGGAAGAACCTACGTTCAGCACCAGCAGTGACGGGCGCGAATGATCAGTCATGGGGCAGCCTCATGAGCCTCCCATGATCGCGATGGGTTGGGCGGTGGCTGAAGTGAATCAACCGACCGCCAGTGTGCGCGCCTGAAGTGGCCTGGTATTGATCTGGATCAAGAAGGTCGCAGTCAGCCCTCCCCGCTCATCCACCTCCACAATGGCCGCTGTCACTGTGCAGCGCAGGCGCCTATGCTGGGTCACTCAAGGAGATGCACATGACCGCCCATCTGGCTGCCGTTCCCGGCTCGTTCCTCAACGCAGAGTGCGCGCTCTTCAACGTCGGCGAGCTCTGCCTGTCCCTTGGGATGAGCGTGCATGACACCGATCGCTTGTCCACCATCATCCCGCAACGGCTGAAGATCAAAAAAGGCGCGGTGCTGTACCGCGCCGGCGATCCCCTGCGCTCACTCTATGCGGTGCGCTCGGGCTATTTCAAAACGACCATTACGTCACGGGATGGGCGTGAGCGGCTGATCGGGTTCCCCATGTCCGGAGAGCTGCTGGGCTGCGATGCGATCAGCAATGATCGTCATGAATGCGACGCCATGGCCCTGGAGGACAGCGAAGTCTGTCCCATCCACTTCAGTCAGCTGGAGCGGCTGGCGCGCGAGTTGCCTTCGCTGCAGCGCAACCTCAACCGGGCGCTCAGCCTGGAGATCGTGCGGGACCACGAGATGCTGCTGATGATGGGTCAGCTCAATGCCGAGGAACGCATGGCCGCCTTTTTGCTCGATCTTTCCTGCCGCATGGCGAACCGGGGCTACTCCGGCACTGCCTTTGTGTTGCGCATGAGCCGGGAGGACATCGGCGGTTATCTGGGCATGCGCCTGGAGACGATCTGCCGCGCCATCGGCTCGCTGCGCAGTCAGGGAATCGTCAGTGTCTCGGCGCGCGCGGTGGAAATCCTCGACCTCGAACGGCTGCGCACCCTCATCACCGGCGGCGAAGGCCCCATGACGCTTTGATTGGGGAGAGCGCCATGTTTGCCGTCACGCTCATCAACATCGTGATCATCACCACAGCGGTGATGGTGCATTACGAATGCCTGATTCGCCTCAACCAGCTCATGCCGAGGCTAGGACTGCAACACCGTTTCCGGGTGGTCATCGGCGTGCTGGGTGCGCTGGTCGCTCACGCGGTGGAGGTGTGGATCTTTGCCTTGGGCTACTACCTGATGAACCGGTCTGATTCATTGGGAAGTCTGACCGGAAACTTCGATGGCAGCTTCATGGACTCGGTCTACTTCTCGTTCACCACCTACACCACCATCGGCTTTGGCGACATCACGCCCAACGGACACCTGAAATACCTGACGGGGCTGGAGGCGTTGACGGGGCTGGTGCTGATTACATGGACCGCGTCGTTTCTGTTCATCGAGATGCAGCGTTATTGGGGCGCAGAGAAGGAGTGAGCTCAGGCGTGGGGGCGCCGGCCTAGCGTGCAGCGAGCACATACCCTGCGGCAGTGAGCGTGCTCACGAAGACGGCATCCCGGCCGCTGAAGGGCTGGCGGATGTTCCCAATCCTTCGCGAGCAAGGTCGAGCGCCTACCCGGTCGCGTCCACACGTGGCAGCGCAGCAGGTCCATCTACCCAGCGTTCAGAACGCCAACTTGTAGCCGATCGCCAACAGCATCAGCGCCAGACACGGACGCAGGACGGGGTCGGGGATGCGACCGGTCAGGTGGCTGCCGATGTAGATGCCTGGCAGCGAGCCCATCAGCAGGTAACCCAGCATTGACCAATTCATGTTGCCCATGCTGGCGTGACCGATGCCGGCAATGAGGGTCAGGGGAACGGCGTGGGCGATTTCGGTGCCGACCAGGCGACGGGTCTCGAGAAAGGGATAAAGCAGAAACAGCGCCACCGTGCCGAGCGCGCCAGCGCCAATGGACGTGAGCGCGACCATGGTGCCAAGGATGACGCCGGTCAGCACCGTCAGCCCGTTCAGGTTTCGGGTGCTGAGGCGGTAGCGATCACCCGCGTGGCGCTGGGCGAATGCCAGCAGACGCTTCTTGAAAAAGATCGCCAGGGCGGTCAATAGCAGCACCACGCCCAGCGCCTGTTTGATCACCGAATTCATCGCGTCCGGCGCCGTGTGCAGGCTGCTCAAAAACCACAGCGTCAGCCCGGCGGCCGGCACGCTGCCCAGGGTCAGCCAGCCGGTGATGCCCCAGTCGATGTTGTCGTTCTTTTTGTGAACCAGCACGCCACCGCTTTTGGTGATGGCGGCGTACAGCAGGTCGGTGCCCACCGCCGTGGCGGGGTTGATGCCGAACCACAGCAGGATCGGGGTCATCAGCGATCCACCGCCCACCCCCGTCATGCCGACGATAAAACCGACCACCAGCCCTGCGACGACGAAACCTGCGTTGCCAAAATCCATTGCTCTGCCTGACTGCACATTTGAAAGCCGGCGGGCAGAATAGCGATTTTTGCTCTAAGCACCGCTGCTTTTCTTATATCGAGCCTAGATCGAGACGTTCTATGGTTATAACCGAATGAATCATGGGCGAATTTTCGAACCGTGAATCAAGGCTCGCCTTCCCAGTAATCCAGCGTGGCATCAGGTCGCTGCACGGCTGCAAACGCGCGTGCCCCATTGAGGGTGACCATCGCCTGATACTTGCCGGAGTCCGGGTATTCGCACACTTCGGGCGTCTCCCGCGTGCTGATGGACAAATACTTCAGCGGCGCATCGGAGGTGTTGATGATCTGATGGGGATACTCCGGACCGGGCGGGATGAAGATCACATCGCCGCTGCGGATCGGCAGCATTTCACCCGCAACGCGCAAGGTGCCCTCCCCGACCAGAATGACGAACATCTCTTCCTGGGCGTAGTGAAAGTGATAAGGGCACGAGCGCCTGCCCGGCGCGACAATGTCCACCGACGCACCCAGCTTTTGCGCGGCGGTGTCGGTGCCCAGGCGGGCGGCTTGGCTTTCGTACAGCGGGTCGCGGCGCTCGTGCTGCAGCGGCACATCGTTGAAATTGCGAATCAGGCGCGCGACCAGTTCGGCGGGGTCGTTGCTCATGCTCACTCCATCAGTAAACGGGGGGTATCGATCACGGCTTGCAACACAGGGGCTTAACGCGAGCCGCACGCTTTAACGTGTCGCCACGATGAACAGGCGCGGGAACGGCAACAGCACCGTGCCGTCGTCCTGCGCTGGGTAGGCCTGACTGATCGCCTGCAGGTACGCATCGAGAAACGCCTGCTGACCCGCTTCGTCCAGCTTTTGCAGATAGGGCCGCAGCGCCGAGCCTTTGAACCACTCGACCACCGCCCCATGCCCACCGGCGAGGGGATGGTGATACGTGGTGCGCCAGACATCGACCTCGGCGCAATGCGCCCTCAGCAGCTCGAAGTAATAGGCGGCGGGGTGTCGATCGGGGTGCTTGACGTCGCCGATCCTGTCGGCCCACTGCGCACTCGCGGCGATCTCCCGCGCCAGACGATGGGCCTGCTCCTCAAGGTTGTCCGGCGTCTGCACCGCCAGCACACCGCCTGGATTGAGCAGGCTAACCAGCCGTGGATACAGCGACGCGTGGTCAGGCACCCATTGCAGCGAGGCGTTGGCGAGGATTACGTCGTAGGTGTGCGCCGGATTCCAGTTGCCGATGTCCGCCCGCTCGAATGCGATGTCCGGCAGCCGCTGACGGGCGTCGCGGAGCATGTCGTCGGAACTGTCGAGCCCGGTCACCGTGGCCTCCGGAAAGCGCTCGGCCAGCACTTCGGTTGAGTTGCCGGGACCGCAGCCGAGGTCGACGGCGGTGCGCGTCGAGGTCAGGGGAATGGCGGCGACGAGGTCGCGTACCGGTCGGGTGCGTTGCTGCTCGAACAGGGAGTACTGCGTGGCGGACCAGCTCATCGGGTTTTCCTTCTGAGTGTACGGAGTGGCCGAGAGTAGAACGCCCGGGCCGGGAGCACAAACGGGGTGAGGGGCAAGCGATAAGCTGCAAGTGGTTGGCAGCGAGCAGCGGCTGTTCAGATCATGACGCGTCGGGTGAGATGACCGCCTGAGACCGGATAGGAGACGTACAGGCCTGAATCCACCTGGGCTCGGGAGGCGTGGGCTTGGGCGCGAACTGTGTGCGCGGCGGCAAGCAGGGTTTGCGCATCCAGCCCTCCGTTGATTACTGCATCGACGATGGCGCGCGCGATGTCGTCAAGCCCCGCTTCCGCCGACAGGAGCAACAGGTGCGCGCCGGCGTTCAGCGCCGCTACGGCGGTGTCGGCGATGCTGTTGCCGCGCAGGATAGAAACGGCGTCGAGATCGTCGGACACGATCAGTCCCCCGAACCCCAGTGCATCGCGCAGCAGGCCGATCACCGCCGCCGAGGTGCTGGCCGACCGGTGCGGGTCCAGCGCCGGGAACACGGCCGGCCCGGGCATGATCGCGCCGACGCCTGCCGCAATCACCTGCCGGAACACGTCCAGCCCGTCGCTGAGGGCAGCGGCGTCATCAGGGACGAAAGCCCGCTCCACCGCCGGGTCCTGCTCGACCTGGTAGTGACCGGGAAAATGCTTGGCCGTGGCAATCACGCCCGCGCGTTGCACACCGCGGATGAAGGCGCAGGCAATGCGCGCCACCTCAGCAGGGTCGGCGCCGAGGTGGCGCTGGTGCAGCCAGGGATTCGCCCCGGTGACCACGTCAACAATCGGCGCCAGGAACAGATTGACGCCCATGACCCGGGCCGAGCTGGCCATTTCATAGCAGCGCGACTCGATGTCTCTTGTACTCATGTGGGTCAGTTCGGCGGAAGCCGGCATACCGGGCACCAGACCGTGCAGGCGCTGGATGCCGCCCAGTTCCTGATCGACGGCGATCAGCACCGGCGCCGCCGCACACACCGCCGCCTCCCTGGCGATCGCGGAAAATTGCCCGTCGGTTTCTTCCCGGCGACGCTCGAAGCTCATGCTGCGCGCCAAGTATTCGTCGCGGGTCTCGCCCAGCAGCACCGACACGCCGCCGGCGTGCAGATGCCGGCGCACGGGTTCATCCAGCGCGAGTCCGGCGATCGCCGGCATCAAGACTGACCGTGCAGCCCGTTGCAGTTCATCGTGTGACATGTGCTCTCCGTCGATCAGGCACTAACGAACGAGCTCACGTTTTCTTAATGCTCGTTCCCGCTCACTCTATTCATAGAACGAGCAACATGCAAACGTAACGAGCACAAAGCAGCGCACGGCTGAGTGAAGCCACTCATCAGAATGAATGACCCGCTGGCTCGACGGCGTCTGGGCAACGGAGGCTTGAGCAGGGGGTAAAAAATTTCAGGGCGTGCGCTTTTCATTTGCACGGTTGCTGGTCAACATAGGCGCCCATCGACCCTGCCGAATGGGTTCCGTTTTCTTATTCAGGATGAATTGATGCGCCGTTTATTTCCGTACTCGTTACTGGGTTGCACCCTGGCCGCGGTGCTGGCGGGTTGCAGTTCAACGCCGAACAACCCGTCGTTCAATTTCGACACCGCCAAGACGCCGTCTGACTACGCCAAGTGCATCTACCCCAAGTGGCAGCAGATCAAGCCCGGCACGACCATGACCGAGAGCAAGGGTCACTACAAACTGCTGATCTCCGGCAAGATCGCCTCCGATGAAATCCTCGAAGTCTACAAAGGCAATCCCAACACCCGGGTCTTCCTGTATCAGCGCGCGCCGTTGTCGTCGGCTTTCGGCCGCAATGCCCTGGAAACCGCAGTCCGCGATTGCCTGTGATGATGGAGGGGATCGTGGTGCGCCGTTTCGTCGCACGGCACTGCTCGCCGCACCCGAGATCCGGGTGCGCGGCCTGAAACACTGATAACCGCCCCGGTACCCTTCAGTGCAATCGGGCTGAACTTTTGCTTTTGCGCCTTCCTCTGAACGTGACACCGCTTGCCAATGGCAAGCGCCGTTTTCAACTTCAGCACTTATATTTCAGAGGAAAGCGAAAGCATGAGCAATCAACTGAACGGCAAGAAGGTTTTGATCATCACGTCCAACACCGGCATCGAGCGCGACGAGCTGCTAAAGCCGCTGGAAGCGTTGAAGGGTCAAGGTGCTGCGGTCACCCACGCCTCGATTGAAGGCGGCACTGCGCAACTGTTCCTGAACGACACCGACAAGGACGCCGTCGTCACCTCCGACGCCAAGCTCGCCGGCTTGTCTGCTGCTGACTTCGATGCGCTGGTCATTCCTGGCGGCACGGTCAACGCCGACACCCTGCGCCAGGACAGCGATGCACAGAAGCTGGTCAAAGCGTTCGCCGACGCCGGCAAGACCGTCGCGTCGATCTGCCACGGCCCTTGGCTGCTGATCGATGCCGGCGTGATCGAAGGCAAAACCCTGACCTCCTACCCAAGCGTGCGCACTGACCTGGTCAATGCTGGCGCGGCCAACTGGGTCGATGCCGAGGTCAAGGAATGCCCGGCCAATGGCTGGACCCTGATCACTTCCCGCACACCCGACGATCTGCCGGCGTTCAACGAGGCCATCGCCAAGGCGCTGCTGGCGGGCTGAAGCCAGATGGGCAGGCTGTAAAGTCTCGCCGCACGTAGAGCCATCGACGCCGCTGATCAGCGGCGTCGCTGCGTCTGGGACATGCCTTAACCCCGTGATAAGCGAGGCGATGGTCCTGCTAAACGAAAATACTTGAAACCAAATTTCCATCACTTCGGTCGACATCGAAGGACGCCGCGATCAGCGCAGGTGCCGCGACGAGACACTTCGATGATTGGAATCATTGTCCCCGCACACAACGAAGAAGACTTCCTGGACGACTGCATCAAGTCCCTGATCGCCGCTTCTGTCCACGAAGACCTCCACGGCGAGCCCGTGGAAATCCTCATCATGCTGGATGACTGCTCCGATGCCTCGGCCCGCGTCGCGGCCGTACACGGCATCACCACCCACGTGTGCACCTACCGCAATGTCGGCATGACCCGCGCAGAAGGCGCGCGGCTGATGCTCGAACGCGGCGCCCGCTGGCTGGCGTTCACCGATGCCGACAGCGTCGTGCCCTACGCCTGGCTGGCGCATCAGGTCAGCCTGGAGGTGGACGCGGTGTGCGGCATCGTCGAGGTCGACGACTGGTCCGGGCATCCCGAGCATGTGCGCCAGCGCTATGATTCGCTGTACCGGCCAGTGGATGACCATCGGCACATCCACGGCGCGAACCTGGGCGTCAGCGCGAGTGCCTATCAGCGCGCCGGCGGCTTCAAGGCGCTGGCCGCCCACGAAGACGTGCACCTGGTCGCCGATCTGCAACGCATCGGCGCGTCGATCGCGTGGATTTCCGCGAATAGCGTCACCACCAGCGCACGAAAAGACTACCGGTGCAAAGAAGGCTTTGGGGATTATCTAAACTCACTGGCAGCGACGTCGCTGTCCAGCTGAGTCCCTCCGTCGGGCAGCACCACGGCGGGCCTGCGGGCAGACGGTAACCACGCGCTGACACCGGGCGGCAGGGCCAGCGTTCCGCGCCTTTCCGACCCCTCTGATCATTCAATATTCAACGCCGGGACTTTCCATGCCGCCCATCGATCACCCTGCCCGCCCCGGCGACGACATGCTCGGCGGGGGCATGCCCAGCGCCAGTGTCGCGGTGCCCAAGACCGGCAACTGGTTCAAGCGGCTCCTCGCATTCACCGGCCCCGGCTATATGGTCGCCGTGGGCTACATGGACCCGGGCAACTGGGCCACCGACATCGCCGGCGGTTCCAAATTTGGTTACCTGCTGCTGTCGGTCATTCTGCTGTCGAACCTGATGGCCATCGTCCTGCAAGCGCTGTCGGCACGGCTGGGCATCGTCACCGGATGGGACCTGGCGCGGGCCTGCCGCGAACGGTGCAGCCGACCGGTGTGCATCGGGCTGTGGATTGCCTGCGAGATCGCGATCATCGCCTGCGATCTGGCCGAGGTGATCGGCACTGCCATCGCGCTGAATCTGCTGTTCGGCATTCCACTGATCTGGGGCGCAGTGATTTCGGCGGTCGACGTATTTCTGATTTTTCTGCTGATGGGCCGCGGCTTCCGGGCGCTTGAAGCGTTCGTGATCGCGCTGCTGCTGGTCATCTTCGGCTGCTTCGCCATCCAGATGGTGCTGGCCCAGCCTGATCTGGCGGAGCTGTTTGCTGGTTTCATCCCCAAGGCCGAGGTGGTGACCAATCCCGAGGCGCTGTACCTGGCGATCGGCATCATTGGCGCCACGGTGATGCCGCACAACCTGTACCTGCACTCCTCCATCGTGCAGACCCGCGCCTACCCGCGCACCGATGAAGGCCGACGCATCGGCCTGCGCTGGGCGGTGACCGACAGCACCATCGCGCTGACGTTGGCGCTGTTCGTCAATGCGGCGATTCTGATCACCGCGGCGACGGTGTTTCACAAGGCCGGCAAAACGGACGTGGTGGAAATCGAGCAGGCCTATCATTTGCTTTCGCCGATGCTGGGCGTGGGCATGGCGTCGATGCTGTTCGGTGTGGCGTTGCTGGCGTCGGGGATCAATTCCACCGTCACGGCGACCCTGGCCGGGCAAATCGTCATGGAGGGTTTTCTGCGCCTGCGCCTGCCCGGCTGGATCCGTCGCCTGCTGACGCGGGGGCTGGCGATCATTCCGGTGATTGTGGTGACGAGTATTTACGGCGCCCAGGGCACCGCCAAATTGCTGGTGCTGAGTCAGGTCATCCTGTCGATGCAACTGCCCTTCGCCATCGTGCCACTGGTGCGCTTCGTGTCCGACCGCAAGCTGATGGGCGATTTCGTGACCGGGCCGATCCTGACCACCCTGGCCTGGGCCATCGTGCTGTTGATCATCGTGCTGAACGGGGTGTTGCTGGTGGGGGCGTTCGGGGATTGAATCCTGTCCGCCAAGACAGCGCATTTAATTTGTGAGATCGGCTATACCTTGAGATACGTCGGGTTGAACGACATCACCTCTGCGGTGTGGCTGCCGGCGCTTTCCCGGCTGAAGCCGGTCCTATGTATGGACTCGCCCCCACATTCAACCTGCTTTTCGAACACTGCTACCCGGTTGCATCTATGTATAAGGCCTGTTCGAGGAAGCA
>NZ_JAXCIQ010000018.1:0-119280 GCF_046540455.1 Pseudomonas sp. W5-36 | reverse complement strand
CGGCCCCTTCGTGAGCAAGCTCACTCCCACAGGTCCCCCGAACTGGCCGAAATATCGAGCCGAACCACCATCCCGTGGGAGTCGAGCTTGCTCGCGAAGGCTCACTTTCAGTCACCAGAAAAGTGGCTGAATGCCCCGGCCCCTTCGTGAGCAAGCTCACTCCCACAGGTCCCCCGAACTGGCCGAAATATCGAGCCGAACCACCATCCCGTGGGAGTCGAGCTTGCTCGCGAAGGCTCACTTTCAGCCGGCAGAGAATGTAGCTGAATGCCTCGGCCTCTTCGTGAACAGGATCGAGCGCCACCCCGGTCACTCCCACGTGTCCCGGGATCTTTCAGCGGGAAGATCAGCGCCGGCGCCGACAAACTCACCCGCTTTTCCACCCCCCACCCAACGCCGCCATCAGCCCGACACTGGCCTGCAATCTGCTGGTCTCAACCACCTGCAACCGCCGTTGTGCCTGAAGCGCCGCAGTTTGCGCGGTCACTACATCCAGGTAACTCGCGGCCCCGGCCTGGTAGCTGCTCATCGCCATCTGTTCGGCGCTTTGTGCGGCGTCGACGGCGGCGTGCTGGTCTTCGGATTCACGCTGCAGATCGCGCAGCTGACCCAGATTGTCTTCCACCTCGCACACCGCCTTGAGCACCTGGCTGTGGTAGTGCGCGGCGGCTTCTTCGAATTCGGCCTTGGCTTGCCGCTCGTTCGCGCTGCGGCGGCCGCCGTCGAAAATCGGCAGGTTGACCAGCGGCCCCAGCGCCCAGTAACGATTGGCTGCCGCCAGCAGATTGCCGCTGCCCTGGGTTTGCCCGCCGAGCAGGCCGGTCAGGCTGAAGTCCGGGTACCACGCCGCTTTCGCCACGCCGATGTTGGCGTTGGCGGCGAACACCCGGCGCTCTGCGGCGGCGACGTCGGGGCGTTGTTGCAGCAGGCTGCCGGGCAAAGTGTGGGGGATGCCGGGCAGTTTCAGGGCTTGCGCGTTCTGGGCCAGATGAACGTCTCCGGGCATCGCGCCCACCAGTTCGGCGATGGCGTGTTCGCTGAGGTCGCGCTGGGCGTTGACGTCATCGAGCTGCGCCCGGGCTTCGGCGAGCTGGCTTTGCGCACGGGTCAGGTCCAGTGCCGACGCGATCTTCCCCTCGTAGCGATCGCGGGTCAGATGCAGGGCCTGGGTGTAATCGTCCAGCGAGGTCTGCAGGATGCGGCTTTGCGCGTCCAGCCCGCGCACCTGCACATACAGCGTCGCCAACTGGCGCTGCAGGCTCAGGCGCGCGACCGCCAGATCGTCCGCCGAGGCTTGGGCCTGGGCGTCGCCGGCCGCCACCTGGTTGCGGATCTTGCCCCACAGGTCCGGGTCGAAATTCAGGCTGAAACCGGCGGTGTCGCTGTCGTAGACCGAGGGTTGCGTGCCACCGCGCAATGGCCGGCGATCCGACTGCCGCTGACGAACCGGGCTCAGGCTGGCGTTGACCTGAGGCATCAGGCCCGCGTGCAGCTGACCGGTATACGCGAGCGCGGCGTCGTAGTGGGCCAGCGCAGCGGTCAGGTCCGGGTTGGCATTGAGCAGCCGTTGTTGCAGGTCATTCAGTTGCGCGTCCTCGAACGCCTCCCACCACTGGGCTTGCACCGTATCGGCAGGCTGCGCCGGATGCCAGGGGCCGGCGTCCTCGGCGAAATGCGCGGGCAGTTGAACCGCCGGCGCCTGATAAACGGGGGCGAGCGAACAGCCCTGCAGCGTCACCGCGACGGCCAGCGCCAGCGCTTCAAGCCTTGTACGCATGGTTACCTCCGGCGTCCGCCAGTTGCACGGCATCGTTCTCCCGCAGCGCATCGGGCGGGTTATCGATGACGTGATCGGCCGGCTTGAGGCCTTGATCGATGATCAGCCGGTCCCCCAGATCCATCGCGATGTGGATGTCGCGCAGGTGCACATGGCCGGTGCGGTCGAGGGTGGCAACCTGGGTGCCTTTGGCGCGGAAGATCAGCGCGCTGGCCGGAATGCTCAGCCCGCCGCTGGCGTTGTTTACCGGCAGCGTGGCGTCGGCGTAGTCGCCGGGCATCAGCGCGCCGTCCGGGTTGTCGGCGATGAACTGGGCCAGCAGGGTGCCGGAGCGCGGATCCACCGCCGTGGAATCCCCCAGCAATGTCGCCCTGTAGGTCTGCCCCGGATGCTCGGGCACGCTTAGCTGAACCTGCATGCCGGGGCGGACCACGCTGGCGTAGTTCTGCGGGATCGGCACATACAGCCGCAGGCGATGGGTGTCGGCGAGGCTGAACAGCGGGCGGGCGCCGCCGTCATCGGCTTTGATCAACTGCCCGATGTCGGTATTGCGCGCGGTGACAGTGCCACTGAACGGCGCGCGAATGGTCTTGTAATCCTCCAGCGCCACGATCCTTTGATAGTCGGCGTTTGCCGCTTGCACATCGGCATTGGCGGCGACGGCGGTGGAGACTTTTTCATCCACTACCTGTTGCGACACCGAATGGGTTGTCAGCAGGTGCTGCCAGCGTGCCGCCGTGGTCTGGGCGATGCGCGCGCTGGCGTGTTGCTGGGCCAGACGCGCCCGGGCCTGAGCCAGTTGCTGGTCGAGTTCGGGGCTGTCGATGTGGGCCAGTACCTGACCGGCCTGCACATGGCTGCCGATGTCGGCGTCCCAGTCTTTCAGGTAACCGCTGACCCGCGCGTTGATCGCCGCATTGCTCCAGGCCTCGAGGCGCGCGGGCAGGCGCAGGGTGTTGCCTTGGGCGCTTTGGGTCGGCACGACAACGCTGACAACGGGCACCGATTGCTGCTCGGTCCAGGCGTCGACGGCGTGTGCCTCGCGGGTGCGCGCGGCGAGGCCATTGGCGACCAGCAGCGCCGCCAGGGTCAGGCCGCCAATGCCGAGCAACATCAGGCGTTTGCGCGAAGGGGCGTGTTCAGACGACATGGGGTGTTTCTCCATCAAGGGCATTCGCAGGCAAGGGTTTTGAGTGGCGGTGGACGAGGCTGAACACCACCGGCACGAACAGCAGGGTGGCAGTGGTGGCGAGGATCAGGCCGCCGATCACCGCACGGCCGAGCGGCGCGTTCTGTTCCTGGGAAATCGCCAGCGGCAGCATGCCGATGATCATCGCCAGCGCGGTCATGCACACCGGGCGGAAGCGCGTGTAGCCAGCCTCCATCGCGGCGAGCAGGGCATCGCCGTGTTCGGCAAGGCGCTCGCGGCAGAAACTCACCACCAGAATCGAGTTGGCGGTGGCCACGCCCATGCAGAGGATCGCCCCGGTTAGCGCCGGTACCGACAGCGACGTGCCGCTGAGGAACAGCATCCAGACGATGCCGGCCAGCGCGGCGGGGAGGGCGGTGATGATCACGAACGGATCGATCCACGATTGAAAGTTGACCACGATGAGCAAGTAGATCAGCACCACGGCGCCGAGCAGACCGAGGCTCAGGCCGCTGAAGGCTTCATGCAACGCGTCGATCTGGCCGTGCAGGCTGACCGTCGCGCCGTTGGGCCGCAGGTGCGCGGTCTCGTCGATGACCTTCTGGATGTCCGCCGCCACGCCGCCGAGGTCGCGGCCCTGCACGTTGGCGAACAGGTCCAGGGTCGGCTGAATGTTGTAGTGGGTGACCACCGCCGGGCTGTCGGCGCGGCTGATCGTCGCCAGGCCGCCGAGAATCTGCGACTGCCCGTTGCTGCCGGTAATCGGCAGGGCTTCGAGGCTCGGCAGGCTGTCGAGACGGTACTGCGGTGTCGCCGCGACCACCGAATACGAGACGCCGTTTTTCGGGTTCAGCCAGTACGTCGGCGCCACTTGGGAGGTCCCGGCCAGGGAAGCGCCGAGGCTGGTGGTGACGTCTTTTTCGGTGATCCCCAGTTGCTTGGCCCGCAGTCGATCGACGTTCACCTGCAACGACGGGTAACCGGTGGATTGCTGAATGCGCAGGTCGGCGATGCCCGGCACATGTTGCAAAAGGCGCTGCAGTTCCAGTGCGTAGGCGCGGTTGGCGTCGCCGTTGGGGCCGGAGATGTTCAGGTCCAGCGGAGCCGGGGCGCCGAAGTTGAGGATCTGGCTGCTGATGTCGGCGGGCATGAAGGCGAACTGGCTGCCGGGAAAGCTTTGCGGCAGGGCTTCGCGCAGGCGTTTGACGTAATCGGCGGTTGGCGCGTGATCGGCCTTGAGGGTGACCTGAATGTCGCCATCCTGCGGTCCGATGGTGCCGCTGCTGCTGTAGGCCATGTCGATGCCGCTCAGGGGGATGCCGATGTTGTCGATCACCGTGTCCAGCTCATCCGCCGGGATGATCTCGCGGATGCGCTGCTCGATGCGGTCGAACGCCGCCGCGCTTTCTTCGATGCGCGTGCCCAGTGGCAGGCGCACGTGCATCGACAGCGCGCCGGCGTCGGTGGCCGGGAAGAAGTCTTCGCCCAGGCTGGGCAGCAGCGCAAAACTGGCGAGCACGCAGGCGAGAAAGCCGAGGAGAAACGCTTTTCGCCGCTGCAATGCCAGCCCAAGAAGGCCGTGGTAGGTGTCGCGAATCGTTGAGAAACGTGCCTCGAAACCCTGCTGAAACTTCAACGCGCCGCGCAGGATCAGGTTGCCTTGTCGGCCATGCTGATCGCCTTCGTGGTGATTGATGAACGGGTCTTCCGGGTGATGGCCCGGGCCGGTTTCCAGCACGTGGGGTTTGAGCAGAAACATCGCCAGGGTCGGCACCAGGGTGCGCGACAGCAGGAACGAGCTGGCCATGGCGAAGATCACCGCCAGCGCCATCGGCCGGAACAAATAACCGGCGATCCCTTGCAGCATGAACATCGGCACGAAGACGATGCAGATGCACAGCAGCGACACGAACGCGGGGCCGACGATCTGCCGCGCACCGTCCATGATCGCGTCCTTCACCGCCTTGCCCTGCTCCAGGTGCCAGTTGATGTTCTCGATGGTCACCGTTGCGTCGTCCACCAGAATCCCCACCGCCAGCGCCAATCCGCCGAGGGTCATCACGTTCAGGGTTTGTCCGGTCACGGAAAGCAGCGCGATGGCCGAGAGCACCGCCAGGGGAATCGACGCCGCGATGATCAGCGTCGAGCGCCAGCTGCCGAGAAACAGCAGAATCATCACGCTGGTCAGCAAGGCGGCGATGATGCCTTCCCGGGCCACACTCCCCACCGACGCTTTGACGAACACCGAGGCATCGCCCAGCAACGAAGTTTTCAGGGCGGGCGGCAGGGTCTCGTTGATCAGCGGCAGCATGTTGCGGATGTTGTCGACGATGGACAGGGTCGAGATGTTGCCGTTCTTCAGTGCCGGCATCAGCACGGCGCGGCGGCCATCAACGCGCACGATATTGGTCTGCGGCGGCGAACCGTCGCGCACGTGGGCCACCTGGCCGATGGTGATCAGCGCGCCGTCGACGGTCTTGATCGGCAGGTCATTGAGTTCGTCGATGGCCTTGGGGCTGTTGTTGAGCAGCACAGTGTATTCGTCGCTGCCCATCTTCGCCGTGCCCACCGGGATGATCTGGTTGCCGGCGGCCAGTGCGTTGCCGACGTCTTGCGCGGACAGGCCTTTGGCGGCCAGCGCCTGCGGGTCGAGGTCCAGGGTGATCTGCCGCTGCTTGCCGCCCATGGGCGTCGGCATCGCCAGCCCCGGCACGGCGCTGAGGGGCAGGCGGACGCTGTTCTGCACCAGGTCGCGAATCTTCGCTTCCGACAGCGTCGGGCTGGAAAAGGCCATCTGCAGGATCGGCACGGTCGAGGCGCTGTAGTTGAGGATCAGCGGCGGCGTGATGCCCGCCGGCATTTGCTTGAGCACGGTCTGTGAGACCGCGGTCACTTGCGCGTTGGCGGTGCGGATATCCACGCCCGGCTGGAAGAAAATCTTGACGATGCCCATGCCGGGCAGCGACTGCGACTCGATGTGTTCGATGTCGTTGACCGTCGTGCTCAGCGAGCGCTCGTAGGTGTAGATCACCCGACCGGCCATGGCGTCCGGCGACAGACCGGCGTATTGCCAGACCACCGCGACCACCGGAATGCCGATGTCCGGAAACACATCGGTGGGCGTTTTAAGGGCCGCCATCGGCCCGACAATACAGATGAAAATCGCCAACACGATAAACGTGTACGGCTTTAGCAATGCAGTCCTGACCAGCCCGAGCATGCCGTAAACCTCCCATTTCGAATGGGCGCAGTGTTGGTGGACGTACCTAACACGCGGCTTTCAGCCAGATGAACAAAACGTTAGTGCGGTGAGCAGGTTGCTTTCATGCTGGATTCATTTGTTGTTCATCCGCGGCCCACGCACCCTGCGCCCCTCGAAATTCCACCCTTCACATCAGGGATTTTTTCAACTGCCGAGGTCGTGTCATGAAAGCCAAATCGATATTGCTGGTTCCTATGTTCAGTCTGGTCGCGTTGCTCTCCGCCTGCGCCGGTCCCATGCCAAAAGCCGACCCGAGCGAGGCGTGGATCAGCTTGCAGGAACAGCCCGCCGACGTGCTGATGGCCGAGGACCTGGACGGCAAGCGCCTGAATGACGGCCGCTTCTTCGAAGTCAAACCCGGCGCCCATACCCTCGACGTCAACCTGATCGTCGAACGCAGCGGCGACAACGGAGAGATGAACTGCCAGACCGGTATCCAATTCAGCCAGTTCCAGGCGGGCGAGCATTACAAACTGGTGGAGTCCAGCCTGGGCGAGGAATACCGGGTGAAGCTTGAGGATGCGAAAGGGAAATCCCTGGGGCACAGCGTGGATTTCACCTGTATGCCGGGGTGATGGGGAAGCTGCTTTGTGGTTCGGGTGATGTCGCGCACTGTCACGCGGCACACCTGATCCATGTGGGGGGTGACCGGGGTGGCGACCTACCTTGCTCACGAAGACGGCATTCAGGCTGCCGGATAATGAGCGGCTGTACCGGCCTATTCGCGAGCAAGCTCGCTCCCACAGGATTCGTGTTTGCTGCGTGGCAGTGTGCACGAATCCACATCTGTGAATGCTCGCCAGCGCATCCTGTTTCGTTTTGTGACGTCGGATAGGCGCAGTCCAGCCGCTCGCGAATACTGCGCGCCGCTGGACTGTCGTGACTTCATAAAGGGATGGGTGACTGTGGATACGGATGATCGACGGATATCAGAAGAGGCTGTTGTTTTTGCCAAGGCGAACAGGAAGGAGATTGCAAAGAGGCTGACGGATCCTTCGATATACCTTTCGGAGGATTCGCCTGTATCGGTGTTTATGGCGGGCTCACCCGGGGTTGGTAAAACCGAAGCATCCCTGGAGTTTCTCGGCCGATTCGGCGGATCAGTGCTGCGGATCGACCCGGATACCTATCGCGCCGAATTGCCCGGCTACACGGGAAGTAATTCTTCTCTGTTTCAACGAGCGGTTTCTGTTTTGGTGTCTGCCGTTCACGATGAGGCGTTGCGGCTGCAGCAATCGTTTCTGCTGGACGGCACGGCATCGAATTTCGACACGGTTTCACTCAACATCCGGCGCTCGCTCAAGCGGGGTCGGTTCGTGTTGGTGCTCTATGTCTATCAAAACCCCGAGAGAGCCTGGGAGTTCGTTCAGGCGCGCGAGAAAGTGGAGGGCCGGAACATCCCTATGCAGGGGTTCGTGGATCAATACTTTGCGGCTCGGGAGGTGGTGAACCGTTTGAAATACGAGTTTGGCCATGCAGTGACCGCGGATGTTTTTATCAAGAATCATGATGGTTCTACCAAGTCTTACCGGCAGAACATCCAGCAAATTGACACCCACATACCCGAAACCTATTATCGGGCATCGCTTGAACGCAGGCTGAATTCCAGGAGGTACGAATAATGGCTACTCCACAAAAACTCAAAACAGTGAAGTCGACGCCGTTTTCCGACTTCGTCCGCAACGCCACCTTCGAGGAGAAGGAGCGGGTTTATCTGGATGTCATGGAGAAAGCCTGGGCGCGGCAGGAAAAGATCATCGAGCAAGCCCGGAAAATGTAACCCCGCCCCCAATTAACAAAGCCGCCCTCGAGGCGGCTTTGTCGTTTTGCTTGCAGCTTGCAGCTTGCAGCCCCAGTCTTTTTACCCCAACGCCAACACCCGTCGGCATTCCAGCACCAGGCTCGCGCCGCCGGACGGGCTGCTGCCGATGCGCAGTTTGAAGCCATGGAGGTTGACGATGGCGGCGACGATGGACAATCCCAGGCCAAAGCCGCTTTGCTGATTGCCGTTTTCGCTGCGATAGAAGCGCTTGAACACCGCCTCGCGTTCGGCGTCGGGGATGCCGGGGCCGGTGTCCTGGACTTCGATGAACGTGGTGTCACCTTCGGCGCGGGCGATGAGCAGCACTTGGCCGCCCGGCGGGGTGAATTTGATCGAGTTGCTCAGCAGGTTCGACAGCGCCTCGAACAGCAGGGCCCGATCACCCACCATCGGCGGCAGGCGCTCGGCGACTTTCAGCTGCAACGAGACACGGCCTTCTTCGGCCAGCGGCAGGTAGAAATCGTGCAGCTCCTGCAACAGCGGCTGCGGGTCCAGCTGACCGAAAGCCGAACGCCGCTGGTGATCTTCCAGTTCGGAAATCCGCAGCAATCCGCGAAAGCGCGCCATCAGTGTGTCGGCGTCGGCGATCACCTGGGCCATCTGCTCGCCCAGCGCCGAATCTTCCGGGGACTGCTGCTGGATTCGATAAAGCTGCGCGCGCAGCCGGGTGAGCGGGGTGCGCAAGTCGTGAGCAATGTTGTCGCAGACGCCCTTGACCTCGTTCATCAAGCGCTCGATGCGGTCGAGCATGGCGTTGACGATGTCGGCGAGCATGTCCAGTTCGTCGCGTCGGTCAGACACCGGCAGGCGGCGCGCCAGGTCGCCGGTGACGATCGCTTCGGCGCTGGCCTGGATTGCCCGGATGCGCTGGAGCGGCCGGCGTCCCAGCAGGTGCCAGCCGGCGATGCCCGGAATGATCGTCAGCGAAATTCCCCACAGCAGCGCGCGCAGGATCAGCGTGGTCACAGCGAACAGCGAACCGTTGTCGCGCACCAGAATCAGCCAGCGATCATCCAGCGTATGGATTGCCACGGCGTCGCAGCCCGAGCTGGGCAGGTCCGGGTCGTCGGAATCGATGCAGGTGTTCAGTTCCTGGATTTCGCCGGTCAGCTTGAGGCCGTCGGGAATGCTCTGGATCGGGCCGCTGATGGGCTTCATGTCCTTGTCGAACAGCCCGTAGGCGTCGACCGAGCGCATGTCGAATTTGTCGCTGGTGCGCAACGCATCGTCCAGCTGCGCGCCTTCAAAGCGCGAGAACAACTGTTGGCGCTGCATCAACGAGTGGCGGGCGAGGGTGTTGAGGTAACTGGTGACTTCCCAGTACAGCACCCCCATGAGGATGCTGCTCCAGGCCACAAACAGGAAACTGTACAGCGCCAGCAGCCGGCTGCTGGAGGAGCGCCAGCCCTTAGACGGGTTCGGCAATGACATAACCTGAGCCTCGAACGGTACGTATCAGCGGCGTCAGGGTAGGGGGATCGATTTTCTTGCGCAAGCGACCGATGTGCACGTCGATCAGGTTGGTGCCCGGGTCGAAGTGATAACCCCAGACTTCTTCGAAAATCATCATGCGGGTGATGATCTGCCCGCTGTTGCGCATCAGGAATTCCAGCAGCTTGTATTCGGTCGGCAGCAGGTTCAACGGCTGTCCGGCGCGGCTGGCCTCACGGGTGATGAGATTGAGTTCGAGGTCGGCGACCTTGAGCATGGTCTCGGCCTGGGTCACCGGATTGCTGCGGCGCAGCAGGACTTCCACGCGCGCGGCCATTTCATCGGAGGCGAAGGGTTTGGACAGGTAATCATCGCCACCGGCCCGCAGCCCTCGCACCCGCTCATCGACGTCCGACAGCGCGCTGATCATCAGAATGGGCGTGGCAATGCCCAGGGCGCGCATGGTGGTGACAATCGCCAGGCCGTCGACTTCCGGCAGCATGCGGTCGAGGGTGATCAGGTCGTAATCGCCGCTGACCGCACGGACGAGGCCCTCGCGACCGTTGTCGACCCAGTCCACTTGCAGGCCGTGGCTGCTCAGTTCGGCAACGATTTCCTTCGCGGTGACGGCATCGTCTTCGATTGTCAGAATTCGCGTCATGTGAGGTCAGGGCCACGTGAGAGGACAGAAGTCTGCATTTTGCCTTTAAACGTAGTCGGGATTTCTTAAAAATAATTTAAGAAGGGCATGAGGGACTTTTTGGTGCTAGCCAGGGTGCCGAGGGGAGGGGGCACGCTGGAGAATTCTGATCGTGCTGTCGATTAGTGGGAGCGAGCTTGCTCGCGAATGCATTCCGTCAGGCGACCATGTTTTGTCTGCTCGGACGCTTCGCGAGCAAGGTGGAGCGCCACCCCGGTCACTCCTACAGTTGCCTTACGCGCCTTTGCGATCCGATTCTGCTTTGGGCTGACCCAGCTCTTGCTTCAGCTTTTCGTCCAGCGCTTTCTTCTTGCCTTTCTTGTCCGGCGTTTCGCCTTCGCTGCGGATCTGCGCATGGCTGATCAACGCGAAGATGAAACTGCCGCCGATGATGTTACCGGCCAGTGTCGGGCCGGCGAAGATCATCCAGAAATCCTTCCACGGCAGTTCGCCGGCGAACACCAGATAAGACACCTCAGCCGAGCCAACGACGATGTGGGTGAAATCCCCCAGCGCCATCAGGTAGGTGATCATCACGATGATGCCGATCTTCGCGCTTTCCATGGACGGGATCATCCACACCATGGTGGCGATCATCCAGCCGGAAATGATGCCTTTGGAGAACATTTGCCAGGTGTCGTTCTCCATCACCTTGCGGCCGATTTCGAGGAAGGCCTGATCGGTCTTGGTGTCGAAGATCGGCAGATGCAGCATGACGTAGGCCACCAGCAACGTGCCGCACAGGTTGCCCACCAGCACCACGGTCCACAGCCGCAACAGACGCACGACATTGTTCAGCGTCGGTTTGCTCATCACTGGCAACACGGCAGTCAGGGTGTTTTCGGTGAACAGTTGCTGACGAGCAAGAATCACCGCCAGAAACCCTGCGCTGTAGCCGAGGCTGGCAATGACTTTAAAGCCTTCCGCATCGGGCAGTCGCGAGTTCAACAACCCCATCGCCATCAGGGACAGGCCCATGGTAAGCCCGGCCGCGAGGGCCGACCAGAACAGCGCAGCGACGTTGCGCTCCAGCTCCTGATCGCCCTGCATGCGGATCGTTTCGTGAAGGACGGCGGCCCGGGGCGGCTGGTTTTCGTCGATGTCGCGTTCTTCTTCCGGCGTCAGGCCGGGGGTCTTGCCGTCTGGTTCGTGTTCCATGGCGATCCTTTGGGTGTCAGTGCACGTTGAAACGTGTTCTTTGGGAGAGTGCTCGGTTCAAGAGTGCTCGGGAGGCGACGGTTCGCTTGCACATGCTTGCTGCGCGGCGCTGCTGCTTGAGACACAATCCGTTACCCGTCGTTCGCCAACGGCGACTGCCTTTTCATTGATGTGGGAGAACCTCTTTTGACCCTTCACATTCGCGACGCCACCCGTGCCGACGCCGCCGTCATTCTGGGCTTCATCACCGAGCTTGCGATCTACGAAAAAGCCGAGCACGAGGTCAAGGCCAGTGTCGCCGACATCGAGCGCAGTCTGTTCGACGAAGCCTCTCCGGCCAAGGCGCTGATCTGTCTGCTGGATGGCCAGCCCATCGGTTTCGCCGTGTACTTCCTGAGCTACTCCACCTGGCTGGGTCGCAAGGGCCTGTACCTTGAGGATCTGTACGTGTCCGCCGCGCAGCGGGGTGTCGGCGCGGGCAAGAAGCTGCTGCGCCATCTGGCCCGGATCGCCCACGACAGCGGCTGCGGCCGTCTGGAATGGAGCGTGCTGGACTGGAACCAGCCGGCGATCGATTTCTATAAATCGATCGGCGCCGAGCCCCAGGACGAGTGGGTGCGCTACCGGATGGAGGGGGAAGGGTTGAAGCGCTTTGCAGAAGGGCAGGATTGAGCCATCTAGTCAGTCAGCTCTGCACTGTCGATCCGGTTGACGCCCGCGAGGGCCATGTCTTTCCAGGCCTGGTCCAGCGAGCCGTTCAGGTCGATGGCCTTGCACGCATCGGCGATCACCCAGGTGTTGAAACCCGCCGCCCTGGCGTCCAGCGCGGTCCAGGCCACGCAGAAATCCAGGGCGAGGCCGACCACGAACACGCTGTCGATGCCACGCTCGCTCAGATAGCCGGCCAGCCCGGTGCGCGTGGTGCGGTCGGCTTCGACAAACGCGGAATAGCTGTCGATGCCGGCGTTGCAGCCCTTGCGCAGGATCAACTGTGCGTGGGTGATGTCCAGGTCGGCGTGCAACCGGGCACCGTGGCTGCCTTGCACGCAGTGATCGGGCCACAGCGTTTGCGCGCCGTAGGGCAGGGTGATGCTGTCAAACGGCGCGCGCCCGGCGTGGCTCGACGCAAACGACACATGCCCGCGCGGGTGCCAGTCCTGGGCCATGACCACGTTGCGAAACTGCGCGCCGAGGCGGTTGATCAACGGCACCAGTGCATCGCCTTCGGCCACGGCCAGCGCGCCGCCGGGCATGAAGTCATATTGCATGTCGATCACCAGCAACGCGGCGCGTGGGTCGGAGGGCAATCGGGAAAGCGGCGTGGTCATCATCTGAGTCCTTGATGCAGTGAGTCTTGGGGCAATGAGTCGGTTCGCGGTCAGGCCAACACGCGGATCGGCGCGCCGGCGTGCCAGGCCTGAATGTCCTCGATCATCTGGCTGAAAAACATCCGGTAGTTGTTCTCGGTCACGTAGCCCACGTGGGGTGTGGCCAGGACGTTGGGCAACGTGCGAAACGGGTGATCGGCGGGCAACGGCTCGACGCTGTAAACGTCCAGGGCGGCGCCAGCGATTTTATTCTGGTTGAGCACCTCGATCAGCGCGTCCTCGTCGACGATCGGCCCGCGGGCGGTGTTCACCAGATACGCCGTCGGCTTCATGCGGTTTAGCGAATCGGCATCGACCAGCCCGCGGCTGCGCTCGCTGAGCACCAGGTTCACCGAGACCACGTCCGCTTGCTCGAACAGTTCCTGCTTGCTGACGTACGTCACGCCATGCTCGGCGGCCCGTTCAGCGGTGAGGTTCTCGCTCCAGGCGATCACCTTCATGTCGAAAGCCTTGCCGTAGCGGGCGATTTTCTGGCCGATGCTGCCCAGCCCGACGATGCCCAGGGTCCTGCCGTACAAGTCGCTGCCGATGCCGATCTGCCAGCCGCCCGCGCGCAGGGAATTGGCTTCGTCGACCAGGTTGCGGGTCACGCCCATGATCAGCGCCCAGGTCAGTTCAGGCGCCGCGTACTTATAGCTGTCGGTGCCGACCAAGGTGATGCCCAGGCGCGCGGCGGCCTTGAGGTCCAGCGCCGCGTTGCGCATGCCGCCGGTCACCAGCAGTTTCAGGTTCGGCAGCTGACTGAGCAGGGCGTCATCGAAAACCGTGCGCTCGCGCATCACGCAGAGGATCTGAAAGTCCTTGAGGCGGGCGACCATCGCGTTTGTATCCGCCGGGTAGTCATGGAGAAAACTGACCTCGCCGATCCGCTGCAATACGGCCCAGTCCACAACGTGTTCAGCGACCGATTGCCAGTCGTCGAGTACGGCAATCTTCAGCCCGGAATCCTGAGTCATTGAGCGAGGCCTCGTTCAGCAGCGATGTTGGATTTGTGGCGCTCACAGTACGCCTGCGCGGGGCGGTCTGGAAGTCCGTGTGTGGGAGTGAGCTTGCTCGTGAAGGTGCCGGTACCTGCGCTGAATGTCAGTTAAACAACCCCGCCGCGATGTTGATCGAGAACCCCAGAATCGAGGTGTTGAACACAAACCCGATCAGCGACTGCGCCAGCACCACTTTGCGCAGGCCGCGCGTGGCGACGCCGACGTCGGAAGTCTGCACCGCAACGCACAAGGTGAAGGAGAAATACAGAAAGTCCCAGTAGTCCGGGTTCTCTTCGCCATCGGCAAAGCGCAACGCCGGCTTGTCGCCGTTCCAGGTGTAGAACACCCGGGCGTAGTGCAGGCTGAAGACCACGCCGATCAGCAGCCATGAGCCGAGGATGGTGAAGCCGGTGAAGGCGTAATGCAGCGCTTTATCGGCGTCCTTCATGTCCTGAATGCCGGCCAGCTCGAGGATGATCGCCGCCAGGCTGGCAATGGCCGCCACGCAGACAACGAACAGCACCACGCCGGCGTTTTCGTCCTCGATTTCGGCCACCCGGCGCACGTCTTCCGCGCTGGATTTGAAGGTGCGGCGCATGATCATCGCCATGTACAGCCAGCCGGCGACGTTCCAGCCGATCAGGCATTTGCTGATGACTGAAATGTCGGGGGCGACGAACGCGCTGGCGATACCGGCAGCGACGCCCACAAGGGTGGCGATGGTCAGGCGGGGGTGGGTCTTGGCAAGGCGGGACATAGAGGAATTCACGGCAGTGAGATGCGCGAACAGTAGCACGCGGCCGCTACAGCAGATGATGAAGAAAAACGGCGCGCAAGGGGTTACGCGCCGGTCGCCATTTGGCAGTTTAGGTGAATCTGTTAACCGGCCCGTCCAGTGGGAGGTTGACCGGTTGAAATCACTGAATCAGCGCACCAGACACGGCTGCTTGTTGTTGAACGTCCAGTTGGGCACCAGAAACTGCATCGCCACGCTGTCATCCCGCGCGCCGAGGCCCATGCCTTTGTACAGCTCGTGGGCCTTGGCCACCTGGTCCATGTCGATCTCGACCCCCAGCCCCGGCTTCTTCGGCACCTGAACGCTGCCGCCGATGATCTGCAGCGGCGCCTTGGTCAGGCGCTGGCCGTCCTGCCAGATCCAGTGAGTGTCGATGGCGGTGATGTTGCCCGGTGCAGCGGCGGCCGCGTGGGTGAACATCGCCAAGGAGATATCGAAGTGGTTGTTGGAGTGCGAGCCCCAGGTCAGGCCCCATTCGTTGCACATCTGCGCGACGCGCACCGAACCCTGCATGGTCCAGAAGTGTGGGTCGGCCAAGGGGATGTCTACTGATTGAAGCTGAATGGCATGGCCCATTTCGCGCCAGTCGGTGGCGATCATGTTGGTGGCGGTACGCAGGCCGGTGGCGCGACGGAATTCAGCCATCACTTCGCGGCCCGAATAACCGTTCTCTACGCCACAGGGGTCTTCGGCGTAGGCCAGCACCTTGTGCTGATCGCGGCACAGACGCACCGCTTCTTTCAGTGACCAGGCGCCGTTCGGGTCGAGGGTGATGCGCGCTTTCGGAAAACGTTCGGCCAGCGCCGTCACCGCTTCGATTTCCGCATCGCCGCTGAGCACGCCGCCCTTCAGCTTGAAGTCCTCGAAACCGTAGTGCGCATAAGCCGCCTCGGCCAGACGCACAACGGCTTCCGGGGTCAGGGCTTCTTCGTGGCGGACGCGAAACCACTCGTTGTCCGCGTCGGCTTCGGTGCGATAGGGCAGGTTGGTTTTTGTCTGGTCACCGACGTAGAACAGGTAACCGAGCATTTTCACTTCGTCACGCTGCTGGCCCTCGCCGAGCAGCGCCGCGACCGGCACCTCAAGGTGCTGACCGAGCAGATCCAGCACTGCAGCTTCAATGCCGGTGACCGCGTGGATGGTGATGCGCAGGTCGAAGGTCTGCAGGCCGCGACCGCCGGCATCGCGCTCGGCGAAGGTGCGGCGCACGTCGTTGAGGATCTTCTGGTAGTTGCCGATGCTGCTGCCGACCACCAGGGACCGGGCGTCTTCTAGGGTCTGGCGGATTTTCTCACCGCCAGGGATTTCACCCACGCCGGTGTGGCCGGCGTTGTCCTTGAGGATGACGATATTGCGGGTGAAATACGGACCGTGGGCGCCGCTGAGGTTGAGCAGCATGTCGTCGTGGCCGGCCACCGGAATGACCTGCATGTCGGTGATGACGGGGGTGCTGCCGGAATGCTGTGTGTTCATGTCTAAATCCTTGTGAGTACCCAGCGCGGCGGGGGCGCTGTCTTTACGGTCTTCATTGCTCAGAGCTCAGGGCCCAAGCGCTTGGCTCAAGTGTGGCTGGGTGTGACGTCGACCTTGGCCACCGGCACCGCGCCGGGCTTGGGCGTCGTGCGCACGGTAAACACCAGAATGGCGGCGATGATCGAGGTGACGGTCAGGCCATAAAGGCCGCCCTGGATCGAACCGGTCTGCTGTTCAAGGATGCCGAAGGTGGTCGGCGCAACGAAGCCGCCGAGGTTGCCCACCGAGTTGATCAACGCGATGACGCCGGCGGCGATCCGTGCATCCAGATAGCCCTGGGGAATCGGCCAGAACAGCGACGATGCCGATTTGAAGCCCATCGCCGCGAAGCAGATGGCGACGAAGGCGAACACCGGACCGCCCGTGGTCGACATGAACATTCCGGCCGCCGCGATCAACAGGGCCACGGCAACCCACGCCTGCTGGTGTTTCCACTTGGCCGACAGCGAGGCAAAACCGTACATGCAGACGATGGCGATGAACCATGGGATCGAGTTGAACAGACCGACCTGGAAGTCGGTGAGATCGCCCATCTTCTTGATGATGCTCGGCAGCCAGAACGTCGCCGCGTAGATCGTCAGCTGGATGAAGAAGTACATCAGGCAGAACAGGATGATCTGCGGGTCCTTGAGCAGTTTGCCGATGGACAGCTTGACCGGGTTGGCCGCTTCGCGAGCTTTCTGCTCGGCGTCGATGGTGTTGACCAGCGCGTCTTTCTCGGCCTCGGTGAGCCATTTCGCGTCGTGGGGTTTGGAGTCAAGCCAGAACCAGACGAAGAAGCACAGGCCGACGGAGAACATGCCTTCGATGAAGTACATCCACTGCCAGCCGTGGAAGCCCAGCGCGTCGATCTGCAGCAGCAGGCCGGAGAGCGGGCCGGAGATCACCGACGCAAAGGCCGAGCCGCTGAGGAAGATGGCGATGGCCTTGCCACGCTCGACGCCGGGCAACCAGCGCGTGAAGTAGTAGATCACGCCCGGGAAGAACCCGGCTTCGGCCACGCCCAGCAAGAAGCGCAGGATGTAGAAGTGGGTTTCGGTCTGGATGAACGCCATGCACGCCGCGACGATGCCCCAGGTCAGCATGATGCGGGTCAGCCAGATGCGCGCGCCGACTTTCTGCAGGAGGATGTTGGAGGGGACTTCAAACATCGCATACGCGATGAAGAACAGGCCGGCACCGAAGCCGTAGGCGGCCGCGCCGATACCCAGGTCATGTTCCATGTGACTACGCACGAAGCCGATGTTGACCCGGTCGATGTAGTTGACGATGAACATGATGACGAACAGCGGCAGGATGTGTCGTTTGACTTTCGAGACCGCCGATTGCAGGACGGAATCGGTGGCGTCATCCGCCCGTGATGAGGATGTGTTCACTCTGGTAACTCCCACTGATTATTTTTATGCGGGTAATTAAGCAAGTTGTGTGTGACAAGGTGTATAGGCCCTGTTGCCAGTCATCATACAAGTAATGATCGCCTTGGCAACCGTATTTGCGGGGCTTGCGGGAAGTATTTCGTCGGGCTAGTCTCGCTTGTCTGACAAGTTGGATGAGTGCGTATGGGGTGCTGAGTGGCTGTGTTTCCAAGGGCCCCGGTCGTTTCGCCTTGGGTTTCCAGCGAGTGGTTTGATACGAGTGACGAGCCTGGGCTGTCAGGAAAATACAAGTGGACGGCAGGCGTTGGCAGCCGTCGTTATTTCAATACTTATAGGACGACCTTTTTTGAACAGCACCGGACCCTTGCCACCCAAGCGACGCCAACACAGCCTGGCGACGGACCTGGTCACCGACCTGAGTCAGCGGATTTTGATGGGCACCATTGCGCCCGGCGCGAAACTGCCGTCCGAGAGCGAGATTGTCCGCGAGCACGGCGTAAGCCGCACGGTGGTGCGTGAGGCGATTTCCAAATTGCAGGCGTCCGGGCTGGTCGAGACCCATCAGGGCAAAGGCACCTACGTGCTGGCGCGTTCGGAGCAGAGCGGGCTGCACCTGAAGGTGGAGACGGCGTTCAGCGTGCGGCACATCATCGAGCTGCGCATGGGCCTGGAAACCCAGGCCGTCGCCCTGGCCGCGCAACGCCGGAGTCAGGCCCAGCTGACGGCGATGCGCGCCGCGCTGGATGATTATCAGGACCTGCTGGCCAAGGAAGACAGCTGCGTCGAAGCGGACCGGCGCTTTCATCTGCTGATCGCCGAAGCGACTGGCAATCCTTATTTCGTGGAGATCCTGCAAAACCTCGGCATCGCCGTCATCCCGCGCAGCCGCATTGCCACCAGCGAACGGGCCGGCGCGAGCCTCACCCACAGTGCGTATCTGGCCAACCTCGAACACGAAGCCATCCTCGCCGCCATCCGCCGCCAGGACCCCGACGCCGCCCGCGCCGCGATGTGGACGCACCTGAGCAACAGCCGAGAACGGCTGGCGCCGGTTGAGTGAAGGTCTTTATCGCTCGAAATGTGTGGCGCTCACACCGGCCTCTTCCCGGCTGAAGCCGGTCCTACGAAGCGTGCGCGGTCCCACTATGGGTACGCCAGCACCTCCATCATCACCCCCGACTGCCACTCGAAATACGGGTTGAACGTCAGCCGCGCGAAGACCTTGCCTAGCTCTCGATAGCCCCAATCGGAATACCACACCGGCTCGCCATTCAGGCATTTTTGCATGTCGGCGGATGACTGGCCGTTCCAGCATATTCGCTGAGTGCCATTTACCCCATACAGCGGATTTGCCGGGGAAAACATCAGCCCCATGTGCGAGAACCGGGCGATGCGGTATTCGGGCAGGAAGTCGTTGCGCACCAGTACCTTCAGGTTTTTCTGCGCCGGTGCCGGTTCGTTGCCGTACCAGATCAGTCGGCTCAGGGGGTGGGTGAAGCGGGCGTTGAAGGTGTCCAGCACGTAAGCGGTGTCCAGCACCGAATCGTGCTCGGTGATGGCGACGAAGACCGGCTTGTCGTAGGCCCCTCTGTCGAGATGCTTCTGCGCCAGCAGCGCGCTGCGATAGAACTGGGCGAAACCGTTGGTGGGCACGTTCAGGTAGCGGACCGGCGTCTGCATCGGGCGCACGCCATCATCCGGCTTCGCCAGCCACGGGCGAAACCAGCCGATGTATTGAGTAACCCAGGCGTAGGTGTTGGCAGGTTTGAAGGCCGGAGAGAACAGCACCAGGCCAGCGATATTCGGGTGCTCGTAGGCGTAATCCAGCACCAGATTCGCCCCGGTCGAAAACCCGCCCATATACACCGTCGGCACCTCCAGCTCAAGAAGCTGCGTCTGCTCGCGCACCACCTGCTGCCACTGCTTGAGCGTCACCCCCAGCATGTCCGCCGGCTTGCTGCCATGCCCCGGCAGCAAAACCGTGCGCACCAGAAACCCCTGCGCGGCGAGCGCTTCGCCGACGTCATTGAACGACCAGGGGGAGTCGCCGAGGCCATGGACCAACAAAATCCCCCGAGTGGCTGGCGCTTCTGGCCGCCATTCCCGAGGCGCATTCCATTCGATCTCGGCAGGGTGATCGGTCGTCTGAAAGGTGCGGTTCCCCTGCGTCCAGTCAATGGTCTGCTGGCGATACTCGGCAAAACTCGCCTGCCCCAAAGGCGGCTCGCCGGAGGCGCAGGCCTGAAGGGTCATGGCGCAGAGGAGGAGGGTGACACGGTGCAGCTTTTTGATGGCAGTTCTCAACATAAATAGGCATTACTCGATAGGGCCATAAAGGTACGGTCGCACTCTGCCACGGCCTCTCGCTGTTGGATATCGATGCACTCAGGACTGGCGCGAGAAGTCTTGGAAAAATTCAGGCAGACTCCCACCACCCACAAAAACAAGACCTGATGTGTATGAACCCTCATTCCCTTTGCTGTGCAGCCACCCCTCATGTTCGCCCTTGACCACGCCCTCGCCCAGGACATCGTCGACCGGGCGATGGCGATTTTGCCGTGCAACGTCAATGTCATGGATTACCTGGGCATCATCATTGGCAGCGGCGAGGTGGAGCGGTTGTACACCCGGCATGAGGGGGCGCAACTGGTCCTCGCCAACAGCCGCGTGGTGGAGATCGATTCGCACACGGCGCGGCAGCTCGACGGCGTGCGCCCGGGGGTGAATCTGCCGTTGATGCTGGATCAGAAACTGATCGGCGTGCTCGGTATCACCGGCGAGCCGGATGAGGTGCGGGTCTACGCGGAACTGGTGAAGATGACCGCCGAGATGCTCATGGAGCATCGACGTCAGCAGGCTGATCAGCAGTGGCGGCATCAGCGCAGTGAAGACTTGCTGTCGCGGTTGTTGCTCGGCGACAGCGCTGCCCACTTGGTCGCCGAAGCTGAACAGTTGGGTCTGCAGCCGCAGTTGCCGCGCCAGGCCGTGTTGCTCGAACTGCCTGAAGACGCGACCTATGCCGCTGCGATGAGTGCGTGGCTGTCGGGGCGCTACGCCAACAGCTGGTGCCTGCCGTGCGAGCCGGGTCTGATTTATTGGTGCCGCGCGCTGGGCAAGGACCGTGACGACGCCTTGTTGCTGGAGCTGTTCGACGAGCAGGGCTGGCCCGTTCAGCGCATGGCGACCGTCGAGCCATCGTCAGACCTCCCCTCCCTGCGCGCCGCGTGCACCGCCGCCCGCGACCTGCTCGAATACGCACGCCACCTGCGGCCGGCCGTCAAACTCCTGCGTCTGGGCAGCCATCGCGTCGCGCTGCTGTTTTGGCGCAACCGCCACGACTGGTTGGCCGAAGGCATCGCCGAGCCGATTCAGCGCCTGCTCGACAACCCGCAGTTGCTCGACACCCTGCGCGCCTGGTTCGATTACAGCGGCGAAAGCCAGGCCTGCGCCGACGCGCTGGGCATCCATCGCAACAGCCTGCGTTACCGGCTCGAGAAAATCACCGAACTGACCGGTTGTGATCCCTACCGGACCGAAGATCTCTTGCGCCTGTACCTCGGCGCGCAGATGGTGGCCAGGTGAGGGCTTTTGGGGGGCGGGGACAGATTGATTTACGGTGAAGCGCTGTAAATAAATCAGTCCCCTAAGCTGGCAGGCGCGCAGATGGTGGTCAGGTAAGAGGCTTTCGCGGCTTTGTTCGTATGAACAACCGAGAGAGACACCTGTTGTGCATGCGTAAGGCGGTAAAGTCGCCCCACGGTGCGAAGATCGGCCCTCAGACAAGGAGAACAATATGAAAATCGTCATCGCCCCGGACTCTTTCAAAGACAGCCTCAGCGCCCAGAGTGTCGCCCAAGCCATTGCCCGCGGGCTGAGGGATGTCTGGCCAGACGCAGAACTAGTCGAGTGCCCGATGGCCGATGGCGGGGAGGGCACCATCGAAGCGGTATTGGCCGCCTGCGACGGTGAATGGATGAGCAGTCAGGTCAGCGGACCGCTTGCTGAACCGGTTCTGGCACAGTGGGGCTGGCTGCCGGAAACGCGCACGGCAATCATTGAGATGGCCACGGCCAGCGGTTTGCAACTGCTGAGCCTGGAACAGCGCGACGCAACCACCACCAGCACGTTTGGTACCGGCGAGCTGATCAAGGCCGCTCTGGATGCCGGCGCCGACCGGGTGATTCTGGCCATCGGCGGCAGCGCGACCAATGATGCCGGCACGGGCATGCTCTCGGCGCTGGGCGCGCGCTTTCTTGATCACGACGACCAGCCCCTACCGGCCGGTGGTCTGGCCCTGGCGCAACTGGCGCGAATCGACCTGACCGGGCTCGACCCGCGCTTGAACTGCGTGCAGTTCGAAGTCGCCGCCGACGTCAACAATCCCCTCTGCGGCGTGCAAGGCGCGTCGCACATCTTCGGCCCGCAGAAGGGCGCGTCACCTGAACAGGTGCTGGCGCTGGACGCAGCGCTGGGGCATTTCGCCGAGCACTCGGCTCAGGCGCTGGGCCGCGACGAGAGCGAATATCCGGGAAGCGGCGCAGCAGGCGGCATGGGCTTCGCGGCCAAGGCCTATTTGAACGCGTCGTTCCGCCCCGGTGTGGAGGTGGTGGCCGACCTGACCGGGCTGGCCGAGGCGCTGGAGGGTGCAGACCTGGTGATCACTGGCGAAGGCCGTTTCGACGCCCAGACCTTGCGCGGCAAAACGCCGTTCGGCGTCGCCCGGATAGCGCAGCGCCACAACGTGCCGGTCATTGTGCTGGCCGGGACACTGGGCGAGGGCTACGCCGACCTCTATGCCCACGGCATCAGCGCCGCGTTCGCGGTGACCAGCGGGCCGATGACGCTGGAATTCGCCTGCGCCAACGCGGCGACGTTGCTCCACGACCGCGTGCGGGATATCGCCCGGGTGTGGGCCCTCGCTGCCCGTTGACGCTGGCCTGATCGTTTCCGTCGATCAGGCGGTCTTCAGGTGCATCAGCGGAATCGGTTTGCGCATCAACGTGCCCACCAGCACCGCCGCGAACAGCGCGATCAGACCTGCCACCCACAGCACCGAGCCGAAGCCCGAGACGAAGGCATCCCGGGCCAGCGGCTCAATCATACCCCGCGCGCCGGCATCCATGGTTTGCAGCGCGGCGTGCATGTCGCCGGCCACCACCCGTGACGCGATGTGCTCGGCCTGATCGAGAAGACGGGGCGTGACAGTCGCCAGTGAGTCTTTCAGCGAACCGAGCGTATGACTGGCGAGCAGCGCGCCGTAGACGCCGATCGCCAGCATGATCGCGCTGAAACGCATGGTCGTGCTCATCCCCGACGCCATGCCGGTGCGTTCCCGTGGCACGCAGGCCATGATGTTTTTCTGCGTGTCGCCATTGAGCAAGCCCGCGCCCGCACCGGTCACCGCCATCGCCGCCGCGAACGCCGGGTAGCCGCCAATCCCTGTGGCCCAGGCGCACAGCAGGTTGCCGATGCCGACGAGGGTCAGGCCCAGCGCCATCATGGCGGCCGGCGACAGGTGCCGTGACAGCGTCGGCCCGAAGCGCGGCAGCAGCAACATGGTGATCGCGAAGGGCAGCATGCCCAGGCCCGAGCCGATGGCGCTGAAGCCCAGGCCGTTTTGCAGGTAAAACGGCAGCAACGTCATCATCACCTGGGCGCAGCCGGCGTAGGCGAACATCCCGAGCAGGGCGCCGATGAAGCGCGGGTAGTTGAACAGCTGCAAATCGACCATCGGCCGCCGTTGCAGGCGCTCGGCGATGACGAACAGCACGAGGAGCACGGCCCCCGCTGCCAGACGCATGGACGTGAGCGGGTGGTCCCAGCCGATTCGGTTGGCTTCGATCAGGCCCCAGATCAAGCTCAGCAGGCTGGCGCTGAAAAACAGGCTGCCCCACGGGTCGAGACGCGCCGACTGCTCGTTGCGCGACTCCTCGATGTGACGCAACACCATCAGCAGCAAGCCCAACCCCACCGGCAGGTTCAGGTAGAAAATCCAGCGCCAGCCAATCAGGTCGGCGATCAGCCCGCCCACCGTGGGCGCTGCGGTCATGGCCACGCCCATGCAGGCGCCCCAGAACGCCCAGGCTTTGGCGCGCTCGGCTTCATCGTGGAAAACGTGGCCGATGGTCGCCAGCGCCGAGGTCAGCAGAAGCGCCGCGCCGACGCCCTTGATCGCCCGGGCGATGTCGAGGAACAGAATGTCCGGCGCCGCGCCGCAGCCCAGCGAGGCCAGAATGAACAGCACCAGCCCGGTGACCAGCATGCGCTTGCGGCCAAAGCGATCGGCCAGACTGCCCGCCGGCAGCAGCAGCGCGGCGAAGGCCAGCATGTAGGCGCTGACGACCCACTCGATGTCGGCGAACCCGGCATTCAGGTCCCGCGCGATGCTCGGCAGGGTCACGGCGACAATATTGGTGTCGAGCACGATCAGCGCGCACACGCCGGAGGCCGTGAGCAGGGTCATGCGGGGGCTGGGTCGAGACATGTGCGGGGCTCCGGGGGGGCTGTTAGGTGCGGACTAACGCGGGTGGTGAAGAAGTGGGGCGGGGTGGTGCTTCGCCGCAACAGAGTAAGCGGATATGCCCTATGCTCTGTTACCCGCGCCTCGCGTTTTCATTACCTGCCAGGTAACGCTCCATGGAAATCCGCCATTTTCGCTACTTTCTGGCGGTCGCCCGCCATCGGCATTTCACCCGCGCGGCCGAGCAGTTGGGCATCGCGCCGCCGACGCTGACGCGTCAGATTCAGGACTTGGAAAATGCCTTGGGCACCCGACTGTTTCTGCGGGAACAGCGGGAGGTGAGGCTGACGGAGGCCGGGCGCGCGCTGCAGATCGAGGCGGAGCTTGCGGTGCGGCAGTTTGAGACCGCGCAGTACAACGTCCAGCGCGCCGGCCGTGGCGAGGCCGGCAGGATCGAGTTGGGCTACGTCGCCTCAGCGGTGTTTTCCGGGGTGTTGCAGCAACACGTCAGTCAGTTTCGGCAGCGCTATGGTGGGGTTGAATTCAGTATCAACGAGCACCTGATGCCGACGCTGCCGCGGCTGATCGAGGAGGGGCGGCTGGACGTGGGTTTTATCCGTTCTCCCATGCAGCTGCCGGATGCCTTGAGCGCCGTGGAGTTGCTGACGGAGGGTTTCGCCCTGGCGCTGCCGGACAGTTCGTGGCTGGGCAAGTTGAAGGTCATCACTGCGGTGAATCTGCAGAACGAGACGTTCATTCTCCCCGAGCAGATTTCCGGCACGCTGGAGGTGGCGGCCCACGGCGGTTTTGCGCCGACGCTGGGTCCGCAGCCGGGAGGGCTGGTGTCGGTGATTGCGTTGGTGAGTCTGGGGCAGGGTGTGGCGGTGGTGCCGGAGTCGGTGGTTGATCATATTCGTTTGCCGAATGTGGTGTATCGGCGGATTGAGGATTGTCAGCCGAGCTCGTCGTTGTCGCTGATCCACCGACGCTACGAGAAGGCCCCGGCGGTGATGAGGTTTATTGAGTACGTCAAGGGCGGCAAGGGCGCGGGGGCGCTGTAAAAAAGATCAAGGGCGTCGGCCTAACGGCCTCGGTTTCGCCTTCGGCGAGTTACTTGGAAAAGCACCCCAAGTAACCAAGGGTGCTTGCTCCTGGTTGGGCCCCTCCTGCGTCGGGGTTCCTTCACTCCGGTCTCGCTCCGTGGGCCCGCGCCGAACGGACATCCATGTCCTGACGGCGCTCTCGCCGCATCCCTGCGGCTCGGCCCACTGCGCGAGACCTGCGTTCAGCCTGCACCCAAGTCGCGATTAGCGGTGTTTGAGCCTTTTGTGTATGAAGATCAAGATCAAAGGCGCGTTTAAGCAGATCAAAAGCTTCCCGGCTGAAGCCGGTCCTACGGGAGCGCGCGGTCTGTGGTGGGACCGGCTTTAGCCGGGAAAGGGACGGTTCGCTCAGCATCGATTCCGATCGTTCCCACGCTCCGCGTGGTAACGCCCCTCCGGACGCTCCGCGTCCCGCAGACAACGCGCATTCAGGCCGGGGAAGGTGACGCGGAGCGTCACGAGATGCATTCCCACGCGGAGCGTGGGCACGATCAAGTGAGGCCTATTGACTGCTGCACGCGTCGTAGGACCGGCTTTAGCCGGGAAGCTTCTGCTCTTGCCTTCGCTTTTGATTTTATACGCGCTAGCCCAGACACCGCGAAACGCGACTTGGTGCAGGCTGAACGCAGGTCTCGCGGAGTGGGCCGAGCGGCATGGATGCCGCGAGAGCCGCCCCCCGCCATGGATGGCGGATGGCGGCGGGCCCACGGAGCGGGACCGGAGTGAAGGAACCCTGAGGAACGAAGGGCCCAACCAGGAGCAAGCACCCTTGGTTACTTGGGGTGCTTTTCCAAGTAACTCGCCGAAGGCGAAACCGAGGCCGTTAGGCCGACGCCCTTGATCTTGATCTAATCAGACTACGCCTAAGCTTTCGCAGCCTCAGGCACCCGCCCATACACATCGGTAAACCGGACAATATCGTCTTCCCCCAGATACTCCCCGCTCTGCACCTCGATCATCACCAGATCAATCACCCCCGGATTGACCAAGCGATGGGTGTGGCCGGGCTGAATGAACGTCGACTCATTGGTGTCGAGCATGAACTCCTTCTCGCCATTCGTAACACGCGCCATGCCACTGACCACAATCCAGTGCTCACTGCGGTGGTGATGCATCTGCAGCGACAAAGACGCCTGCGGTTTCACCACGATGCGCTTGATCTTGAAGCGCTTGCCCTCCTCAAGCACCGTATAAGTCCCCCACGGCCGGGTAACGGTGTTGTGCAACAGATACGCCGGATGACCCTGACGCTTGAGCTCCTGAGCGATGATCTTGACCTCCTGACTGCGATCGGCGTCGGCGATCAACAAAGCATCCGGCGTGTCGATGATGATCAGATTATCCAGACCCACCGCACCCACCAGGCGTTTTTTCGAGTCGATGTAGCAGTTGGTCACGTCGTGCAGCACCACCTGGCCGTTGCACTGGTTGCCGTTTTCATCCGCCGGGGCCAGCTCGCGAATGGCGCGCCACGAACCGATATCGCTCCAGCCCATCTCGCAGGGCACCACCGCGACCTTCTGCGAACGCTCCATCAACGCGTAATCGATGGAAATGTCAGGTGCCTGGGCGAAGGTCGTGCTGTCCAGTTCGATCTGCAGCTCGTTGCGGCCTTCCTTGGTGTTGCACTGCGACAGGCAATGGCGCACGGCGGCCAGCACCTCCGGCGCGTGAGTGTCCATTTCGTTCAGCAGCACATCGACGCGCATGCAGAACATCCCGGCGTTCCACAAATGCAGACCGCCTGCGAGATAGTTCTGGGCAGTGACGGCGTCGGGTTTCTCGACGAAGCGCGCGACCTGGTAGGCCTCGCCACCGAGGGCCTGGCCTTTCTCGATGTAACCAAAACCGGTCTCTGCGCGGGAGGGAATCAGCCCGAACGTCACCAGCCAGCCTTCGTCGGCCAGTTTGCGTGCGCTTTGCACGGCCGTCTCGAAGGCGGCGACGTCACTGATGAGCTGGTCAGCCGGCAGGATCAGCAGCTGCGCGTCGTCGCCGTAGCGCGCCTGAACGTGCAGCGCCGCCGCAGCGATGGCAGGGGCAGTGTTGCGGCCGAACGGCTCGAGCAGAAACTCGAGCGCCAATTGGTGCTTGTTCAGCAGCCGATATTCATCGACAGTGCGGAAATACACATCCCGATTGGTGACGGTGAGAACGCTTCCCACGCCGTCCAGCTGGCTGGCGCGGTTGAACGTCTTCTGCAGCAGGCTTTCGCCGTCCGGCAGGCGTATGAAGGGTTTGGGCATCGCCTCCCGTGAAACAGGCCACAGCCGGGTGCCGGCGCCGCCAGCAATAATGCAGGGAATCAGTTGCATGTCGTTTCTCGCCTTTTCGATCCGTGAATCAATGACTCGGCGGCATGCCAGGCCAATCGGTAAAAAGTCAATTTACTGACTTTTAATTCGGGGCCGGTCAAATTAGCCAATTATTTGTCGATTAAGCGCTTTCCTCCGATGCATTTCAAGGGTCGGTAACGCAGAATTAACGCCTCTCGTCCCTTATTTGCGGGGCACTGACCGTAAGGGCTGTGGCAGTGGCAGCATCGGGGCGCAGGGCAGAGGAGGAGCAGCCTTGTCTAAGTCCCTGCCGCGCAAGACTTTTTGCCATCACTGGGCTCTCGACCTGCCATTTCACGGCTGTCCGGAGGTATTTAAAACGTCTCTCATCCGGGACACTGGCTCAAAAGATTTTTCCCCCACGGGCTTTTTTTGCAGCGGGCGCGGTCAACACATCACGCATCAATTCGTACAGGTAGAAGGAAGGGATATGACAGCGCGCAGGGCATTACTGATTCTTCACGGCAAGCAGGCGCTCAACGAGGATGTCCGCGAGGCGGTGGAGCGCAAGCGCAAACATGGCTGGGAACTGGACGTGCGCGTGACCTGGGAAGCGGGGGATGCCCAGCGCCTGGTACGTGAGGGGCTGGAGGCCGGTCATCGGCACATCATCGCCGGTGGCGGCGATGGCACGCTGCGGGACGTGGCGGAGGCGCTGGCGCTGTCTGAAGTCGACGCCAGCCTGGTGATCATGCCGCTGGGCACCGCCAACGACTTCGCCCGTTCGGCGGGCGTGCCGCTGGAACCCGATCAGGCCCTCGACCTGCTGGACGTCCCGGCGCGCCCGGTCGACATGGGGGTCGTGGGCGGGCAAATGTTCCTCAACATGGCCACCGGCGGGTTTGGCAGCCAGGTCACCGCCAACACCTCCGAAGACCTCAAAAAAATCCTCGGCGGTGCGGCCTATCTGTTCACCGGCCTCACACGTTTCAGTGAGTTGAAGGCCGCCTACGGCGAATTCAACGGCCCGGACTTTCACTGGAAGGGCGAGATGCTGGCGCTGGGGATCGGCAACGGTCGTCAGGCGGGCGGTGGCCATCCGTTGTGCCCGGAAGCCCTGGCCGATGACGGGCTGCTGGACATCAGCATTCTGCCAGCGCCCCAGGAGGTGGTGAGCACCCTGAAGAGCCTGCTCGAAGGCGGTCTGGGCCTCGACAACATGTTCGTTCGGGCGCGGCTGCCGTGGGTGGAGCTCAAGTCGGCGCAGGGGCTGAATATCAACCTCGACGGCGAACCCCTGAGCGGCGAAGCAAACCGTTTCGAGGCGCGAGCGGGTGCGTTGCGCGTTCACCTGCCGTCGCATTCGCCGCTGCTGGGGCAGACGCGACAGCTCGCCTGAGCCTTGAAATGTCGGATGAGCCGCGCCCGCGTGCTCATCCGGCGCCGTCAGTCATCCAGGCTGATGATTCGCTCCCTCACACAGAACAGCACCAGCCCGGGCACGTCGTAGATGTGCAGCCGCTTCATGATTTGCGCGCGATGGGTTTCCACCGTTTTGACGCTCAGGCCGAGGCCGGCAGCGATCTCGCGGGTGGAGGTGCCCCGCACGACCAGCCGCAGGATTTCCAGCTGCCGCGCGGTCAGGTTGTGGTTCTCGGCGGGTTCGGCAGGTGCGATCTGGCTGCTGACCAGCGCCTGGCTGATGACCGTGTGAGCGATGGCCGGGCTCAGGTAGCGTTCGCCATCGCGCAGGGCGTTCAGCGCGTGCTCGATCTCGCTGGCGGTCGCATCCTTGAGAAGATAGCCGTGGGCGCCGCTGGCCAGCGCGCCCATGATCAGGCACGGCTCGGTGTGCATCGACAGAATCAGCACCCTGCTGTGCGGAAGCGTCCGGCGCAGGCGTTGCAGGGCCTCCAGACCGTCGCTGTCTCCCATGGAGATGTCGAGCAAAATGATGTCGGGTTTCAGCTGCAGGCTCATTTCCAGCAACTGATGGCCGTCGCTGGCCTCGCCAATGACGGCGTAACCCGGAATGTCTGACACCAGCGCGCGAACACCGGCGCGGATCAGCGCGTGATCATCCACCAGCAGCACGTTGCAGACCCTCACGGCTTGCTGCCATTGGCGCGTCCGCGAACACGCGGCGCCCACGGAAACAACGCCTGAATGGAGGTGCCTTGTCCGGGCTCGCTTGCGACGCTCAATTCACCGCCCAACAGGCTCGCGCGCTCCGCCATGCCGGCCATACCGCGCTGTCCCTGTCCAGCGGGGCTCAGCGCCGGGGCGAACCCGAGGCCATCATCGCGAATGCTCAGCGACAACCCTTCCGGACGACGCTGCAGTTGCACGCGCAGGTTTTTTGCCTGGGCGTGGCGCAGCATGTTGGTGACGGCCTCCTGGGTAATCCGGAAGGCCGCCACGGCGATTTCTTCGGGAATACCGTCCAGGCGCTGCTGGCATTCCAGGCTCCACTGCACGGACGTGGCCGACAGCGTGCGCAGCAAATGCGCGCGCAGGCTGGCTTCCAGTCCCAGGCTGGTCAACTGGCGGGGGTTGAGGATGGCGGACACGTCGCGAACCTTCGCCAGGGTTTCATCGAGGGTGTTGATGAGCGTTGTGCACTGCGCGTGCAATGCCTGCGGCGCGCGGCGCTGAAGCCAGTCACTCTGCATTTTTGCCGCCGTGAGCATCTGGCCGATGTCATCGTGCAGCTCGCGGCTCAGACGATGCCGCTCGGTTTCCTGAACCTGCAGCATGTGCTCGGCCAGTTCCCTGGGCTGAAACTGAATGGTCCGGTTCGGGCGGGTCAGGCTGTAGCAGAGGCCGGCAAACGCCAGCCCGTTGATAAGCGCCAACCCCAGCGGCAGCGCGCCGCTCGCCAGATACGCGACCACATTGCAGCCCGTGGTCGCCAGGCCGAGCAAGGCTGCCCAGCGAATCATGCTGCCGGGGTTCATCCGATGAACGCCACGTAATTTCCTGCTGCCATGCATAGCGAATGAAGCCATCGATAATGGATGTCTACACCTGACGGATCTGTCAGGCCATTTGAACGAGCACTGCGAACAACCCAATGCTGAACTTCCTGTGTAGGGGTATAGCGCGTCCAGACGACTGTTCGAATGGACCGAAAAAGTGCTGCTTCAAGCGTCCCTTCGAGCGCGCCGATAGTACCTTAATTGTCGGTTTTATTGAGGGCTGAGGTTGAGCACTGATTGACACCCATCACAACGCCGAGGGTCCGTTCAGCCAGCCTTTCAAGTGCGGGACGGGCGTGCGATGGGTGCTATCAGCAGCAATTCATGGCGCTTCACGGTGATCGGCACGCTCGGGTGCGAGCCCGTCGTACTTCCCGCCACTGACCGTCCAGCCCGGGTTAACGGCGACGTTGAGCGCCCGCGTGCCGGCCCCGCACTGGCAGGCGAATGCGTCCAGCAAATCGCGCTGCTCGCAGTCGTCAAGCGCCAGCGATCCAGTCTGGGGGTCGATGAGCTCAAGCTGCCAGGCCATCAGCTCGAAGCAACATTTGAGGGTGTGCAATGCCTTTGGCTGCAATTGCCCGGCAGCGTGGGCGAAGTAAAGGAGGTAACGCAACTGGCGGGCAAAACCACTGACGGTTTCAACGCCATGGGTGTCTGCCTCGCCGGCAATCTGTTGCAGTGTGGTGAGCAGGCATTCCATCGCGTCACGATCATCGCTGATCAATTCCAGATGGCTGAGGCATTCATCGGCGCGGCACATGAGTGTCTGGGTATCGCTGAGAAACTCTGCATGCAGCTGCTGCCATTCATTGCCGTTCAGCATGTGCAATCTCCACTCTTCTCAAATGGCGACGTCAGGTCGCGTGGGGCGAGTGGCCCAAAGTTAATGTTGAAGGCACTGGAAAGTCTGTAGGGCGTTTCTGATTGTTGCGAATGGTCGGGCAGGGCGGGGTAATCGGCATGAGCGCGTCGGACGTTCATCTGCCCACAGGGCTCGCGAGGACAGTCCGTTGCAAGGCGGCCGGCCACTGAGGGGGATACTTCCGCGAGCGCAACCGCATGCCTGACTCCATTCATTTACGAGAAGGGCGTCACAGTAATGGCTATTGGGAAGGCCGAATATTGGGTTCGCCCCGATTGCCCTTAAGGGTTACCCCTACTCGCGGTGTCGCTCTGCAGCAGGTCGTCATCGGGCCGCGCGTCTGAAAGCCACGCCGTTCGCCGGTCTGCCAGCGCTCAGGTCTGTCGACGGGCCTTTGGTGATGTTAATGTGACATCAATTGCGCCGTGCGCATTCTATTCCGATTAAGGTCTGTCATGGGGCTGCCGATAAAGGGTAGGCGGACTTACTTGAACCCTGCTCCAGGAGCAACAGATGGCTGGCATTCTCGACACAGTAGACCAACGTACACAGCTGGTAGGTGAGAACCGCCTGGAAATCCTCATGTTCCGCCTGGCTGGCCGGCAGTTGTTCGCGATCAACGTATTCAAGGTTCAGGAAGTCCTGCAACTGCCCAAGCTGACGCTGATGCCCCAGCGTCATCCGTTCGTGTGCGGCGTGGTCAACCTGCGCGGCCAGACCCTGCCGGTCATCGACCTGTCCCAGGCCATCGGTATGCGCCCGTTGGTGCCGGGCCCTTCGAGCACGATCATCGTGACCGAATACAACCGCTCGGTTCAGGCCTTTCTGGTGGGCGGCGTCGACCGCATCGTCAACATGAACTGGGAGGCGATCCTGCCACCACCGACCAGCGCCGGGCGTCAGCACTACCTGACCGCCATCAGCAAGGTCGATGACCAGTTGGTGGAGATCATCGACGTGGAGAAAGTTCTCGCCGAGATCGTGCCGTACAGCGCCAAGGTCTCCCGCGACAAGCTGGAAGATCCGGTCCTCACCCGCGCCATTGGCCGCGAAGTGCTGCTGGTGGACGACTCCAACGTGGCGCTCTCGCAGTTGCGTGACACTTTGGGTCAGCTCGGCGTAAAAATGCACGTCGCCCGTGACGGGTTGAAAGCCCTGAACATGCTCAAGGGCTGGGCGGACACCGGCGAAGTGATGACCGACAAGCTGCTGATGGTCTTTACCGACGCCGAGATGCCGGAAATGGACGGCTACCGCCTGACCACGGAAATCCGCAACGACCCCCGCCTGCGCGGCCTCTATGTGGTGCTGCATACCTCGCTGTCCGGCAGCTTCAACGAGTCCATGGTCAAGAAGGTCGGCTGCGATAACTTCCTCTCCAAATTCCAGCCGGACAAGCTGGTCGATGTGGTCCGCGAGCGGCTCATGCTCGACAACTGATCCGGTTCTGTTTCAAGCCCCTTGCTGTATGGAGGGGCTTTTTTGCATCTGTACCGCTTGGTTTTCCGGCGTCTCGTATAGAGTGGTGGCTTTCCGCTCTGGCATAAGGACGCGTACATGTTTCACCTCAGCGCACTGTATCGGTACCCCCTCAAATCCTGCATGGCCGAGCCGTTGCAGCAGGCCAGTTTCGATGAGTTGGGCATGAGTGGTGATCGCCGCTGGATGCTGGTGGATGAGGCCACCGGGCGCTTTTACAGCCAGCGTGTGCTGCCGCAGATGTCGCAGCTGTCGGTGCTGTGGAAGGGCGGTGGCGTGACGTTGTCGGCCCCCGGTCTGGGCAGTCTGAATGTGCCGGTGCCAGCCGATGAAGAGGCCAATCTGCGCGGCATCACGATCTGGCGCGACAGTTTTCGTGTGCCGGACGCGGGCGAAGACGCGGCGCGTTGGGTCAGTGCCCTGGTGGGCAAGCCGACACGGCTGGTGCATGTGCCGAAGGCCCGCGCTCGCGGGTTGCCTTCCGGTTACGGGGCGATCGAAGACAAGGTCGGGTTTGCTGACGGTTTCCCGCTGTTGTTGATCGGCCAGTCCTCGCTGGATGATTTATCGCAGAAGGTCGGCCGCCCGCTGGAGATGCTGCGGTTTCGCCCGAATCTGGTTGTCACTGGCTCCGAGGCGTTTGCGGAGGATGGCTGGAAGCGGATTCGAATTGGCGGCGTTGAATTGCGGGTGTTAAAGCCCTGCTCGCGCTGCATTCTGACGACGATAGATCCGGCAACCGGCGAACGTAGCGCCGACCGCGAACCGATGACGACGCTGAAGACGTATCGGGAGCGGGAGGGTCAGATCTGGTTTGGGCAGAACCTGGTGAGTAATGGACCGGGGCAGGTCGAGGTGGGGATGGAGGTTGAGGTGCTGGAGTAGTTGAGCGCTTGCTCTTACGCTTTCCCGGCTAAAGCCGGTCCTACAAAATGCACTCGATTCGCACTGTAGGACCGGCTTTAGCCGGGAAGAGGCCGGCAGTCACGCCGCGAATCTCCGCCGTGCAGCCCGATGTCTTCCCGGCTAAAGCCGGTCCTACGACCGCGCAGCCTTACAAATCATCAAAGAACCGTTCATGCCAGTCCACCAGCGGCTGCGGCGAGTTGAGCTTTTGCCCATAGATCACTGCATAAGACAGCACGTTCTGCACGTACTGACGGGTCTCGTCGAACGGAATGCTCTCGACCCAGACGTCGAAGGCCAGGTGGTTGGCGCCCCTCAACCACTGACGGACACGTCCCGGGCCTGCGTTATACGCCGCCGAAGCCAGCACCCGGTTGCCATTGAACTGCGCATGGACCTGGCTCAGGTACGCGGCGCCGAGCTGGATGTTCTTGTCCGGATCGAGTACCTGCGCCGGCGAGGCCAGAGGAATACTGAATTTGCGTGCGGTCTCTTTGGCCGTCGCAGGCATCAGTTGCATCAAGCCTGCGGCACCGACGCCGGAGCGGGCGTCGTCCATGAACGCGCTTTCCTGTCGCGTGATCGCAAATACCCAGCTTGAATGCAGCCCGCGAACCTGCGCTTCACGCACCAGGGTGTCGCGGTGGGCCATCGGGAAGCGAATGTCGAGGTCGTCCCAGTACTGCGCCTGGCTGATGGTGCGAATCGCCGGGAAGTACCAGTGCATGTCGTACGCCAGTTTGGCCTGGGCAACCATTTCGTCACGGCTGAAGCGACGGGTAACGTGGTACCACTCGCGGCGACCGTCGACGATCTGCCCGCGATCGTAGAACTCCAGCGCGCGGCGCACACCTGGGGTGTTGCGCACCTTGGTCATCAGCGCCTGACTCATCGCCAACGGCTTGTTATTAAGCATGTAGGGCGTCTGGGTGCGGTCGGCGGCGAGGAAACCGTAGAAATCGCGCTCCTTTGCGACCGCCTTGTACAGCCCCGGCAGCAGTGGGCTGTTGGGCTGGGCCAGCTCCAGGGAGCGGGCCTGCCAGTAACGCCAGCGGTTGGTGGTCGCCAGGTCTTGGGGCAGGCGACGGGTCAGCTCGTACGCGTCACTCCAGCGGCCCAGTCGCAGCAACAGGCGCAGGCGCCATTCGGTGACGGTGTTGTCGCGCAGGTCCGGGTCGTACTTGGTCATGACCTCAAGGGCACGGCCGTCGTAACTGCGGGCGAGGGTCAGGCCGATTTCCTTGGCGATCTGCACCTGTTCTTCATGGGAGAAATGCAGCACCGGCGCGTAACTGTCGAGCAGTTCCATGGCCCGCTGCGGGTCCTGCTTGGCCAGACGGCGCAGGCCCAGACCCACCACATCGGACATGGCCTCGTCGGCCGGCATGAACTGGCCCTGGTTGTTGACCATTTCCGGCTTCTGCGCCACGGCGATCAGCAAACGGCCCTGGGGCGCGAGGGTCGTCATGCTGTTGACCAGCTGATTGGCCAGCGCATAGTTGCGCCCTTGCGCAGCGAGCTTGGCGCGCTGCCAGCGTTTCTGCTCGGTCAGCTGACCTTCGACCGCCCACTGGGTGAAAAACGTGTCGCAGGCTGCCGGCAGCGTCTTGCCCGTCATCCAGGTCTTCTCGGCGTTGGCATAGCCTTCCGAGCGCTGGTTATGGCTGAGCTGATAGGAGCCGTACAGGCAGTCGAGTTCGACGAAATTCAGCTTGGGGTCGTAATACTTGACGAAGGGCTGCCAGTCACCGCGCGAGGCCAGCAGTCGCAGCCAGCGCAGCTTCATGTAGTTGGCTTGCGGCAGGTCGCCATGCTCGGCGAAGAATTTTTCGACTTCCTCGTCACTCGCGCTGTTCAGGCGTGCGGTGAGTTCGTCGTAGGCCAGATACGGCTCGAGGGGGTAATCCGCCAGCGCGGCGGCATAGGTGCGATAAGGGCCGCTGTCGCCCTTGGCCAAAGCGCGTTTGGCTTCATCGTAATACTGACGCTGGGTGGTGAGATCGACCGCTTGGACGGACTGGGCAGCGGTGGCCGACAGAAGCAGGCAGGACAAAAGGCTGAAGAAACGACTGCGCATGAGACTTCCGTTCAGATGCATCGTGAAAAGTGCGGCTAGCTTAGCCTGTTGCCCGCGCGGGTTGAAGCGCTGCCTCGCCCGTCGTGATGGATGGAAACAAACCCGGCCTACAATCGGCCGGCCACCGGGTCCGGACGACGTCCTGTCATCGATTAGCCGCCCCTCTGCCGGGTTATCTCAGGTAGAATGCGCGCCCGGTTTTTGGAGAAGCTCATGACCCTGCTCAAATTCAGCGATGTGTCCCTTGCGTTCGGCGCCATGCCGTTGTTGGACAAGGTGTCCTGGCAGATCGCCCGTGGTGAGCGGGTCTGCATCATTGGCCGCAACGGCACGGGCAAGTCCAGCATGTTGAAGCTCGTCAAAGGCATTCAGATGCCCGACGACGGCAATGTCTGGCGCGCCCCCGGCCTGAAGATCGGCGAGCTCCCGCAGGAGTTGCCGGTCGCTGACGGCCGTACCGTGTTTGACGTGGTGGCCGAAGGCCTGGACGGCGTGGGCGAGCTGCTCGCTCAGTACCACCATCTCAGCCAGAACATCGTCACTGCCGAAGACCTCGACAAGCTGATGCACGTGCAGTCGGACCTCGAAGCCCGTGACGGCTGGCGCCTGCAGCAGTTGGTGGACAGCACCCTCAGCCGTCTGCAACTGCCGGCCGACAAGACCCTCGCCGAACTGTCCGGTGGCTGGCGTCGTCGCGTGTTGCTGGCCCAGGCGCTGGTGTCCGAGCCTGATCTGCTGATGCTCGACGAACCGACCAACCACCTCGACATCGGCGCGATTGCCTGGCTCGAAGAAGCCTTGAAGGAATTCCAGGGCGCGGTGTTGTTCATCACCCACGACCGGTCCTTCCTGCAGAACCTCGCGACCCGCATTCTGGAGCTCGACCGTGGCGGCCTGATCGACTGGGATGGCGACTACGCCAGCTTCCTGGTGCACAAGGAAGCCATGCTCGCGGCGGAAGAAACCGCCAACGCGCTGTTCGACAAGCGTCTGGCCCAGGAAGAAGTGTGGATTCGTCAGGGCATCAAGGCCCGTCGTACCCGTAACGAAGGCCGCGTACGCGCCCTGAAGGCATTGCGCGTCGAGCGCAGCGACCGCCGCGAACGCACCGGCAAGGCCAACATTCAGCTCGACACGGCAGACAAATCCGGCAAGCAGGTGATGGTGCTCGACAACGTCAGCTTCGCTCACCCGGGCGGCCCGATGCTGATCAAGGACTTCTCCATGGTCCTGCAGCGCGAAGACCGCATCGGTCTGCTCGGCGCCAACGGCACCGGCAAGACGACGCTGCTCAAGCTGATGCTCGACAACCTCCAGCCCACCAGCGGCAAGGTGGAAGTCGGCACCCGTCTGGACGTCGCCTACTTCGACCAGTTGCGTCACCAGCTCGATCTGGAAAAGACCGTGATCGATAACGTCGCCGAAGGGCGCGACTTCATCGACATCGACGGCCAGAGCCGTCACGTCCTCAGCTACCTGGGCGATTTCCTGTTCAGCCCGCAGCGGGCGCGGACGCCAGTCAAGGCATTGTCGGGTGGTGAGCGGGCGCGTCTGCTGCTTGCCAAACTGTTCAGCAAACCGGCCAACTTGCTGGTCCTCGACGAACCGACCAACGACCTGGACGTCGAGACCCTCGAGCTCCTTGAAGAAGTGCTGCTGACCTTCAAGGGCACCGTGCTGATGGTCAGCCACGACCGGGCATTCCTCGATAACGTCGTCACCAGCACCCTGGTGTTCGAAGGCGAGGGCAAGGTCCGCGAGTTCGTTGGCGGCTATCAGGACTGGATTCGTCAGGGCGGCTCGCCGCGTCTGCTGGGCGTCACCGACAGCAAGTCCGGCAAGTCCGAGCTGGCCACTGCCGTGGTTCAGGCAGCACCCGTCGCGGCGGCCGAAATGCCCGTCGCGAAAAAGAAGCTCAGCTATAAGCTGCAACGCGAGCTGGAAGCGCTGCCCGCGCAGATCGACGGTGTAGAGGCGCAAATGGCTGCGCTCACTGCCGAGATGGCCGAGGCCGGTTTCTATCAGCGTCCTTCAGAGCAAACCACTGCCGTGATGGCGCAGCTGGAAAGCCTCCAAGGCGAACTGGACGGGCTGCTTGAGCGTTGGGCCGAGCTGGACGAGTGATCGGTCACCTGCGGCCCTAAAAAAGCCCGGTCCTTTTTCAAGGGCCGGGCTTTTGTTTGCGGGCCTGAATCAGTCGACGCGCTTGACCAGTCGCACAGCCAGTACGTCGCACGGTGCGCCGTGCAGCACGTCATTGGCGGTGGAACCGAGCAGCAGCGACAGACCGTGTCGGCCATGGCTGCCGACAACGATCAGGTCGACCTGGTGCTCCTTCGCCAGGTTGTGGATTTCCTGACGCGGCTGGCCATAGGTGAGATGGCTGTCGCCGGTTTTGACGTCAGGGTATTTGCGTTTCAGCGCTTCCAGCTTTTCCTTGGCCTGATCGAACTGCTGTTGTTGCAGCTGCGACAGGTCCATGGGGACATCGCCACCGAAGGCCATGGCCATGGGTTCGACGATGTGCACCAGCGAAAGCTTCGAGCCGCCGGCCAATGCCAGCGCCATGGCTTTTTTGATCACCGGATCGCACTCTTCAGTGAGGTCCACGGCTACCAGAATATGTACATAGGACATGGGGTTTTCCTTCTGAGGTTTGCGATGGTTTTGATTATGGCTCTTTTCACGCGCCTCTGGCACGCCGATGTGGTCCGCCCGCCGCTTGCCGCCGCGGGGGGCGTACAAATATGACGGTGTGGATCGTTCTGTCAATCATCGCGGTGGTTTTAAGTCCGATGGTCTGGCTGCGCCCGTCGCGCTCCCAGAGCGGCAGAATGGCCATGCGCATGCAGGCGCGTCGAATGGGGCTGGCCATGCAGTTGATCCCCCAGGAGTGGCCGCACTGGGTGCCGACCGAGCCGCCGAGCCCGTGCCCGCAGTATCACCGGCCTCGTACCGCACGTGCGCCCGATGTCTGGGTGTACTGGCAGATGGAACCGGGCGTGTGGCTTAACCAGTGGCGCGAGCCGTGTGAAGATCCGCGGCTGCTTGAGCAGTTCAAGACGCTGCCGGCAGACGTCTACAAGGTGGAAGCGGGCAAGCAGCTGATTGCCCTGTACTGGGCCGAACGTGGCGAACCCGATGTGTTGCAGCACATTGCAGCGGTGCTGAAGGCCTTGGCGTAATCCGCCCCCGATGCCCGAATCACGGGCATTAAAAAGCCCGATAACAACATCGGGCCGGGGTTGGCCAGGCAGGCCGTAATTCCTGTGCGGTGCGGTGCAATGCCGCGACCGGGGTCACATATCGCTTGGTGGCGACGCTTAAATGACCCGTCTTGATGCGCAGTGCGCTGAATGTAGACCTTAATGGTGCATTTGTCTGCTGCCGTGCTGCTTTTTATTCCCTCCGTGCCAAGCTTCTCCACGCGCCAGCGCTTGATCAGCGGCTGCCGTCACTGAAGCAATCATTACCTTGAATGGGCCCGTATCAGGCGCGCTTTTTACCTGCGATTTGCCTGTTTTGCCCGCTGTGTGCTGAATTGACAATTGCTGGAATATGGCAGAAGGTAGCCGCACCCAAATCAAACGGGCGTATGAATTGAGCGTTTGCCGTAGGAATGCTCTGACAGACGCTCGAATCGCGTCGACGGGGTGACTGGCGTTTGGTGTTTCGCCTCGACGGCAACGTCGTGCATAGCGCCGGATCTCAGCGTCTGATGCGTATTGTTCAGCTTCCATATCGTGGAGATCAGTTGATGATTTACGAAGGTAAAGCCATCACGGTTAAGGCTCTTGAAAGTGGCATCGTCGAACTGCAGTTCGACCTCAAGGGTGAGTCCGTCAATAAGTTCAATCGTCTCACCCTCAACGACCTCAGTCAGGCCATCGAAGCCATCAAGGCCGACAGCTCGATCAAGGGCGTCATCGTCACCAGCGGCAAGGACGTGTTCATCGTCGGCGCCGACATCACCGAGTTCGTCGATAACTTCAAGCTGCCGGACGCTGAACTCGTCGCCGGCAACCTCGAAGCCAACAAGATTTTCAGCGCGTTCGAAGACCTCAACGTGCCCACCCTCGCGGCCATCAACGGCGTCGCGCTGGGCGGTGGTCTGGAGATGTGCCTGGCCGCTGACTTCCGCGTCATGTCCGCCACCGCCAAGGTCGGCCTGCCAGAAGTCAAACTCGGCATCTACCCGGGCTTCGGCGGTACAGTCCGTCTGCCACGTCTGATCGGTGTGGATAACGCCGTCGAGTGGATCGCGTCCGGCAAAGACAACAGCGCCGAAGACGCACTGAAAGTGGGCGCCGTCGATGCAGTGGTCGCCCCGGGCAAACTGCAGGAAGCTGCTCTGGACCTGATCAAACGCGCCATCTCCGGCGAGTTCGATTTCAAGGCCAAGCGTCAGCCGAAGCTGGACAAGCTCAAGCTCAACGCCATCGAGCAGATGATGGCCTTTGAAACCGCCAAGGGTTTCGTGGCAGGCCAGGCCGGCCCGAACTACCCGGCTCCGGTCGAAGCGATCAAGACCATCCAGAAAGCCGCCAATTTCGGTCGCGACAAAGCGCTGGAAGTGGAAGCGGCCGGTTTCGTGAAGATGGCCAAGACCTCGGCCGCCGCGAGCCTGATCGGCCTGTTCCTGAACGATCAGGAGCTGAAAAAGAAAGCCAAGGTCTACGACGAAGTGGCCAAGGACGTGAAGCAGGCCGCCGTACTGGGCGCCGGCATCATGGGCGGCGGCATCGCCTATCAGTCGGCGGTCAAAGGCACGCCGATCCTGATGAAGGACATCCGTGAAGAAGCCATCGCACTGGGCCTGGGCGAAGCATCGAAGCTGCTGGGCAAGCGCGTCGAAAAAGGCCGTCTGACCTCCGCGAAGATGGCCGAAGCGCTCAACGCGATTCGTCCTACGCTGTCCTACGGCGATTTCGGCACCGTCGACCTCGTCGTCGAAGCCGTGGTCGAGAATCCGAAAGTCAAGCAGGCCGTGCTGGCCGAAGTGGAAGGGCAGGTGGGTGAAGACACCATTCTCGCTTCCAACACCTCGACGATCTCCATCAGCTTGCTGGCCAAGGCCCTCAAGCGTCCGGAAAACTTCGTCGGCATGCACTTCTTCAACCCGGTGCACATGATGCCGCTGGTCGAAGTCATCCGTGGCGAGAAGTCCAGCGAAGTCGCCGTGGCGACCACCGTGGCCTACGCCAAGAAAATGGGCAAGAACCCGATCGTGGTCAACGACTGCCCGGGCTTTTTGGTCAATCGCATCCTGTTCCCGTACTTCGGCGGTTTCGCCAAGCTGGTCAGCGCCGGTGTCGACTTCGTGCGCATCGACAAGGTCATGGAAAAATTCGGCTGGCCAATGGGCCCGGCGTACCTGATGGACGTGGTCGGCATCGACACCGGCCACCACGGTCGCGACGTCATGGCTGAAGGTTTCCCGGACCGCATGAAGGACGATCGCCGCACCGCTGTCGACGCCTTGTACGACGCCAATCGCCTGGGCCAGAAGAATGGCAAGGGCTTCTACGTCTACGAGACCGACAAGCAGGGCAAGCCGAAGAAAGTGGTCGACGCTTTCGTGCTGGAAGTGCTCAAGCCAGTGATCTACGAGCAGCGTGAAGTCAGCGACGAAGACATCATCAACTGGATGATGATCCCGCTCTGCCTTGAAACCGTGCGTTGCCTGGAAGACGGCATCGTCGACACGGCGGCCGAGGCCGACATGGGCCTGATCTACGGCATCGGCTTCCCTCCGTTCCGCGGTGGCGCGCTGCGCTACATCGATTCGATCGGTGTTGCTGAATTCGTCGCCCTGGCTGACCAATACGCTGATCTGGGCGCTCTGTACCACCCCACTGCGAAGCTGCGTGAAATGGCCAAGACCGGCCAGCGCTTCTTCGGCTAAGTGCCCAACGAACAGGTGAAGATATGAGCTTGAATCCGAGAGACGTCGTGATTGTCGACTTCGGTCGCACACCGATGGGCCGCTCCAAGGGTGGCATGCACCGCAATACCCGCGCCGAAGACATGTCGGCGCACCTGATCAGCAAATTGCTGGAACGCAACAACAAGGTTGACCCGGCGGAAGTCGAGGACGTGATCTGGGGCTGCGTCAACCAGACCCTGGAGCAGGGCTGGAACATCGCGCGCTTGGCGTCGCTGATGACCCAGATTCCGCACACCTCCGCAGCACAGACGGTCAGCCGTCTGTGTGGTTCGTCCATGAGCGCGCTGCACACGGCGGCGCAGGCCATCATGAGCAACAACGGTGACGTCTTCGTCATCGGCGGTGTCGAGCACATGGGCCACGTCGGCATGATGCACGGTGTCGACCCGAACCCGCACATGTCGCTGTACGCCGCCAAAGCCTCCGGCATGATGGGCCTGACCGCCGAAATGCTGGGCAAGATGCACGGCATCACCCGTGAGGCGCAGGATGCGTTCGGTGTGCGTTCCCACAGACTCGCGCAGAAGGCCACGCTGGAAGGGAAATTCAAGGACGAAATCATCCCGATGCAGGGCTACGACGAGAACGGTTTCCTGAAGATGTTCGACTACGACGAGACCATTCGTCCGGAGACGACGCTGGAAAGCCTGGCGGCCCTCAAGCCTGCGTTCAACCCGAAAGGCGGTACGGTCACGGCCGGCACCTCGTCACAAATCACCGACGGTGCGTCGTGCATGATCGTGATGTCCGGCCAGCGCGCCATGGACCTCGGCATCCAGCCCCTGGCGGTGATCCGCTCCATGGCAGTGGCCGGTGTCGACCCCGCAATCATGGGTTACGGACCGGTTCCGGCGACTCAGAAAGCGCTCAAGCGCGCGGGGCTGAGCATCGCTGATATCGACTACTTCGAGCTCAACGAAGCGTTCGCTGCACAGGCCCTGCCGGTGCTGAAAGATCTGAAAGTGCTCGACAAGATGGACGAGAAGGTTAACCTGCACGGCGGCGCCATTGCCTTGGGTCACCCGTTCGGTTGCTCGGGGGCGCGGATTTCCGGCACCTTGCTCAACGTGATGAAGCAGAATGGCGGCACCCTGGGTGTTGCCACCATGTGCATCGGTCTGGGTCAGGGCATCACCACCGTATTCGAACGCGTCTAAACGGTGTCAGTGTGCGAGCCGGGGCCTGGTGCCCCGGCTTTTGTTTTTTTCCGGAAATGTATTTTCGCCATTTTTTTTCTTGTCACACCCGAGGTTCCCCGCATGCCGCTACAGCCAGGTCTCTACCGTCACTACAAAGGCCCTGAATACCGTGTTATCGGTGTCGCGCGGCATTCGGAGACCGAAGAAGAAGTGGTGTGCTATCAGGCGCTGTACGGCGAATACGGCCTGTGGGTACGCCCTTTGAGCATGTTTCTGCAGTCAGTTGAGGTTGACGGCGAGCAAGTGCCGCGCTTTGCTTTGGTCCAGGCCGAACCGGATCTTTTTCCCCGGCCCTGAGGCGGGACCTCGCAGCAGCCATTGCTTGACCTCACCTTTCAGCCACTATATATAGCGGGGCCTCGACGGCTCTGACGTCTTTTTTCTCGCATTAGGAATTTTCCGATCCATGGGCAAATCGCTGGTCATTGTGGAATCCCCGGCTAAGGCCAAGACCATCAACAAGTACCTGGGCAACCAGTACGTGGTGAAGTCGAGTATCGGCCATATCCGAGACCTGCCCACCAGCGGTTCGGCTAGCGCCTCCAAAGAGCCTGCTGCCAAGCGCGGCAAGGCCGTGGCCGAAGCGCCCGTCCTGTCGGCCAAGGAAAAGGCCAAGCGCCAGCTCGTGGCGCGCATGGGTGTCGATCCGGATCACGGCTGGAAGGCCAAGTACGAAATCCTTCCCGGCAAAGAGAAGGTGATCGACGAATTGCGCCGCCTGGCCAAAGACGCCGACACCATCTATCTCGCGACGGACTTGGACCGCGAAGGGGAAGCCATTGCCTGGCACCTGCGCGAAGCCATCGGCGGCGACGATTCGCGCTACAAGCGTGTGGTCTTCAACGAGATCACCAAAAAAGCCATTCAGGAAGCCTTCTCCAAACCGGGCGAGCTCGATATCGACCGCGTGAATGCCCAGCAGGCACGCCGTTTCCTCGACCGCGTCGTCGGTTACATGGTGTCGCCGCTGCTGTGGCAGAAGATCGCTCGCGGTCTGTCGGCCGGCCGAGTGCAGTCCGTGGCAGTGAAACTGGTGGTGGAGCGCGAGCGTGAAATCCGTGCGTTCAACCCGGAAGAGTACTGGGAGATCCACGCAGACCTCGGCACCGCCAAGGGCGCCAACGTTCGCTTCGAAGTCGCTCGCGAGAAAGGCGAAGCCTTCAAGCCGCTGAATGAAGCGACCGCCATGGCGGCGCTGGAGAAGCTCAAGGCCTCGGCCTACAGCATCAGCAAGCGTGAGGACAAACCGACCAGCAGCAAGCCGTCGGCGCCCTTCATCACGTCCACGCTGCAACAGGCTGCGAGCAACCGCCTGGGCTACGGCGTTAAGAAAACCATGATGATGGCCCAGCGTCTGTACGAAGCCGGTTACATCACCTACATGCGTACGGACTCGACCAACCTGTCGGCTGACGCTGTGGCCATGGCCCGCACCTACATCGAAACCGAGTTCGGCAAGAAGTACCTGCCGGAATCGCCGATCGTCTACAGCAGCAAGGAAGGCGCGCAAGAGGCTCACGAAGCGATTCGTCCCTCCGACGTCAACACGCACCCGAGCAAGCTGACCGGCATGGAGCGCGACGCCGAGCGTCTGTACGAGCTGATCTGGCGCCAGTTCGTGGCCTGCCAGATGCCGCCTGCGCAATACCTGTCGACCACTGTCAGCGTCGCGGCCGGCGATTTCGAGCTCCGCGCCAAGGGCCGCATCCTGAAGTTCGACGGCTACACCCGCGTGCTGCCGCAAATGAGCAAGCCGGGCGATGATGACGTACTGCCGGACATGGCCCAGGGCGACAAGCTGAAGCTGATCAAGCTCGACCCGAGCCAGCATTTCACCAAGCCGCCTGCGCGTTACTCGGAAGCGAGCCTGGTCAAGGAAATGGAAAAACGCGGCATCGGTCGTCCATCGACCTATGCGGCGATCATTTCGACGATTCAGGACCGTGGTTACGTGGCCCTGCACAACCGTCGTTTCTATTCCGAAAAGATGGGCGATATCGTCACCGAGCGTTTGTCCGAAAGCTTCTCGAACCTGATGGACTACGGCTTTACCGCCGGCATGGAAGAAAACCTCGACGACGTGGCCCACGGGCAGCGCGACTGGAAGAACGTCCTCGACGAGTTCTACGGTGACTTCAAGAAGAAACTCGAAGTGGCCGAAGCACCCGACAGCGGCATGCGCGCCAACCAGCCGGTGATGACTGACATCCCGTGCAAGGTCTGCGGCCGCCCGATGCAGATTCGTACCGCGTCCACCGGCGTGTTCCTCGGCTGCTCGGGCTACAGCCTGCCGCCGAAAGAGCGCTGCAAGGCCACGGTCAACCTCACGCCGGGCGACGAAATCGCCGACGACGATGAGGGCGAGTCCGAATCCCGCGTACTGCGTGGCAAGCATCGCTGCCCGATCTGCAGCACCGCGATGGATGCGTACCTGCTAGATGAGAAGCACAAGCTGCACATCTGCGGCAACAACCCGGATTGCTCGGGTTACGAGATCGAAGAGGGCACGTACCGCATCAAGGGCTACGAGGGCCCGAGCGTCGAGTGCGACAAGTGCGGCGGCGAAATGCAGCTCAAGACCGGCCGTTTCGGCAAGTTCTTCGGCTGCACCAACTGCAAGAACACCCGCAAGCTGCTGAAAAGCGGTGAAGCCGCACCGCCGAAGATGGACCCGGTGAAGATGCCGGAGCTCAAGTGCGACAAGGTCGACGACACCTACATCCTGCGCGATGGTGCTTCCGGGTTGTTCCTGGCGGCCAGCCAGTTCCCGAAAAACCGCGAGACCCGTGCACCCCTAGTCATGGAAATTGCGCCGCACAAGGACGAGATCGATCCTAAGTACCACTTCTTGTGCGAAGCGCCGAAGAAGGATCCCGATGGTCGTCCGGCGGTGATCCGCTACAGCCGCAAATCCAAGGAGCAGTACGTGCAGACCGAAGTGGAGGGCAAGCCTACTGGCTGGCGTGCTTTTTACGACGGCGGCAAGTGGAAGGTCGAGGACAAGCGTTGATCGTTTGATCTCGATCCGACTGGTCAGCCCCGACGCTTTGCGTTAAAAGAATCCCTCGGCGTGCTCTTGCGCTCCGAGGGATTTTTTTGTCTGCGGTTGACCGGCCGCAGGCGCGTTGCGATCCACTCATCTCTACAGAGGCCGCTGTCATGGCTCACGAACTCTATACCCGCACCAATCAGAAGATTTTCTTTGCAGGTCTCGCCCTGGAAGCGATGGCGAAGGCCAGAGACAGTCGCGCCATGAACGCCCAGGGGCTTGAGCAGGCCGAGCGTGAGTCCGCGATCTTTCATTTGTATGGTGCGTTGCTGGGGCTGTGCCATGAAATCGCCGGCTACTACCGGCTGCCGCAGGCCAGTACGCCGCGTGCCGAGGACCTGCTGTCACCGAAGGTACTGGAAGCCATCGCCATTCCGGAAATGGGCGAATTGGTGGAGCTCGCCCACAACCGCGAAACGTGGCTGGCGCAGTTGCTGGCTTCGTACCGTGCGCTGTTTATGCCGCCCAGCGCGCCGCGGAAGCCGAAAGGCGATGTCACGCAGCCTTTGATCATTTCAGTGGGCGCCGAAGAAGAGCCTGAGCAGCCATTGACGCGGGAAGAGATGGAGATCTGGCGTCAGCAGATCAAAAGCCTGGCCATCCGGTTCAGAGAAGGCCTGAGCGAGTGCTGATACGGAGTGATCGATGGGCTAGGGGCTGAGTCGTCTGGCTGTTACAATGCCGGCCTTTCGTGGAGAACTGCTCTGATGCCAACTTCGTTTCTGGAAATTGTTGAACTGCCTGACGGCCGCATCGAACTGCGCCGCGCTGAAGACGAAGGGTCCCTCGTCACGCTGAATTTCTCCGAAGACGCCAAGGCGTTTTTGCAGGGTCAACACGTTGAGGTCGCCAAGGCGATGCTCAGCGTGGGTGTGCAGATGGCAGGTCGGCTGGCCGAAGGTGAGTTGACCAAGGATGAAGACGGGCCGCGCGTCCTGCATTGATCCTCGGAATCTGCCGGTCGCTCACACGCTATCCCGCTTCTCGATCCTCAAGAAGCGCCCACATGCTCTAAATACCCTGAATAGTGCTGCCGACGTGATCAGCCCAGCCGAATGTTGAGGCTCTGCGCGTCGCCGATACGTGCTGCGCTTGCCAGTTGCTGGCGCGCATTGCCCGAGATCGGATTGATCCAGCTGACCACCGTATGGCTGCGGCCCAAGCGCAAGACTTCACGGGTCAGTTCCAGCGCACTCTGGGTTCCTCGCGGGTGCATCAGAATAATACGTTCCCGATTCAAACCGGCGTCACGCAGCCAAGCCTGGGTCACACTGGCAGGCGGTGCCACCAGCGTCAGCCAGCGATCATTGGTGTCTTGGCTCAGCTCACGCAGAATCGGCGCCAGCAAGTTGAGGCAGTTCCCGGCAGCGCCGCGCAAAGACAGTTCACTGAAGACTTCCGGCTCGTTGCTCCAGGGCGACTCGGCAATCTCTGCCAGCGTCGGGACCTGCAGCAGCGGGACGTCGAGCATGGGCAGGCCGGGCGCCATGAATGCTTCGAACAGTGGCAGTTGTGCATGTTGTTGCGGTGTCTGTGGGAGCTGCATCTACGTTCTCCTTATCGACGTATCACGCCGACGCTCAAGCCTTCAATGACAAGATCCTGATCTTTGAGATTCACTTCGATCGGTGCGAAGTCGGCGTTCTCGGCCAGCAGCCAGACCTTGTTGCCCTCACGCTTGAAGCGTTTGACCGTGACTTCGTCGCCGATTCGCGCCACTACGATCTGGCCGTTGCGCGCTTCGCGGGTGGTGTGGACGGCCAGCAGGTCGCCGTCGAGAATGCCGACGTCTTTCATGCTCATCCCGTGTACCCGCAGCAGGTAATCTGCACTCGGGTGAAAGAAGGCCGGGTTGATGGCGAGGGATTCTTCGATGTGTTGCTGGGCCAGGATCGGCGCACCCGCTGCGACGCGGCCAATGATCGGCAGGCCGCTGTCATCGGGTTTGGCTTCGAAGCCGGGAATGCGAATACCGCGGGAAGCGCCCGGGGTCATTTCGATGGCGCCTTTGCGCGCGAGTGCTTTCAAGTGCTCTTCGGCAGCGTTGGGCGATTTGAAGCCCAGCTCCTGAGCGATCTCGGCGCGGGTCGGCGGGTAGCCGTTGTCTTCCAGGCAGCGCTTGATGAAGTCCAGAATCTCGGCTTGGCGTGACGTCAGTTTGATCATGTGCATCGCTCTGGCTTTTTATACAGTGACTGGGATTATATACAGTGCTTGGGTCTTGGCAATGATCCTTTTCGCGACGTCTGTAATCACCCCGTGCCATGAATGGCTACAGGCCCCGGTTTGTATGGTTAAATGCCCGTGACTGACCGGACGGAAAGCGACGCTCAGGGTTGACAGTGCCGTGTATGAAACGTATGTTTCAAACACGTGTTTGTCAGGCGTTGAACCATGGCTCAGTCGGAAACAGTTGAACGAATTCTCGATGCAGCGGAGCAGCTGTTTGCCGAGAAGGGTTTTGCCGAAACCTCGTTGCGGCTCATCACCAGCAAGGCGTCAGTCAATCTGGCAGCGGTGAACTACCACTTCGGTTCAAAGAAGGCCCTCATCCAGGCGGTATTCTCCCGCTTCCTCGGGCCGTTCTGCGTCAGTCTCGACCGCGAGCTGGAACGCCGTCAGGCCAAGCCTGAACACAAACCCACCCTTGAAGAGTTGCTGGAGATCCTCGTCGAACAAGCGCTGGTGGTTCAGCCGCGCAGCAACAACGACCTGTCCATCTTCATGCGCCTGCTGGGTCTCGCGTTCAGTCAGAGCCAGGGCCACTTGCGTCGTTACCTCGAAGACATGTACGGCAAGGTGTTCCGTCGTTACATGCTGCTGGTCAATGAAGCCGCACCGCGCATTCCCCCCATCGAGCTGTTCTGGCGGGTCCACTTCATGCTGGGCGCTGCCGCGTTCAGCATGTCCGGTATCAAAGCACTGCGGGCCATCGCCGAGACCGATTTCGGCGTCAACACGTCCATCGAGCAGGTCATGCGCCTCATGGTGCCGTTTCTGGCGGCCGGCATGCGCGCCGAATCGGGCGTCACCGACAACGCCATGCTTACCGCGCAACTGCGCCCCCGGACCAAAACCCCGACACCGGTGCCTGCCAAGGTCTGAGGCCCGTCACCGGCTGGCGGTGGCGGAATTTGCATCACATCCTTCGATCCCTCACCATGCCGGCCTGAGCATTGGTAGTTGAAGGATCTTCCTATGAGTTCTGGCCTGCAAGGCTCCCTGATGGTGGATGTCGCCGGTACCTGGCTGACCTCCGAAGACCGTCAGTTTCTGCGTCAGCCCGAAGTGGGCGGCCTGATCATTTTCGCGCGCAACATCGAAAGTCCACGGCAGGTCCGTGAACTCTGCGCGTCCATTCGTGCCATTCGTCCCGAATTGCTGCTCGCTGTCGATCAAGAGGGCGGACGGGTGCAGCGCTTGCGCCAGGGGTTTGTGCGACTGCCGCCGATGCGCGCCATTGCGGCTCATCCGGATGCCGACAGCCTCGCCGAGCATTGCGGCTGGCTGATGGCAACCGAAGTGCTGGCGGTGGGGCTGGACCTCAGCTTTGCGCCGGTGCTGGATCTGGACTATCAACGCAGTGCGGTGGTCGGCACCCGGTCATTCGAAGGCGACCCCGAGCGGGCTGCCATGCTGGCGGGCGCTTTTATCCGTGGCATGAACGCGGCGGGCATGGCCGCCACGGGCAAGCATTTTCCCGGGCATGGCTGGGCCGAGGCTGACTCTCACGTGGCCATCCCCCATGACGAGCGCAGTCTGGAAACCATCCGCGCCAATGACCTGGTGCCCTTTCAGCGCTTGAGCAAACACCTGGCCGCAGTCATGCCTGCCCACGTGATCTATCCCCAGGTCGATTCGCAACCGGCGGGCTTTTCCCGCCGCTGGCTGCAGGACATCCTGCGTGGCGAGCTGGGCTTCGATGGCGTGATCTTCAGCGATGACCTGTCGATGGCCGGCGCCCATGTTGTCGGTGACGCTGCCAGCCGCATCGAGGCAGCGCTTGGCGCAGGCTGTGACATGGGATTGGTCTGTAACGACCGGGCGGCGGCTGAGCTCGCGTTGAGCGCGGCGCAGCGCTTGAAGGTTTCGGCTCCTGCGGCGCGACTTGACCGGATGCGCGGCCAGGGCGTGGCGTCCACCGAATATCGGCAGCACCCTCGCTGGCTGGCGGCGCTGAGTGCCCTGCGCGCTGCTCAACTGATCGAATAAGGAATCCCCATGACTGTTTACGCAATTATCGGCGGCACCGGCCTGACCCAGCTTGACGGGCTGACGATTCGTCAGTCCCTGTCAGTGAATACCCCGTACGGCGCGCCGTCGGGCGATATCCATCTGGGCGAATACGCCGGCCGCGAGGTGATGTTTCTGGCGCGTCACGGGCACCCGCACCGCTTTCCGCCGCACAAGGTCAACTACCGCGCCAACATCTGTGCCCTGAAGCAGGCCGGGGCCGAGGCGATTCTGGCGGTCAATGCTGTCGGCGGGATTCATCCCGACATGGGCACCGGCCATTTCTGCGTGCCCCATGATCTGGTGGACTACACCAGCGGTCGCGAACATACGTTCTTTGCCGATGACCTGGAGCACGTGACCCACATCGATTTCAGCTTCCCCTACAGCGCGCCACTGCGGGCTCGACTGATTGCAGCACTGGCCGCTGAAGGGTGCGCCCATAGCGACTTCGGCGTGTACGCCTGCACCCAGGGCCCGCGCCTGGAATCCGTGGCCGAGATCGCGCGTCTGGAGCGCGACGGCTGTGACATCGTTGGCATGACCGGCATGCCGGAAGCGGCCTTGGCCCGTGAGCTCGAGCTGGAATACGCCTGCCTGGCGCTGGTGGTGAATCCGGCCGCCGGCAAGTCGGCAGCGGTCATTACGATGGCGGAAATCGAGCAGGCGCTGCACGACGGGATTGGCAAGGTCAAGGCCACACTGGCAAGGGTACTCAGCGCCGCTTGAAGCAGGCTGTTGTCGGGATGGACAGGATTTTTTTTAGAAAGCTGGCTAGGCTGGAGAGGGCAATAAAGTCAACGCCATTTCGTTGAAAAAGTTGTCCACGGAAAGCGTGAATATCTCTGTGGATAAGTTTCTGTAAGCCTGTAGTTGCAAGGCTTTAGCTGCAATGGTCGTTTAATGATCAGGTTTGCTAATGGCGTCGATGGGGCGAGCTAATCGTCAGAATTCTCTTCGGATCAGGCCTGGACTGAGCGGGTTAACGCGGGGGAGGGATGGGGCGAGGGTATGCCCGGCAGCGCGCCGATAATGACGCCCTGCCAAGGCAGATTCCCGTAGGGAGCAATCAGGTGGTTCAGCGAACAGGTTAGCGGGTAAGAAGTCCTGATCAGCTGATCAGGACTCGGCCCACTCAACATCGGTCAAACCCAGTTGCTCGGCTTTTGGCTTGGTCACTTTAGGGACTCGGTCCGAGCGGTATTTTGGAATCTGACCGAACCCGGCATCCACCGAGGCCCAGTGCCAGGCCGACGCGTTGTCCATGGCTTCGGCGCTGATGTAAAAGCTTTTGTAACTGCCGTGCAGCAGATAATCGATTCTGAAATGCTTGTACTGTGCCACGCTTGCAAACCTCCCTATCAGTCACTCTCTTTGTAACTGAGTCGTCACCGCCGGGAAAATTCACTCGAAATTACCGTTCTAAGCCAAACGGTTAGCTTTAGTACAGAACGGTGAGCGAATCGTCGGCCACCCTCACAAATGGATGGCAAACCCCCGGTGTTGAGCGGTTTCAGCGGCGCCATGGCGGCATGAAGCAGGACGCGATGCGGCGGGGACGACGATGAAAGCCGTCCTGCCGCACCGTTTTTACACTCAAATGGTTACTTGTTCAGGAATTTGAACACAGTGGTCTGAGTGTAAGACTTGCCCGGGTCCAGGCGAGTGGAAGGGAAGGCTGGCTGATTGGGCGAGTCCGGGTAGTGCTGGGTTTCCAGGGTGAATGCGCCCCAGTGCGGGTAGATCTTGCCGCCTTTGCCTTTGACGGTGCCGTCGAGGAAGTTGCCCGTGTATAGCTGAACGCCGGGCTCGGTGGTGAAGAGCTGCAAACGGCGACCGGACTTCGGATCGACCACGTCCGCTGCCAGATTCGACAGCTTGCCCTTGGTGTCGAGCACCCAGTTGTGGTCGTAGCCGCCCTGCGTGGCTTCGGCGAACTTGAGCTGCACGTTGTCTTCACGGATGCGCTTGCCGAAGGCGACAGGCTTGAGGAAGTCCAGCGGTGTGCCCGCCACAGGCGCCAGCTCACCCGTCGGGATCAGCGTCTCGTTCGCCGGCGTATAGCGTGCTGCGTGCACCACGGCCACCTGGTCGAGGATGTCACCGTTGCCAGCGCCGGCCAGGTTGAAGTAGCTGTGGTTGGTAAGGTTGAGCACGGTCGGCTTGTCAGTTGTGGCGTGGTACTGAATGCGCAACTCGTTCTTGTCGTTCAGGCTGTAGGTGACTTCGGTTTTCAACGTCCCGGGGAAACCCATCTCGCCATCGACGGAGACATAGGTCAGCTTGACCCCGACCGAGCCTTTGTCCTTGACCTCTTCTGCCTTCCAGATCTGCTTGTCGAAGCCTTTCGGGCCGCCATGCAGGGAATTGGTCTTGTCGTTCAGCGGCACCTGATAGCTCTTGCCATCCAGGGAGAACTTGCCGCCGGCCAGGCGATTGCCGAAGCGGCCGATGGTGGCGCCGAAAAACGCGGTGCCTTTGACGTAGCCGTCCACGTCATCGAAGCCCAGGACCACGTCCTCAGCCTTGCCGTGCTTGTCCGGTACCAGCAGCGACTGCAGCGTGCCGCCGTAAGTGATCACGGTCGCCTGCATGCCCTGGCTGTTGCGCAGGGTGTATTTCTCGACCGGGGTGCCATCGGCGAGTTTGCCGAACGCACCGTGTTCGGTGGTCAGTCCGGCGGCGTGCACTTGCAGGGCGGCGGCCATCAGCGACAGGCCTAGGGCAGGTATGAGCGTCTTTCTCATTGCGTTGATCCTTTCTTCTTATGGGAGGTAGTTATGAGCATGTTGCCGTGGACGTTCTCGCAGGTACCGCTCAGGGCAGCATCCTTGTTGCTCACGATGCTGCTGCCCGTCGCCACCGAAGAAGGCGCAGCGACGGCTGATTGGTCATACTATTTGAGCCGGTCGGCCCTGATATTTCGAGTTATAGATCAAAAGCACTCGCTTTAAAAATAAATTGTAATACTATTTGGCGAAAGGCCGTGTCGGTTACGACCCGGGAAGGTCTAGCCCAGGATTGCCCGTCTGTACAGACGTTTGACTCCTAATCGTATGATCATTAGCCTCGATTTGCGGAACACAACGCAGACAGGGGCGGATCAATGAGCAGCAGTTTTCACGCGTCGACGGTAGACCGTCTGGGAGCCTGGATTGCTCAAGGCAATGTAACGCCGGGCCAGTCGCTGAAGGTTGAAGCGGCATTGGGTGAAGAATTCGGGGTCAGCCGTACGGTGATTCGCGAAGCCATCAAAACACTGGTGGCCAAAGGGTTGCTGGAGGTCGGGCCCAAAGTGGGTACGCGGGTCATGCCGGTACGCAGCTGGAATCTGTTCGACCCACAAGTCGTGGGCTGGTTGGCGGCCAAAGGCCTGCCCCAGAGTTTTGTGCTGGACCTGCTGGATTTGAGGCGCGCTATTGAACCGATGGCGGTGCGTTGGGCCTGCGAAAGGGCGACGCCGGAGCAGATTGCCGGGATTCACGCGGCCTATGCGCGGCTTGCAGCCAGCGTCGCGGACCCGAGTGATTACAACGCTGCGGACCAACGTTTCCATGAAGCGGTGCTGGCGGCCAGTCATAACCAGTTCATCGAGCAGATGTTGCCGGCACTGGGCGCCTTGCTGGCGATCTCGTTCGAAGTGTCGTCGGGGGTGCCCGGAGAGCTCGGCAGGACCTTGCCGCTGCATAAGGATCTGGCGGATGCCATCGCCAACCGGGATTCGGCGCGGGGTGTCTGGGCTTGCATGAGCCTGATTGAAAACGCGGGTGAAGTGATTGCGCGTTCACGGGAACAACCGCTGGCGCGCGAGTCCTGAACAGGCCAGTTTGACGTTCGACAGGTGAGCTTTTTGAGTGGCTCACGGACCTACAATAATAAGCAGGAAATTGTTCATGAAGTGGCTGCCGGTCTGTGACCAGCGTTTCAAATTGGCCGAAGGGCCGTTCTGGGATCATGCCCAGCAGGCGTTGTACTGGGTCGATATCGCCGGCTTCCGTGCGTTGCGCCTGCATGCAGGCACGCTGTCCCACTGGCAATTCAGCGAGCCGGTTTCGGCCTTCATCCCCACCACGCAAGGTGATGCGCTGGTCACCCTCGCCAGCGGCGTCCATCGTCTCGACCTTGATTCCCCGTTCCATCAGCCCGTTGTTTCTCTGCTGTGCGCAGCCGACCCGGTGCCGGGCAACCGTGCCAATGAAGCCCGTTGCGACCGGCACGGCAGACTGTGGCTGGGGACGATGCAGAACAACCTGGACGAGCAGGGCGGCGACTTGCCTATCGAGCGTCGCTCGGGCGGGCTTTACCGCGTCGACGGCGATGGCTCGGTCGCTCCTTTGGTCCAAGGTCAGGGCATCGTCAACACCCTGGTCTGGCCGGAAAACGGTTCAGCGGTGCTGACCGCCGACACCCTGGACGGCGTGATCTATCGCTACCTGATCAACGATGATCATTCCCTCGGTGAGCGGGAAGTCTGGGCCCATGAGCATGCTCGCGGCGCACCCGATGGCTCGGCCATGGACGAAGATGGGTTTGTCTGGAACGCCCGCTGGGATGGCGGTTGCCTGATCCGCTTTGCCCCCGATGGCAGCGTTGACCGGATCGTCGAACTGCCGGTCAGTCACCCGACCAGCTGCGTGTTCGGCGGGCCCGACATGACCACTTTATTTGTGACCAGCGCGCGGCCTGCGGAGGGCGCACTGGAGCTGGACGGGTCTGTGATTCAGATGGAAATCGGCGTCAAGGGCATGGCCTCACACCGCTTCGCGGGATGATCCAAACCCTGTGCTCAAGGGGTGTGACACTCGGTTACATAGGCTTCATTGATAATATGATATGACTGTTTTCAGTCGAGCGGCCTGCACTGTTTTCAGCTGTATGCCGCCCCGACACTCACTGCTGAACGCTGTAGCTAGTCAATAAAAATAAGGAGTTAGCTATGTTGAGTCGCCACGGGATTCGTTCCCTGTGCTGTGCTGCTGTTGCCACCGCCATTCTGGGCATGAGCGCCGGTGTATCCGCCGCTGACGCCGAAAAGGTCAAGATCGGTTTTCTGGTCAAGCAGGCTGAAGAGCCCTGGTTCCAGACCGAATGGCAGTTCGCCGAAAAGGCCGGTAAAGAACACGGTTTCGAAGTTATCAAAATCGCCGTTCCCGACGGTGAAAAAACCCTCTCTGCCATCGACAGCCTCGCCGCCAACGGCGCCAAAGGGTTTGTCATCTGCCCGCCTGATGTTTCCCTCGGCCCGTCCATCGTCGCCAAAGCCAAGGCCAACGGCTTGAAAGTCATGGCCGTCGATGACCGTTTCGTGGATGCCAAAGGCAAGTTCATGGAAGACGTGCCGTACCTGGGCATGGCCGCGTTCGAAGTCGGCCAGAAACAGGGCGCCGCCATGGCCGACGAAGCGAAGAATCGCAAGTGGGACTGGAAAGAAACCTACGCGATCATCAACACCTACAACGAGCTGGACACCGGCAAGAAGCGCACCGACGGTTCGGTGGATGCGTTGAAGAAAGCCGGTCTGCCTGAGGATCATATCCTCTTCGCACCACAGAAGACCCTCGATGTGCCGGGCAGCATGGATTCCACCGGCGCTGCCCTGCCCAAGCTTCCAAGCGGGGCGAAAAACCTCATTGTCGGCGGCATGAACGACAACACCGTTCTGGGTGGCGTGCGCGCCACGGCGGGGGCAGGTTTCGCACCGGCCAACGTAATCGGCATCGGTATCAATGGCACTGACGCCATCGATGAACTGAAGAAGAAGGAAAGCGGCTTCTACGGGTCGATGCTGCCAAGCCCTGACAAAGAGGGCTATAACACGGCGCTGATGGTGTACGAGTGGGTCACCACCGGCAAAGAACCGCCTAAATACACCGCCATGGATGACGTGACCCTGATTCATCGCGGCAACTTCAAGGACGTGCTGACCCCGCTCGGTTTGTACAAGTAAGCGCGGCAGTCGAGTCGGGACGCCTGGCAATCAGGCGGATATCTGCGAGGCCTCGCTCCACCCGACAAGGGTGGGGCGGGGTGGAGGTGGTTCATGCAACAGGCATCGGTTCAGCAACAGATCCAGCACGGCGGCAGCCTGCGCTTCAACGGGATCGGTAAAACCTTCCCCGGCGTGAAGGCGCTGTCGGACATCAATTTCGAAGCTCGGCCAGGCAGCGTTCACGCGCTGATGGGCGAGAACGGCGCGGGTAAATCGACGCTGCTGAAGATTCTCGGCGGCTCGTACCAGCCCAACAGCGGCGATCTGCAGATCGGCGATCAGCACCTGGCGTTTAAATCCACTGCCGACAGCATCGCGGCCGGCGTGGCGGTGATTCACCAGGAACTGCACCTGGTCCCGGAAATGTCGGTGGCGGAAAACCTGCTGCTTGGTCACATGCCCAATCGCTGGGGCATGATCAACCGTCGGGCGATGGTCCGCCGCGCGCGGGAACTGCTCAAAGGCCTGGCCGACGAGATCGACCCGAACACGCGCCTGGGTGATCTGTCCCTGGGTCAACGGCAATTGGTGGAAATCGCCAAGGCCATGTCGCGCAACGCCCACGTCATCGCGTTCGACGAACCCACCAGCAGCCTGTCGGCGCGGGAGATCGATCGTCTGATGGCGATCATCACCCGGCTGCGTGATGAAGGCCGGGTCATTCTTTACGTTTCCCACCGAATGGAAGAAATCTTCCGCGTCTGCGACGCCGTCACCGTGTTCAAAGACGGCCGCTTCGTGCGCACCTTCGAGGACATGGCCGATCTGGACCATGACCGCCTGGTGACCTGCATGGTCGGGCGCGATATTCAGGACATCTATAACTATCGGCCGCGTCAGCACCAGGGGCCGAGCCTGCGGGTGACCGGCCTGATGGGCCCGGGCTTGCAGGAGCCCGCCAGTTTTGCCGTGGAGAAGGGCGAGATCCTCGGCTTCTTTGGGCTGGTCGGTGCCGGTCGGACCGAGATGTTTCGCATGTTGTCGGGGCTGACGCGCAGTCAGGCCGGGACCTTGCAGCTGGAAGGCAAGCCGCTGAACCTGCGTTCACCCCGTGACGCCATCGACGCCGGCATTCTGCTGTGCCCGGAAGACCGCAAGAAAGAAGGCATCGTGCCGCTCTCCAGTGTCGCGGAGAACATCAACATCGGCGCGCGGCCTCGGCACCTCAGCCTGGGTTGCCTGATCCAGGGGCGCTGGGAGCGTGACAACGCCCGGCACCAGATCAAATCAATGAACGTCAAGACGCCTTCGCCCGAGCAGCAGATGCTGTTCCTGTCGGGTGGCAATCAGCAGAAGGCCATTCTGGGCCGCTGGCTGTCGATGCCAATGAAGGTGCTGCTGCTGGACGAGCCCACCCGCGGCATCGACATCGGCGCGAAATCCGAGATCTATCAGATCATCCATAACCTGGCCGCCGATGGCATCGCGGTCATCGTGGTGTCCAGCGACCTGATGGAGGTGATGGGCATTTCCGATCGCATTCTGGTCATGAGTGAAGGCGCCATCACCGGCGAATTGTCCCGGGAAGAGGCTAATGAACAGCGTCTTCTGCAACTGGCATTGCCGCGTACCCGCGGTTGAACCTGGCTATGAAAACTGGCTATGAAAAATAAGAACGAGGTGCGTATGTCTACCGAATCCAGCCTGACGGCTCCCCGCCAAGGCATGAACCTGCGTCGATTCGTCGACGACTGGGCCATGCTCATGGCCGCCCTGGGCATTTTTGTGCTCTGTGCGCTGCTGATCGACAACTTCATGTCGCCGCTGAACATGCGCGGCCTGGGCCTGGCGATCTCCACGGTCGGCATCGCCGCCTGCACCATGCTCTACTGCCTGGCGTCCGGGCATTTCGACCTGTCGGTCGGTTCGGTGCTGGCATGCTCTGGGGTCATTGCCGGGATCGTCATTCGCGACACCGACAGCGTGTTTCTCGGCGTATCGGCGGCGCTGGCCATGGGTTTGCTGGTCGGGCTGATCAACGGCATCGTCATCGCGAAGTTGCGCATCAATGCGTTGATCACCACCCTGGCGACCATGCAGATCGTGCGGGGGCTGGCCTATATCTTCTCCAACGGTAAAGCCGTGGGCGTGGGCGACGAGGCCTTCTTCGTGTTCGGTAACGGTCAGCTGTTCGGTGTGCCGGTGCCGATTCTGATCACCATCGTCTGCTTCATCTTCTTCGGCTGGCTGCTGAACTACACCACCTACGGCCGCAATACCCTGGCCATCGGCGGCAACCAGGAAGCGGCGTTGCTCGCAGGCGTTCACGTCGATCGGACCAAGATCATCATCTTCGCCGTGCACGGTTTGATTGGTGCACTGGCCGGTGTGGTGCTGGCCTCGCGCATGACCTCAGGTCAGCCAATGATCGGCCAGGGTTTCGAGCTGACGGTGATTTCCGCGTGCGTACTGGGCGGGGTTTCCCTCAGTGGCGGCATCGGCATGATTCGCCATGTCATCGCCGGGGTGCTGATTCTGGCGATTATCGAGAACGCCATGAACCTGAAGAACATCGACACCTTCTACCAATACGTGATTCGCGGCACGATCCTGCTGCTGGCAGTGATCATCGACCGGTTGAAGCGTCGCTGATTCGGAGTTTTCAGGCGTGCGTTGTGTAGGGAGAGGCCCTCCCCACACAGCGCAAGCCTGCTACGAAGCCGCCTTACACCAGCTTCGAAGTCTCGAAGATCAACTTCATCGTCGCCTGGGCCAGCGACTGCGCTTCAACCCGTATCGTCTCCAGCTGCACTTTGGCCTCGTTGAACCGGGCGTCTTGGTTGCGCACCTCAATGAGTTGCGTCAGTTGCAACGAGGCGTCGATGAGGCCATAGAGGTTACGGTGCAGCTGGTGGGTGACTTTGGTCAGATGCGGATAGACGTCCGGCTTCCCCTCAGGATCAATCACAGCCGCCATATTCATGACGTCCGCAGAAGATCGGTTGCCGCTCAGGACGTAGTTGAGGTCCACACCGGCTTGCGCAATGCGAAGCAGATAATCGGCCTTGGGCGATCGAGTGCCGTTCTCGTAATTGCCCTGAGCGTTCGTCTCGACGCCACCGATCGCTCCCAACGCGCTCTGTGACAGCTTCAGTCTGGTGCGTTCCTGCCTGAGTCTCAGGCCTATGCCGTTCATGTGATCAACTCCATTTGACGATCCCTGACGTTAAGCAGCTGATTGCGAATTCATGAATCGACTCGGCGCGAGAATGAGCAGATCAACGCAAACGGGTGCGGCTGATGAGGTTTAACCAACTCATACCGGGCCAGACAATACAACCATCTGGTTGGAATGTGGATCCAAACATACCGGTTTGTAGGAGTATTCTCAAACAGTTGTACGATAACTGCCCGAATGAAGTGCTTTTATGCGGACTGTTCGGCGTTCTGAGCGGGGGTGCGAGGGAGCGAAGGGCGGTAAACAGCCGGGGCCTCTGCAGCCCCGGCGTCGATGCTGTCAGGAAGGGCAGCGGGCGTCGGGTTGACGCGCCCATTGCGTGGCGGTGCGGGCGATGGTGTCGGCCAGCGTTGACACGGCTTTCTGGTGCGCGATGACCAGATTTTCCATGCCGATGCCCGCCGGTTGCCTGATGACGCTGCTGCAGGTGAGGGTTTGCCGCTGGGTACCGGGCTCGGCCCCGATGCCTCGCAGGCTCAGGTTCCAGACGACATCGATCAGCGCATATTGATCCAGCACCGATTCAAAGCGACGTACGTCGGTTCGGACCGACAGCACCGGCTGATCACGTTGTTTGGGCAAGCCCGCCAAGTCCCGTGAGCCGAAGCGGCGCTCCAGTTGCCCGGTCAGCGCGTCATGGAACTCATCGCCCAATGGGGCGCCCCAACGCTCATTCTCCAGAATCGCCAGGCTGCCGTTGCCCTGGCGGATGACCAGCGGCGGCTGATCGACCTGAACCGCCATGAGCACCGCCTGCATTTCAAACTGGAACGGCGTCTGACCCACACTTGCAGGCGTCGGAGTGGCCGGCGCGATCAGCGTGTAATAGTGGGTCGGCGTGGAGGAGCAGGCCGTCACACCCAGCACACAGGCCAGGGCGAGGAACGAGTTACGCAAGGTCATTGAGCAGGCTCCGGAGCAATTTCACGGGAAGAGGATGATCCTTTGTACGAGCCGGGCGCCGCATCGCCGGTACGACCGCGAATCAGCGATTCAGGGTGACGGCTGAGGAAATCGGTCAACACACGGACCGAGCGGGCCGTGCGCTGGACTTCGTCCATGGCCTGACCCAGTTGCTGACGCGCAGGCGAGTCGTCCGACAACGCTTCGTTGGCCGTGCCCAGGGTTTTCTGCGCTTGCTGCAACGCGCCGCGCATCTGCGGCAACACATCGCTGTTGACCTGCTTCATGGTTTTCTGAAGTTCGATCAGGCTGCCGTTGAGATTCTTCGCCAGGTCGTCGAGGGGGATCTTGCCCAGTTTGTCGACGAACGCCTGCAACTGCTCCTGCAGTTTGTCGAAACTGCCGGGCACCGTCGGGATCTCCAGCGGCCGCGCCTTGGAGTTGTAGGAAATCTTCGCCGCCTTGGGATCGAAATCCATCGCGACGTACAGCTGGCCGGTCAACAGGTTGCCGGTACGCACTTGCGCCCGCAGCCCGCGTTCGACGAACTTCCCGAGAATCCTTGAGGTCTGCTCTTCGTCATCGCCAGCGCCTGCCTGCTCTTTGAGCTTGTCATTGGCCGCACCGAGGCGCTGGGGATAAATGACCGCACCGACGATGCCGGGGAATGTGCCCGTGGCAGCGTCATAGTCGAGGTCCACCGACACCACACGGCCGATATTGACGCCGAGGAAATCCACCGGCGCATTGACCACCAGGCCGCGCAGCGACTGGTTGAAGCGCATGCGGATGTATTTGGGTTCGCCATCGGGCGGCGCCAGTGCCGTGGTCTGGTCTTCGAACAGTTTGAATTCGGCGTTGCCGTCGGCTGGCTTGGCGTCGGGGCTGTATTTGGGTTCGCGGAAGGCGATACCGCCGGAGAGGATCGACGCCATGGACTGGGTTGACACTTTCAGGCCCGAGGCGCCGAGGGTCACGTCCACGCCGCTGGCGTTCCAGAAGCGCGAGTCGGTGAGCACGAATTGATCATTGGGCGCGCCGACGAAGATTTCGACGTCGACGCCCTTACCGTCCTTCGCCAGTTCGTAGGCCACGATCTGGCCCACCTGGATGCGGCGGAAGTACACCGGCGAGCCGATGTCCAGCGAGCCGAGGTCGTCGGTGTGCAGAATGAAGCGTTTGCCTTTCTCGCCGAAGGTCACGGCGGGCGGGGTTTCCAGGCCGGTAAAGTCTTTTTTGGTTTCTTCCGAGCTGCCCGCGTCGGCGCCGATGAAAGCCCCCGACAACAGCGTGTCGACACCGGTGACGCCGTGGGCACCGATGCGCGGACGCACCACCCAGTACTGCGTATCGGCGCGGGTGAACGGCGCGGCCGACTGGTTCAGGTCGATGCTCGCTAGCACGTGGGTGCGGTCATCGCTGAGTTCGATGTCGGTGACGATGCCGATGACTACGTTCTTGTACTTGACCTGGGTCTTCTTGGCTTCCAGGCCCTCTGCCGTGAGAAAGCTCACCACCACTTTGGGGCCGACGTTGAGGAAGTCATGAACCACCATCGACAGGCCGATCAGGGCCGCGACGATCGGCACCAGCCAGACCAGCGAAACGCGCATCTTGCGCGCTTTGACTTGCGGTCGAGTCGGCGGGGAGGGGGGTAGGGTGTTATCGGACATCTTCAACCTCTGCGTCCCAGATTAGCCGGGGATCGAACGTCATGGCGGCAAGCATGGTCATCACCACCACCAAACCAAAAAACAGAATGCCAAGGCGCGGCTCGATGGTGCTGAGCCCGCGAAACTGAACCAGGGCTGCCACCAGCGCGACCACCAGCACATCAAGCATGGACCAGTAGCCGATCAACTCAATGAAACGAAACAGCCGCGAACGTTCGCGCATCGCCCAGGTGCTGCGGCGCTGGCAGGTCACCAGCATCAGCCCCAGTACCAGAAACTTGATACAGGGCACGACCACGCTGGCGATGAAAATCAGAATGGCGATGTCCCACGAGCCGCTTTCGGCGAACTCGATCACCCCGCTCATGATGGTGTTCTCGCTGCTGCTGCCCAGCATCGTCGTGTACATCACCGGCAACAGATTGGCCGGGATATAGAAGATCAGACCGGCAATCAGAAAGGCCCAGGTGCGCGTCAGGCTGTTGGGCTTGCGCCGATGCACGGGCGAGTTGCAGCGCGGGCATTCATGGGCCTCTTCCGCACAGACGTAACTGCACACGTGGCACAGGGTGATCTTGTACTCCCGAGCGTAGGGAATGCCGTTCATTCAGGTTCGACTCCCAGTTCATCCCACAGGCGGCGGATGTCCTTGCCGGCGATCAGCAGGATCAGCACCATCAGCATCGCCATGGCCCACAGGCCGACGCCTGCGTGCACATCGAGCATGCCCGCCAGTTTGACGATGGCCACCAGAATCCCCAGCAGGCACACCTCCAGCATGCTCCAGGGCCGCAGGTGTTCGAGGGTGCGCATGCACATTTTGAAGCCGGGGGCGATTTCGCCGCGATGGGCATGGGCCAGCACCCAGAACAACAAGGCGATCTGCAGTGCCGGGGCAAGAATGATGGCCAGCCCGGCCACCAGCGCAATCAACGTGATCTTCCCCTGGGCCAGCGCCTGAACCGAACCCCACAGCGTTACCTCGTTGTGCAGGCCCTGCATGCTGATGGTGATGACCGGGAATACGTTGGCGAAGATGAACAGAATGCAGGCCGCAATGCTCAGGGCAAGCAGTTGCTCGAGGGTCAGCCGATGGCTGCGACGCAGGATCGCGGCGCAGCGCAGGCAATAGGCTGCCTCGCCCTTGTTCAGGGGCATGGACTCATAGACCGAGTCGCAGTGCTCGCAAATGATCCACTGATCACCGTGGCTATGGGGCTCGGCGATCATTGGCGCGGTCGGCTGCTCGGGGGCATGAGCCTGGCGGTGAGAAATGTCAGTCATCGGCGTGGGCGTCGCGGAATTCATGGGCGTGTTCGCGATAGATCGGCTGTTGTCGATTGCGCGCCTGTGGGGCGGGCGGGCAGCAGTACCCGGTCGGTGAGGCGCAGGCTGGCATTATCGGAAATGAACGTCATCAAGGTGAGCCTGCGAAAAGACTTGAGAGATTGACCACAGTGCCATCATCGCGTTCGGTTATTTGTGGGCCCGGCAGCAATCTTCCAGGGGCTCGGTCACCGGTGAGGGTTGAAGACCCGTTCAGGGCGGTCGCCGAGCAGTGTACCGGCTGGACGTTAAACTCGCACTCGCCTGCGGTGGTAGACTCCCGCCACTTCAAACGAGGAGCGACAGACGTGCGCAAGATGGCAATGATGGTGGCGGTGTTGATGCTGGCGGGTTGTGATGGCGGCAAGCCCGCAACGCCCGCCCAGGTTCCGAGCACTGATTCGACCGCGGAAGCGCCGACGCCGGCTTCGCCGCAATGGACCATTCGTGTCCATTTGAAAGAAGCGCTGAGCGACATGACCTATTGGCTGGTCGAGCACCATTACCCGTCTTATGTGGTGAAGGTCGATGGCAGGGAAGTGGTGATGATCGGGCCGTTCGAGTCTCAGGCAGACGCCGAGAAGGCCAAGACAGAGATCGATGCCGCGATGGTCAAAGGCCACCGCCTGTCACAGCTGGAAGTGATCTCGCCTCGATCTTGAGGATGTAAAGCCGGTGGCATCAGGCGATGCCACCGGCCAAAGCGAGTCTGGCTACAGAATCAGACGTCGCTAATCAACGACGGCCCAGCAGCAGACCCACCACCAGACCGAAGCCTGCCGAGATCGCCACGGTCTGCCATGGGTGACCGCCGATGTAGTTTTCGGTGGCATCAACGGCTGGCTTGGCGCGTTCGCGCACGCTGCCCACCGATTCCATGGCCTGCTTGAGCTTCTGGCTCAATTGGGCGCGCACGGTGTCGGCTTCTTCGCCAACCAGCGAGGCGCTGTCCTTGAGCAGTTTATCGGACTCTTCAATGAGGGCGGCCAGTTCGCTGAACGCTTGATCCTTGATCTGTTCGACAGCGGCGTTCTGAGCAGCAGTTTTACGAGCCATGGCAAATTTCCTTTCAGTGGTTATAGCAGTGTGCAATGGAGTTTTGAGCGCCCCAAAAGTTGCAGCCCAATTCTGCCAGCGACCAAAAAGTACAACGAATGGGGTCGGGATTCACCGTCCGCGGGTGTAAGATGCTGACGTTTTTCGAGCCGGCCACCGGCTCCGTTTATGCGTTTCGTTTTGCACATCGAGGTACATACCATGAGCTACAACCTGGCCAACAAAACCCTTCCGGAACGCGCCGCCATCGAGGACGAAAAGTCTCGCCTGTTCGATCTGTGGCAGAGCAATCTGGGCAAGGCCAAGGCTGACGCCGCCCGGCTGATGGGCGAGCGGGCCAAGCGCAAGGGCAAATGGTCGGAGTGGGTGCGCGGCGAACTCGACGCCATGTCGCCGCCGGAGTACGCCAACATGGTGCGCGCCGAGGTCAATCGTCAGGTGGCAGCGGCGCGGGGCTGAGGCATTCGATCCCGCCCATTGTAGGACCGGCTTTAGCCGGGAAGAGGCCGGTCCTGGCGACGTTACTTTTGCCTGATTTTTGCGGTGTGGTGCCTCACGCCTTCCCGGCTAAAGCCGGTCCCACTAAAAGCGTAAAGCCGGTCACGCAGTCCGCCATCACCAACTGCCGCTGGCCGGTTTCGGCAGGCTCAGCGTGCCGCTGTCCTCAAAGCGCATCGTGCCGAACAGCCCGCCAGCCAGCTTGCCGTGCAGTTCGTAGGGCAGGTTGTCGAGGCGCTGCTGATCGGCGAGGCCCACCGCCTGACGCAAGGCGGCAAAGGCTGAAACGGTGACCGGGACCGTCAGCACGCCTTCGGAGAACCGCCCGATCGTACCTTTCTGATCGCTGACGCCAGACGCCAGCAAGCGACCGTTGACGTCCAGATTCAGCGCCACGCCGTCGTACTGGATGTCGGTGTCATTGGGGTTCTGCAGGCGCAGCTTCACGGCGAAGCGAATTTCCAGATCCTGGCCGGGCAGGGGATCGATGCCCACCACGTTGATGCTCAGCGGGTCGCGGTTGGGAAACAGCGCGCAGGCACTCAGTGCCAGAACCATGGCCAGGCCGGCGAGGAGGGTGCGGATCGGGCGTAGCGGCATCGGTGACTCCCGTGGCAGGCAGCTGGGGCGCAACACGCCCCTTCAAACGTCCTGACGATTCAACTGTGCGACCTCGCGGGCCCCAAGAGGTTCTCCGGCAGGTTCTGCGCCAAGGTCTGCGCGAGAGCCGGGGGGCGGGTCCTGCAGCACCTTCAAGGTCGCGGCTTCCGGGTCGAACTCAGTAAGCTCCGGCTCCTGGTACTCCTCCGGCAGGAAGATATTGAGGATGATCGCGCAGAACGCGCCGACGGTGATGGGCGATTCGAAAATGTTGTGCAGCGCCTTCGGCAGGTCGCGCAAGACTTCCGGCACGGCAGCGACGCCCAGGCCCATGCCCAGGGAAATCGCCACGATCAGCATATTGCGCCGATGCAGGCCGGCCTCCGACAGGATCTTGATGCCCGCCACCGCGACCGTGCCGAACATGATCAGGGTCGCGCCACCCAGCACCGGCTTCGGCATCAGTTGCAGCACGGCGCCGATGATCGGAAACAGGCCCAGCAGCACTAGAATCCCGGCGATGAAAAACGCCACGTAGCGGCTTGCCACACCGGTCAGCTGAATAACCCCGTTGTTCTGCGCGAAGGTCACCATGGGCAGGCTGTTGAAGGTCGCGGCCAGCGCCGAATTCAGGCCGTCCGCCAGCAGCCCCGATTTGATTCGGCGGATGTACACCGGTCCGCTCACCGGCTGCCGGGAAATCATCGAGTTGGCGGTGAGGTCGCCGGCGGCCTCCAGCGGCGACACGAGAAAGATCACCGCGATCGGGATGAACGCCAGCAGATCGAAGGAAAACCCGTATTTGAACGGCACCGGAAGGCTCATCACCGGCACCTGAGGCATCTGCGCGAAATCCACCCGACCCATAAGCCAAGCGACCGCGAAGCCCAGGGTCAGGGCGATGATGATCGCGCTCAGGCGCAGTAACGGCATATTGAACCGGTTGAGCACCACGATGGTGATCAGCACCAGACCGGCCAGGCCCATGTTCGCCGCCGAGCCCAAATCGCTGGCGCCGAAGCCGCCGGCCATGTCGGTCATCGCCACCTTCAATAACGACAGGCCCATCAAGGTAATGATCGTGCCGGTGACCACCGGGGTGATCAGCTTGCGCAACTTGCCGATGAACTGGCTGAGGACCACCTCGACGAACGCGGCGCAAAAGCACACGCCGAAGATCGTCGAGAGAATTTCGTCGGTGCCGCCGCCGCGACCCTTGACCAGAAACCCGGCGCTTAGAATCACGCTGAGGAAGGAGAAGCTGGTGCCCTGCAGGCACAGCAGCCCTGAGCCGATCGGGCCGAAGCGTTTGGCCTGAACAAAGGTGCCCAGCCCGGAGACGAACAGCGCCATGCTGATCAGGTAGGGCACTTCGCTGTCGAGCCCGAGCACGCTGCCGACGATGAGGGTGGGGGTGATGATGCCGACGAAACTGGCCAGCACGTGCTGCAACGCCGCGAAGATCGCGGCGGTGAAATGCGGCCGGTCTTCAAGCCCGTAGATGAGGTCGGAGGGGGCAGGCATGGCGGTCGATCGCAGGGGAAAAGGGCGCGCAGGATGCCAGAAAACGCTACGCAGGTCTGCGGGCAGCGTAGAGTTGTTCGCAGGCGAATCCTCACGGCGCTGAACCATCTTTTGCCGTGAGCCTCCATAGTATTGACCGCCAGTGCCCACCGTCATTAGCCTGTCGGTTTATTCCGCAGTATCTCTGGACAAGGAGGTTTTTACTGAGGCGTCACGATGATCGAGAGCACGGCACAGCAGTTTCCGTTGAGTGAGTCGCAAATCGCATTGATAGCCCGGGCGCTGGCTGACAGCCGCCGCTTCCGGATACTGGTTCAGATTGGCAACAGCGAACAGGCGCTGCCCTGCGCCGAGGTGCTGAAGGTCAATCCGGTCAGCGCCGCTACCGTTTCCCACCACACCAAAGAGCTCGAGCGCGCCGGCCTCATCGCCACCCTGCGCGAGGGCAAATACGCCAGCTTCATGATCCAGCGAGAGGTCCTCCACGCCTACGCCCAGCAGTTGATGCAGATCTAGCGTGCGCCGCTTGGTACCGCTCGAATGTCAGCGCCTGCACTGGCGCCTTCCCGGCTAAAGCCGGTCCTACGATGGCATCGCATGCATCCAGCAGGATTGGCATTGACTGTAGGACCGGCTTCCGCCGGGAAGGCGCCAGTATCGGCGGCCTCTATGTTGAGTCCAGCCGGGGACAGATTCATTTACGATGAAGCGCTGTAAATAAATCAGTCCCCTCTGCCACTCTCTGCGACCGAGCCGGCCGCGATCCTGTGGGAGCGAGCTTGCTCGCGAAGGCTGCTCTCACTCACCGAAGAAAGTAGCTGACTGCTCCGGCCCCTTCCTGAGCAAGCTCGGTCCCACAGGTTCGGTGGCGTGCCGAAGATATCGGGCGACACCCCGCTGAACTCCCACGTCCCCCGCGAACTCTGAACCCACAGATCACTTCCGATCCACGGGGACGAGTCATGGCGATCAGCGGCGTGCAGGCAGGAGCGGCAGACAGCAAAGGGGAGGTGTTCGAAACGGACCTCCCGGCCCGGCTCGATCGTCTGCCGTGGGGGCGCTTTCACACGTTGCTGGTCTTCGCGCTGGGCATCACCTGGCTGCTCGACGGGCTCGAAGTGACGCTGGCGGGCTCGGTGTCCGGGGCGTTGAAAGACAGCCCCGTCCTGCACCTGACCAACGCTGACATCGGTCTGGCCGGCGGCGCCTACATCTGCGGCGCGGTGCTGGGGGCGTTGTTCTTTGGCTGGCTGACCGACCGTCTGGGCCGGCGCAAGCTGTTCTTCATCACCCTCGCGCTGTACATCACCGCCACCGCCGCCACGGCGTTTTCCTTCAGCCTCTGGAGTTTCCTGCTGTTCCGCTTTCTCACCGGGATGGGTATCGGCGGCGAGTACACGGCGATCAACTCGACCATCCAGGAATTCACGCCGGCACGGTTTCGCGGCTGGGTCGACCTGACCATCAACGGCACCTTCTGGATCGGCGCGGCCCTGGGCGCGGTCGGCTCCATCGTGCTGCTGGACGCCCCGTGGGTCGGCGCGGACATGGGCTGGCGCCTGTGTTTCGGCATCGGCGCGGTGCTCGGCCTGATCATTCTGCTGATGCGCCTGTGGCTGCCGGAAAGCCCACGCTGGTTGCTGATCCATGGCCAGGGCGAGGAGGCGAGGGTGATCGTGGAAGGCATCGAAGAACGCCTGCGTCGCCAGGGCCATGACCTGTCAGCGCCAACGGGCCCGCCCTTGCGTCTGCACGCGCGGGACCACACGCCGCTGAAAGAGATTTTCCATACGCTGTTCAACACCTACCGCCGTCGCGCCTTGGTGGGCCTGACGTTGCTGACCGCCCAGGCGTTCTTTTACAACGCGATTTTCTTCACCTACGCGCTGGTGCTCACCGAGTTCTACCAAGTGCCGTCCGCCTCGATCGGCTGGTACGTGCTGCCGCTGGCGTTGGGCAATTTCTGCGGGCCCTTGCTGCTGGGCCGGCTGTTCGATGTGGTCGGTCGGCGGGTGATGATCAGCCTGACCTACGCCGTGTCCGGAGTCCTGCTGACCATTAGCGGCTATCTGTTCCAGCAGGGCGTTCTGGATGTCACGCAGCAGGCCATCGCCTGGATGATCATTTTCTTCTTTGCCTCGGCAGCGGCCAGTTCGGCGTATCTCACCGTCGCCGAAACCTTTCCGCTGGAGATCCGCGCGCTGGCCATCGCCGTGTTCTATGCGTTCGGCACGGCGCTGGGCGGCATTGTCGGCCCGACGCTGTTCGGCCAGCTGATCGACACCCATGAGCGGGGCCCGGTGTTTTTCGGCTACCTGATTGGCGCCGCGCTGATGGTGCTGGCCGCCGTGGTGCAGGCGATCTGGGGCGTGGCCTCCGAGGGTAAATCCCTCGAAGAAGTGGCGCGGCCGTTGTCCCAGGCCCACGACTGACCCCAGCAGGCTGTCGGCGATTGGTCAGTTTTGTTCAATCGCCCGCTCGTGCGCCCTTCGTACACTCAACCCACAGTCAATAAGGTGGGAGACGTGCAATGAACCTGATGATGTCCATGGCGGCGTTCGCGCTGGCGGCGTCGATATCGCCGGGCCCGGTGAATGTCGTGGCGCTCAGCTCGGGCGCGCAGTTCGGCTTGATCCCCAGCTTGCGCCACGTGCTCGGCGCGACGGTGGGCTTCGTCGTGCTGCTGATGTTCACCGGGTTCGGCCTGCATGAAGTGCTGCAGCGCTACCCGATGCTGACCGAGATCATTCGCTGGGCCGGGGTGGCGTTTCTGCTCTATCTGGCGTGGAAGCTGGCGATGGACGACGGCCGCCTCGACGTCACCAGACCGACCCGCGAGCCGTCGTTTTTCCATGGCGCGGCGATGCAGTGGCTGAATCCGAAAGCGTGGCTGGCGGCGGTGGCGGGAATGGGCGCGTTCGTGGCCGATGGCGAAGCGCGACTGATCGGTCTGTTTGCGCTGATTTACTTCGTCGTGTGCTACCTGTCGGTGGGCTGCTGGGCCTACGCTGGCGCTTTTCTCGGCCCTTACTTGCGCAGCCCTGGGCGCATCCGCGTGTTCAACCGCAGCATGGCAGCGCTGTTGGCAGGCTGCGCGGTGTCGCTGTTTTACGTCTGAGCCCTCCCTTGCGAGCAGCAACCGCAGATCAAGGCTTGTACTGACCCGGCGTTACCGCCAGATGCTTTTTGAACGCCCGCTGAAAGTGCGCCTGATCGGCAAAGCCGCTCTGCTGCGCGATGTCGGCGATGGGCTCGCCGCTGCGCAATTGCGCCTGGCCGTGCTGGATGCGCCGGTTGACCAGCCAGGCGTGCGGGGTCATGTGGTAATGCTGCTCGAACGCACGAATCAGGTAGGCCTCGGACAGATTCGCCACCGCGCACAGGTCCTCCAGCCGGATCGGCTGCAGATAATGCGCATCAATGTAACGCGCCGCACGTTCGACCTTGGGATTGGCCCGTTTGGGCGTCAATGTCGAGCCGCCCAGGCGCTGTTCGATCAGGGTGAAAAACCTCACAGCGGCCTCCTGTTTTGCCAGCGTGTCCAGCTGCGCATCCACCAGCCGCCGGTGCAGCTCCAGCAGCCCGTTGAACAACAGCGGGTCACGACAATGGGTGGCCGGATATCCTCGAAACACGCCGCCGTTGCTGACCCCGCAATCGCGCTGAAGCGCCCCCAGCCACTGGGCGTTGACGTACAGCATCAGGTAGGACCACGGCTGATCGTCGATGGGGTTGCAGGCATGGACCTCGCCGGGGTTCATCACCACAACGGTGCCGGTGGTGATGGTCTGGGTGGTTTTCTCGTGCAGATAGGTGCTTTGCCCGGCGGTGATTGCGCCGATGGAAAACACGTCGTGGGCGTGACGGGAATAGCAGACCTTGCGGCCGTCATCAATGGAGCGCGCCTCCATGAAAGGCAGCTGAGCGTCCCGCCAGAACACCGGTTGATCAAGACGTTTCAACGGGTTCTGGCAGGTCATTTCAACTCATCCCTTGTCGCGTTTGCAGCTGTGAAAGAGGTCCAGCGCCGGCTGGTATTCCGTGGTGGTGACGCCGAGCAAGCCTAGCACCGAATGAAACAGGTAGTCATGGCTCAAGTCCGGCTGGTCTTGCTTGGCGGCCAGGCAGCTGCGATCGACGCTGGCGTCTTCCAGGGTCGAGTGGCCGAACCACATCACCATCGGCACGTGGGTCTGGGCTGACGGAGCAATGGCGTAGGGCGCGGCATGCAGGTAGATGCCGTTTTCACCGAGTGACTCACCGTGGTCCGAGACATAGATCATCGACGCATCGACCTTGTTCTGATTGCGCTTGAGCAACTCGATGGTCTGCGACAGGAAATGGTCGGTGTAAAGAATGGTGTTGTCGTAGACGTTTTTCAGCTCGTCGGACGTACAACTGCCCAGCTGATTGGTGTGGCAGACGGGGGTGAAGCGCTCAAGGCTTTTGGGGTAGCGGTCGTAGTATTCCGGACCGTGGCTGCCATCGGAGTGGAGGACGATGATGGCGTTGTCCTGAAGCGAGTCGATGTAGTCCTGCAAACCCACCAGCAGCGATTAGTCGAGGCAGTTCTGGCCGTCGCAGAACGGGCTCGGCTGGTTTTTCGGAATGTCACTGTGGGGCACCCGCAGGCAGGTGCCCTTGCAGTCGCTGTTGTTGTCCAGCCACAGCACCTTCAGGCCGGCGCGCTGAAGCATGTCCAGCAGACCCTCGTAGGTCTTGCCCTTCTTGTCGCTGTAATCGGTGCGCGGAAACTTCGAAAACAGGCACGGCACTGACACGGCAGTGGAGGTGCCGCACGAGGCCACGTGGGTGAAATTGAGAATGTCCTGCTGCTTCAGCTCCGGGTTGGTTTCCCGCCCGTAACCGTTGAGGGAGAAGTGGTCGGCCCGGGCCGTTTCGCCGACGACGAAGATCATCAGGCTTTTTTTCGGCCGCTGTTGCGCTTGCGGGCTGAGGGCGGCGTCGGCGCCGACGGTCTGGATGTTCAGGGTCTCTTTGATGGCCACGGTCTGCTTGGTCAGCTTGCCGATGGCGTAGAGGTAGTTGGTCGGATTGATGAAGTGGGTGAGCTTGTCTTCATCGCGAAAGATCGGCGCGTAGGTCGAGTAGAAGGGCCCGACGGCGGCAGCGATCACCAGCACACAGCCAACGCACACCAGCACCTTGTTGACCAGCCCGGGCAGCACGGGGCGATAGGTCACCGGCAGCCACCAGATCAGTGCAATCGGCAGCACGCCCAGCAGGCCCAGGTAGAAAAGCAGCGTGCCGCTCAACAGGGCCTCGGCCTCGCCAGGATTGGTTTCGAGCACGTTCTGCATCATCGTCGTGTCGATGCTGATGCCGTAGGTGTTCATGAAATAGGCGGCGGCGGCCGAGCACAGCGCGACCAGGCTGAGCACCGGTTTGAGCGTCGGGCGGAAGGAGAAGGGCGTCAGCAGCAGGGTGATCGCGGCCCACAACAGGAAGGCAAACGAGGCATAGAACGCGATGGCTTTGACGCCTTGCAGCTGCGCCAGATCAACCAGTGCGCGCCAGGTCGCCAGGTTGTAAAACACCACCAGACACAGGGAAAACAGCATCACCAGACGGGTGGACGTGACCGGTTTTACCATCGAATTCAGTTCCGTATAAGGGGCCGCGCAGTGCCGGGTGTGCGGGTTCACCAGGCCGCTCCATCCGGGGTGCCGAGACGTCCGCAGCGCGAGTCGATGGCTGCTGGAAGGGGGAGGCGGGGACAGATCGCGCGGAGTTTTCCAAAACGATTGTGAAGGCTTTGTGAAATGTCCGAGGCAGCGGCTTTCGGGGCCTGAATACAGGTTGCCCAGGCGGTAATGCGCTCGCGGTGGCCTGCAACTACTGCCCCGCGATCACCTTGTCGACCGTGCCTTCCTGCTTGAGCCGGGCAAATGCAGCGGCGATTCGCTGGACCGTTTCGTCCGGCGTGCTGGCGCTGAGGGCCACGTACAGACCTTTGGACAGTTCGTCGAGTGTGTAGACGCTTTCAAGGTCCTCGAACGCGATCTGCAGATCGGCACACTGCTCCCGCGCTTCGCGCTCGGGCATGGGAATCAGCTCGACCTGGCCGCTGATCAGTTTGCGCAGGTTGTCCAGATTATTGGGCGAGACCACCATCCTGTTGAAACCCTTGCCCTCCAGGTACTGCTGCCGCGAATCGTCACGCACGACCCCGACGGTGTAGTGGCTGGCGTCCTCCAGGGCGTTGACGACCACATCCCGGCGCTCGCGGAGTTTGTAAAACGACGGTGTGACGTGTTCCAGCTCGCCGACCCACTTGAACAGCGCCTCACGTGCGCTGTTGCGAATCATCGGGTAGATCAGCACGTTCGCTTCGAGCCGGGCGATGTCATAGGCCCGCGCCCAGGGATAGAGCGCCATGTGGTAGTCGCTGATGCCCGCCTTGGCGAGGGTCATCTCGACCACTTCACTGGCGACCCCGACCACCTTGTCGCCCTCAAGTGCGCTGTACGAGGAGTCTTCGGTGACCACTTGCAGCGTCGTGGCGCTGGCGTTCAGACCCACGAACAGCATCAGGAAAGCGGCCAGAACGCTGCGCTGACAATGATTATTTCCCATGGCATCCCTCTCGGTTCAGATCACACAGCGGTCCCGGCCCTGGCTTTTCGCCCGGTACAGCGCCCGGTCGGCACTCTGCAGCAGTTGATCGAAGTGCTCCATGTTCGCCGGATCGAGCTCGGCCACGCCGATGCTCAGGGTCACGAAAGGCGAGACCGGTGAAGCGCTGTGCACCAGTTGTTGCCGGTGCAGCAGGGCGCGCAGGCGATCGGCCGACGCCAGCGCCTGTTGATCATCCTGGCCCGGCAGCAGCACGGCGAATTCTTCACCGCCGAGCCGCGCCACCAGTTCGCCGGAACGCGAGAACAGCGCGCTCATGGCCAGCGCCACATCGCGCAGGCATTGATCGCCCCTGGCATGGCCGTAGGTGTCGTTGTAACGCTTGAAGAAATCGATGTCGCACATCAGCACCGACAGCGGGTGGCGATGACGCAAGGCGCGATTGAATTCCAGCTCCTTGAGCTCGTCGAAATGGCGGCGGTTGGCAAGGCCCGTGAGCGGGTCGAAGCGGGTCAGGGCTTCCAGTCGCGTGTTCGCGGCCTTGAGCTGTGCGGTGCGCTGCTCGACCAGTTCGGCGAGTTGGTCGCGGCTGGCGGCCAGGGCGATTTCGTCATGGGCCTGACGCTCCAGGTGCGCGGCCAGTTTGTCTTGCAGGTCATTGACGCCCGCTTCGAGGAGGTCGAGTTCGTCACCCCCCTTGCCGCGACGGTCCAGGGTCAGATGCGTCTTCAGGTTGAGCGGCGTCAGGTGTTCGAGGTGCCGGGCAATGCGCCGCACGTGCAGGGTCACCGAGCGGTTGAACATGCCCATGATCAGCCCGGCGAGCGCCAGGGACTGGATGATCTGGGTGACCATGATGACCGCGACTTCTTTCCACAGGCGTTTCCACAGAAGGCTTTCGTCGCCTTCGATGGTCAGCTCGCCGACCACTTCGCGGGCGCCGGGGTAGGGGGCGATGGTCAACTGCCGATGCAGCGTCGGGGCGCGGATCGAGCCGGTGTGGCCGGGGTGCTGGCGCTCCAGAATTTCCGGGGCGCGGCCGGGCCGCAGGATTTTCAGCTGGACCCGGCCCACCGGCGCCGCCGTGGCCACGCTGTCGATCTGGGTCTGCAGCGCCTGATCATCCATCTCCCATACGGCCTTGGACAGCGTGCCCTGGAACACCTGATCGATCAGGGTCAGCTCGGCGTTCATGTTCGCCAGGTTGGTGTTCCAGGCGAACCAGGTGCGCACCAGCACCGTCGCCGCCGTGAACAGCACGCAAAACGCCAGCGTCGCCAGCACCAGACGCCGCGCCAGCGAACCGGTGCGCTGTGCGCTGCGCGGTGGCGGGTGTGGTGCGCCGGGTGGATCGGAAGGCGTTTCGTTCTGCATGCTCACTGCCACTTGCGCGCGATGGCGTCGTAGGTGCCATTGGCGCGAAGGGTGTTCAGGCCTTTCTGAAACAGCTGCACCGTGGCGTCGGGCGTTCCGGTGCTGAACGCCATGTTGAACCCGCCGGCTTCCTCCAGCTCTTTAATGCGCAGGGATTGCACCAGGGTCCGCGCGGGGTCATCGCCGACCTGCCGGGCCAGGTAGTAAGCGTTGAGCTCGTCGGAAATCCACAGGTCGACGTGGCCGGTCTGCAGTTTCTGGTAATTGAATTCGTAGCGGTTGCTCGATTGCAGCTGATGACCGATCTCGAATCTGCGCGCCATCAGGTACTGCTCGCCAACGTCTTCATTGACGGTTGCGGTCTGCCAGCCCCGGGCGTCGTCCAGGCTCAGCAGCGTGACGGGATGGCGGGCGGACGAATACAGAAACCAGCGCGACGCGGCAATGGTCCCGACCCACTTGAACAGCCGCTCGCGCTCGGCGGTGCGGGTGATGGAGTAGATCAGCACATTGGGGTTGTGCAGCGCCAGATCGTAAGCCCGCGCCCAGGGCATGGACTGAATGGGGGCCTGCACATTGACCTCCTTCAGCACCGCCTGAACCACCTCGGTGCTCATACCGGTGAGCACCCCGTCGCGGGTCATGTTGTAGGGCGCAAGCTCTTCGGTCACGACATGGATCTCGACCCTAGGCGCATTCGAGTTAATCGATTCAGCCCCCGACGCGCCAGACCCCACGCACAGCAACAGCGCCACACAGAGTGCGCTGCCCAGTGTGTGAATGAGCGAATGGAGTGTCATCGATAACTACCTCATGGGGTGCAAAAGCGACAGATTCCGGGCCGTGAACACACCGGCGCAACCGTCACCGACTGCCTTGCACACCGGAATATCGGCTGAATAATCCGCCACTTGAGACGGCATCCTGCCGTTCATCCTAACAGGGCAGGCGGTGGCGGTCGGTTTAGTTGCTTCGCCCTACCGGCGGTGGTCGGCCCAGGCCGGTTTTGGCCACGGGGAGTCGGGGACAGATTAATTTACGGTGAAGCGCTGTAAATAAATCAGTCCCCTTGGCAGTCCCGTCCCCTTGGCAGTCCCGCGCCAACCCCCGATTCCCATTGCCCTGACCGGCCTCTTCCCGGCTGAAGCCGGTCCTACCAGGGCGTCGCGTGCGTAGGACCGGCTTCAGCCGGGAAGCTCTTGATCTTCTTTTGATCTGCTTTTGATCTTCGTACACAAAAGGTCGAGTCACCGCCAAACGCGACTTGGGTGCAGGCCGAACGCAGACGACGCGGAGTGGGCCGAGCGGCAGGGATGCCGCGAGAGCGCCGCTAGGACATGGATGTCCGTTCGGCGCGGGCCCACGGAGCGTCGTCGGAGTGAGGGAACCCTGACGAAGGAAGGGCCCAACCGAGAGCAAGCACCCTTGGTTACTTGGGGTGCTTTTCCAAGTAACTCGCCGAAGGCAGAAACAATCTGCCCCCAGGCAGATGCTTTTAAATAACTGTGGCGTTCTGCCACACCGGAGTAAACGCGCTTCCTTGACCTGGATCAAAGGTGCACCAAGGCCCTGTAGGAAAAATACCCCGCACCCCGACGAGTCCTCAACATGCCCGGCCCCTTCGACTTCCTCAAACACCCCCTGGCCAAAGACATCAGTCTGATCCTCCTGATCAAACTCGTCCTGCTCATGGGCATCCGCAGCATCTGGTTCGACGCCCCGGTCGAAGTCAAGGACGACGGCGTGCAAGCCGGCCTGCACCTACTGAGCACCCCACCCGCACCCTCTGAGAAAAACCCAAAATGATATCGGAATCAGTCGTCGACCTCTCCCGGCTGCAGTTCGCGATGACCGCGCTGTACCACTTCCTGTTCGTCCCGCTGACCCTCGGCATGACCTTCCTGCTCGCCATCATGGAATCGGTCTACGTCATGACCGGCAAGCCAATCTACAAAGACATGACCCAGTTCTGGGGCAAACTGTTCGGCATCAACTTCGCCCTCGGCGTCACCACCGGCCTGACCATGGAATTCCAGTTCGGCACCAACTGGGCCTACTACAGCCACTACGTCGGCGACATCTTCGGCGCGCCACTGGCCATCGAAGGCATGATGGCGTTCTTCCTCGAATCGACCTTCATCGGCCTGTTCTTCTTCGGCTGGGACCGCCTGACCCGCGTCCAGCACCTGAGCGTCACCTGGCTGGTGGCGATCGGCTCCAACCTGTCGGCGCTGTGGATCCTCATCGCCAACGGCTGGATGCAGAACCCGGTCGGCGCCGAGTTCAACTTCACCACCATGCGCATGGAACTCACCAGCTTCAGCGACCTGCTGTTCAACCCCGTCGCCCAGGTCAAATTCGTCCACACCGTGGCCTCCGGCTACGTCACCGGCGCGATCTTCGTCCTGGCGATTTCCAGCTGGTATTTGCTCAAGGGCCGCGACATCGCCTTCGCCCGGCGTTCGTTCGCCATCGCCTCGGCATTCGGCCTGGCTTCGATCCTGTCGGTGATCGTGCTGGGTGACGAATCCGGCTACGAAATCGGCGACGTACAGAAGACCAAGCTGGCCGCCATCGAAGCTGAATGGGACACCGAACCGGCTCCGGCGGCGTTCACCTTGTTCGGCCTGCCCAACCAGGCCGAGCAGCGCACCGATTACGCCGTCAAGATTCCCTACGTGATGGGCATCATCGCCACCCGCTCGGTGGATAAACAGGTCACCGGCATCAAGGACCTGGTCCGCGAACACGAAGGCCGCATCCGTAACGGCATGACTGCCTACGACTTGCTCGGCCAGCTGCGCGGCGGCGACAAGAGTGAGCAGACCCTCGACGCCTTCAATGGGGTGAAGAAAGACCTCGGCTACGGCCTGTTGCTGAAGAAATACACCGACAAGGTGGTCGACGCCAACGAGCAGCAGATCAAACAGGCCGCGCTGGATTCGATCCCGCAGGTGGCGTCGATCTTCTGGACCTTCCGCGTGATGGTGCTCAGCGGGATGCTCATGCTGCTGCTGTTCGCCTGTGCCTTCTGGGCCTCGGCGCGCAAGAACGAGACCCGCAAGCGCTGGCTGCTCAAGTGGGCGGTGTTCAGCCTGCCGCTGCCGTGGATTGCCACCCAGACCGGCTGGTGGGTCGCCGAGCACGGTCGTCAGCCCTGGTCCATCGGTGAAGTGCTGCCCGTGCACCTCTCGGCCTCGACCCTGTCGGCGGCGGATGTGATCGGTTCGATTGTGGCGCTGGTCGGCTTCTACACCGTCCTGCTGATCATCGAGATGTACCTGATGATCAAGTTCGCCCGACTCGGCCCGAGCAGCCTGCACACCGGTCGCTACCACTTCGAGCAAGGCGCGCAGGGCAACGCTGCTGACGCCAGACAACCGGCCCTGGCCTGAGGAATTCCCGATGTTCGATTACGAGACACTGAAAATGATCTGGTGGGTGCTGGTCGGCGTGCTGCTGATCGGCTTCGCCCTCACCGATGGCTTCGACTTGGGCGCAGCGATGCTGATGCCCTACGTCGGGCGCAGCGACACCGAGCGGCGCGTGGTCATCAACACCATCGCCCCGCACTGGGACGGCAATCAGGTGTGGTTGATTACGGCCGGCGGCGCGCTGTTCGCGGCCTGGCCACTGGTGTACGCGGCTGCGTTCTCCGGCTTGTACTGGGCGCTGCTGCTGGTGCTGTTTGCGCTGTTCGTGCGCCCGGTGGGTTTTGACTACCGCAGTAAACTGGAAAACACCCGCTGGCGGCAGAGCTGGGACTGGGGCCTGTTCGTCGGTGGCGTGGTGCCGTCGCTGGTCTTCGGCGTGGCGTTCGGCAACCTGTTGCTGGGTGTGCCGTTCCAGTTCGACGAGACCTTGCGCTCCAGTTATCACGGCAACTTCTGGCAACTGCTGAGCCCGTTCGGCTTGCTGGCCGGGGTGGTCAGCCTGAGCATGCTCGGCCTGCACGGCGGCAGCTGGCTGATGATGCGCACCGAAGGCGCCATTGCCCGACGCTCCCGCCGTGCGGCCCAGTGGCTGTCGCTGTTGTTTTTGCTGTCGTTCATCGGCGCCGGCGCGTGGCTGTTGCTGGGCGGCATTCAAGGCCTGGCGATCACCTCGGCGTTCGATGCAGGCGCTGCGCTCAACCCGCTGGCGAAAACCGTGACGGCCAGCAACCACGGCTGGCTGGCGAATTATCAGCAGCACCCGCTGACGGTGATCGCGCCGCTGCTGGGGATCTTCGGTGGCTTGCTGACCTTGCTCGGCGCCAGTGCGGGGCAGGGCAGAACGGCGTTCCTCGGCAGCAGCCTGGCGATCGTCGGCGCGCTGTGCACGGCAGGCTTTGCGCTGTTCCCGTTCGTCATGCCGTCGAGCCTGGACCCGGCGTCGAGCCTGACCGTGTGGGACGCCGTGTCCAGCCATAAAACCCTGATGATCATGCTGATCGCGGCGTCCATCTTCGTGCCGTTGATCCTCTGCTACACGCTGTGGTGCTACGCCAAAATGTGGGGCAAGGTCACCACCGCGCACATCGATCGCAACCCCCACGGCCTGTACTGACCCGCGTTTTAGAGGAGAGACAATCATGTGGTATTTCGCCTGGATTCTCGGCGTGTTGCTGGCCTGCAGCTTCGGCATCATCAACGCGCTGTGGCTGGAGTCATCCGACGCCGCCGCGCTGGAGAGCGGCCGTGACCGCTGAAGCGCTGAACGCACCCTTCAGGCACGCCGTCGGCCGGACATTGTCCGTGTTGATGGCCGTGCCCCTGAGCCTGGTGCTGCTGATTCACCCCGCGTCGATGCTTGACGCCAACGGCCATTATTCCCACGGCCTGCTGATGCTGATCATGTGGGGCGTGGCCGGAGGGTTCGTCCACGGCGTCGGTTTCGAGCCGCGGGCGTTGGCCTGGCGGGTGATGTTTCACCCGCTGCTGGCCTGGGCGCTGATGGCCGTGGGTTATGGGATGTGGCTGACGGCACGGCAGTGGCTGTGAGCCCTTTGTGAGGTAGAAGTAGCCTCGGCCGTTTCCCCCGGCCGGCTGCGCGCGATCAACGGGGCAATTGCGCGCAGCAGGCCGGGGATATTTCTGAATGGCGCCTATAGAGGGTGGTCAGCCCCGCGCGCCGGCAAAGCAACACGATGTCGTCCTCAGCATTTCACCCAGTGAAACAGTGGATTGCCTTTTTTGGTGATTCCCCAATCGGGCGGTCGGGCCCACTATCGGTTTCACCAGCGCGGCACAACCACGGCAGCACCGCCGCCCCGCGCTGAGTCGAACCTTGCTCAGGAGCCCACCCATGACCGCCATCACCCTCTATCACTTCCCGCTGTCCGGCCACTCCCATCGCGCCGAGTTGATGTTGTCGCTGCTGGGTCTTGCACCGAACATTCAGTTCGTCGACCTGGCCAAGGGCGAGCAGCGGAAGCCGGAATTCCTCGCTATCAACGCTTTCGGCCAAGTGCCGGTGATTGACGACGACGGGGCATCGTCGCCGATTCCACGGCGATCCTGGTGTACCTGGCGAAGAAGTACGACCCCTCGGGCCGCTGGCTGCCGAATGATCCCGAGGGCGCGGCGCAGGTGCAGCGCTGGTTGTCTGCCGCCTCCGGCGCGATTTATCTGGGCCCGGCGCGGGCGCGTCTGATCACCGTGTTCGGTGCCGGTTTCGATCCCCAGGACACGATCCAGCGGGCCCACGAGACGCTCTTGGTCATCGATCAGCACCTGACCGGCCGCGATTTTCTCGCCACCGATCACGCCACCATCGCCGATGTCGCCGCCTACAGCTACATCGCCCACGCGCCGGAGGGCAACGTCTCGCTGGACGACTACGGCAACGTGCAGGCATGGCTCGCGCGCATCGAGAAGCTGCCGGGCTTCACGCCCATGCCGCGCACGGCAGTAGGCCTGGTCAAGTAACCCTCCGTGATGCCAGGGAGTTCGCGCCATGAACGAGATTCGCACCGAAACGGCATCGCCATGGCATTCCGGCGAGCGTGCTCTGCAGGCCAAGGTCGGCGTTGCAGAGCGCATGGAAACCTTGGGCAAGCGCGTCATTCGTGACTACATGCCCGATCAGCACCGTGAGTTCTACGAGCACTTGCCGTACCTGATCATTGGCGCCGTGGACCCTGAAGGCTGGCCGTGGGCGAGCCTGCTGGACGCCCAGTCGGGTTTCATCCAATCACCCGATGCCAGGCGTCTGGACATCGCCCGACGTCCCGACGCCGAAGACCCGGCCGGCGCCGGATTCGCGCCCGGCGCGGCGGTGGGCATGCTCGGTATCGACCTGCACTCCCGCCGTCGCAACCGCCTCAACGGGCACATCCGCGACGTGTGGGAAAACGGTTTTTCCGTGAGCGTCGAGCACTCGTATGGTAATTGTCCGCAGTACATTCAGCTGCGGGCATTGAAGCAGGTGCCGCTCAAAGCTGTGGCGGAGCGTCCCCCTGTGCAGCGATTGACCGCGCTGGATGACGCCGCCATCGCCACCATTCGTGGTGCTGACACGTTCTTCGTCGCCAGCTATGTCGACCTTGAAGGCGCGCAGCCCCATCGATCGGTGGACGTGTCCCACCGCGGGGGCCAGACCGGGTTCGTGCGGGTGGACGGCGACGTGCTGACCATTCCAGACTTCGCCGGCAACCTGTTTTTCAACACGCTGGGCAACTTCCAGCTCAATCCCAAGGCCGGTCTGCTGTTCGTTGATTTCCAGACCGGCGAGCTGTTGCAAGTGGCAGGCACTGTCACGCTGGTGCTCGAAGGGCCGGAAATCGCGGCGTTCCAGGGCGCCGAACGGCTCTGGCAAGTGCGGGTGGAACAGGTGGTGCGTCGGCCGGCGGCGTTGCGCTCACGCTGGGCCTTTCAGGGGTGGTCGCCGAACAGCCTGATGACCGGCGACTGGCAGCAAACCGCCGCCCGTTTGCAGGCCGATGCCCTGCGCGATCAATGGCGGCCCCTGCGGGTGACGCGGATCGAGGACGAAAGTGACGGCATCCGTTCGTTCTATTTCGAGCCTGCCGACGGCGCAGGGTTGCCCGCGTTCAAGGCCGGTCAGCACCTGCCGCTGCGCCTGGCGCTTGAAGGCCATACGCCGCCGGTAATTCGCACCTACAGCCTGTCCAGCGCGCCGTCCGACGGATTTCTCCGCATCAGCGTCAAGCGCGACGGGCTCGCCTCGGCGTACCTGCATGATCAGGTGAAGGTCGGCGATCTGCTTGAGGCGCGGGCACCCCAGGGCCGTTTCGTGGTGGACCCGCAAGAGCGCCGGCCGCTGGTGCTGCTGGGTGCGGGCATTGGCGTCACGCCCATGCTGTCGATGCTGCGAGAAGTCATCTACGAAGGCAAACGGGTGCGGGGAGGGCGGGCGACCTGGTTCATCCAGAGTGCCCGTCGTCTGGTCGACCTGGCGTTTCGCGAAGAAGTGGACACACTCATTGCGAAGGCCGGCGATCAGTTGACCGTGATCCGCGTGCTGAGCCAGCCGGAAACGTCGGCGCGTGTGGGTGAAGATTTTCACCTGACCGGCCGCATCGACCTCGGTCTGCTCAAGGCACTGCTGCCGTTCGACGATTTTGATTTCTATGTGTGCGGGCCGGCGGCATTTACCCAAGAGATCTACGACGGCCTGCGCGGCATGCACATTCGCGATGAGCGCATTCATGCCGAGACCTTCGGCCCGTCCAGCCTCAAGCGCAGCGGTGATTCTCAAGCGATTGCCTTTGAGCAACCACCCGCTGCGACAGAAGCGGTGCCGGTGGTGTTCGAACGTTCTGCCAAGGAAGCGCGCTGGCGGCCCGGCGGTGGCAGCTTGCTGGAACTGGCCGAGAGCCGCGGTCTGAACCCGGAATTCAGCTGTCGCGGCGGATCCTGTGGCACCTGCAAGACCCGGCTCGTCAGTGGCCAGGTGCATTACCCGGTCCCGCCCGCTGAAAAGCCGGCGCCGGACCACGTACTGATCTGCTGCGCAGTCCCGGCTTCAGGGCCGTTGGTGCTCGATCTGTAACCACCCATGCGTGTGCGGGAGAGACGGCGATGAACCCATGGCCAGCGATCGAGAACGATGAAACCCCGATGCCCTATCAGGCCACCGAGCAGGAGATTTCCTGGTTGTTGCCGCAGTCGCTGGCGTCCCTGGCCGGCGAGCTTGCAGAAAACCACGAGCCCATCGACAACCCGGCGACCCTGCGGCTGTTCATGTGGGTGCGGTCGGTGTCGGGATTCGACCGGCCGCGATAATGGCAACGGTGGCAAACAGGACGTTTGCGCCGGCAACGGTTGAAATGAAGCCGCGTCTGGTCGGATGATGTGCGCCGGTTTGTTCACCGTTCGCAGCGGCTCACCGGCGACTCATCCCATCGGGGTGAGTGCCATGATCCATGCGGCGCTCGTTGCCCTTCACAAGGACGTTCATCTTGATCACCCGCAGAACCCTCATCGGCGCGTCGTTGCTGGCCGTGCCCACGTTGTTGAGCCTTTCCTCACTGGCTGCCGAGCGTCGCGCCGGGCCGTCTTCCGACCTGGCCATTGCGCAGCAACTCGCCGAACTCGAACGTCGCCACGGCGGCCGCCTGGGTGTCGCCATGCTGGACACCTCCAGCCAGCGCCTGATCAGCCATCGCGGCGATGAACGCTTTGCCCTGTGCAGCACCTTCAAATGCCTGGCCGCCGCCTGCGTGCTGGCGCGGGTCGACCAAAAGCACGAAGACCTGTCGCGGCGCATCGTCTATTCCGCCGAGCAACTGGTGGCGTATTCGCCGACCACCGAGCTGCATGCGGGCGGGCAGGGGCTGAGCGTGGGTTCGCTGTGCGAGGCGGCGATGACGCTGAGCGACAACACCGCGGCCAACCTGCTGCTCGACAGCGTGGGCGGTCCCGAAGGGTTGACCGCATGGTTGCGGTCAATGGGGGACACGCAAACCCGCCTCGACCGCCGTGAGCCCGAACTGAATGAAAACCGGCCGGACGACCTGCGCGACACCACCACCCCCGTCGCCATGTTGCAGACACTGAACATGCTGGTGCTGGGTGAAAAACTGACGCCGGCCTCGCGGGATCAGCTGACGGCGTGGCTGGTGAACAACCAGACCGGGGACAAGAAGCTGCGCGCCGGGGTCCCTGTCAGTTGGCGTGTGGGCGATAAAACCGGCTCCGGGGCCAACAATGCCAGCAACGACGTCGCCGTCATCTGGCCCGGCGAGCGGGGTCCCATGCTGGTCACGGCCTATTACACCGGTTCCAAGGCCAGCGGTGATCAGATCAACGCGCTGATGGCAGACATCGGGCGACTTGCCGCAGCGATGTAAAGGCTGGCTTTCGAAGGGATTGGGACAGGCCGAAAAATCTCGATACACATTGCTTCGATGAATCGGCCGTGCGCAGCCTACCGGTCGTCTCTGCCCACGCCCGATGACGGCTCTGGGCTGGTCTTAGGCCGGGCCTGCTGCGGCCGATGTTGCGCTCAATGGCCGAAAAACGCCTTTCTCTCACGCCGATATATGGCGCATTGATATTAAATTCCCTCCGCTAGACAACTGCAGCCTCGGCCAGCAAAACCGGGCACTTCAGATTTACACGCTGTAAGAAATGGCTGACAGACGCCTCCGTTTTTGCGCGCGGTCTCAAGACTGTCATCAAACAGAAATGTTTCCGGTTTTAAATCTGCCTCGGGTCTTCAACTGTGACCACACACACAAAATTCTCTTGTTGAGGTATTGCCGTGATTCTGCTGACTAAAAAACGCCTGTCGCTTCTGATGGCTTCGATGTGCCTGTCGGGTATGGCACACGCCGTTGATGTGACTGGCGCTGGTTCGAGTTTCGTATTCCCGGTTATCTCCCAGTGGTCGCAGGACTACAGCAAAACTGCTGACAATCGCGTCAACTACCAGTCGATCGGTTCGGGTGGCGGTATCGCCCAGATCAAGGCTGCCACCGTTGACTTCGGCGCGTCCGACGCCCCGATGTCCGCGGAAGACCTCAAGGCCGGCGGTCTGGGTCAATTCCCAAGCGTGATCGGCGGTATCGTTCCGGTCGTCAACCTCGAAGGCGTGAAAGCCAACGACGTGAAATTGAGCGGGCAGGTCCTCGCCGACATCTTCCAGGGCAAAATCACCAAGTGGAACGACCCTGAGATCGTCAAACTGAACGAAGGCGTGAAACTGCCTGAAACCAACATCACCGTGGTTCACCGTTCGGACGGCTCGGGCACCTCCTTCAACTTCACCAGCTACCTGACCAAAGTCAGCGACGCATGGAAATCCGGTCCAGGCACCGGTTCCGCCGTTCAATGGCCAGTGGGCGTGGGCGGCAAGGGCAACGAAGGTGTGGCGGCTTACGTAAAACAGATCAAGGGCTCGATCGGTTACGTTGAATACTCCTACGCCACCAAGAGCGATATCGCTTTCACCCAACTGCAAAACTCGGCTGGCGAGTTCATCAAGCCTGACGCCAAAGCCTTTGCCGCAGCGGCCGACACCGCCGACTGGGCCAACGCCAAAGACTTCAACCTGATCATGACCAACGCGCCGGGCAAGACGGCATGGCCGATCACCGCGACCACCTGGATCATCATGTACAAGCAACCGAAGAACGCCGAGAAAAGCGCGGCTGCTTTCGACTTCTTCAAATGGTCCCTGGAAAAAGGTCAGAGCGCCGCTGAAAAACTGGAATACGTACCTCTGCCTGCATCGCTGGTCAGCAAGATCGAAGACTACTGGAAAACCGAGTTCACCAAGTAACTCGACGTAATCCGGCTTACCCCTGCCACCGAGCGCTCGATGGCAGGGTTTCCTTGCGAGTGGACCTACCATGACTGATAACACCCAATACATGTCCGCTGTGATTCCGGATGCAATATCCGAGAGCGAAAAACGCGCGGCCCGCGATCACCGACACGACGCCTGGTTTCGGCGCACGATGCTGGGAGCGGCTCTGTTGGTGCTGCTGTTGCTGGCGAGTATCGCTGGCTCGACACTCTGGGGCGGTGCCCTGGCATTCAAGACGTTTGGCTTCGAATTTCTTACCAGTACCGAATGGGACGTGGTCAACGGCAAGTTCGGCGCGTTGGTACCGATCTACGGCACGTTGGTGACCTCCTTTCTCGCCCTGCTGATCGCCGTTCCGGTGAGCTTCGGCATCGCGGTTTTTCTGACTGAAGTCGCACCGCCCTGGTTGCGCATGCCCATCGCTTCGGCGGTGGAGCTGCTGGCGGGTATTCCTTCGATCATCTACGGCATGTGGGGCCTGTTCGTGTTCGGCCCGTTCATGGCCCAGTACATGGCCCCTTGGATCAACGACAACCTTGGCGCGCTGCCGCTGATCGGCCCGGTGTTTCAAGGCCCGCCCCTGGGCATCGGCATGCTCACCGCCGGCATCGTGCTGGCGATCATGATTATCCCGTTCATCACCTCGGTCATGACCGAAGTGTTCCGCAGCGTGCCCATCGCCCTTAAAGAGTCGGCTTACGCCCTGGGCGGCACGACGTGGGAAGTGGTCTGGGACATCGTCCTGCCTTACACCCGCTCGGCGGTGGTCGGCGGTGTGTTCCTGGGTCTGGGCCGTGCGCTCGGTGAAACCATGGCGGTGACCTTCGTATTGGGTAACGCGCACCAGTTCTCCGCATCGCTGATGATGCCGAGCAGCTCGATTGCTTCGGTGATTGCCAACGAGTTCAGCGAGGCCTACACCGACCTGCACCGTTCTGCACTGATCGCCCTGGGCTTCCTGCTGTTCGTGGTTACCTTCATCGTGCTGGCGATCGCCCGTCTGATGCTCTCTCGTCTGTCGCGCAAGGAGGGTCTATGAGTAAGGCCGATAACGAAAACCTGTACCGCTCACGCGCCATCAAGAACAGGATCGCGATGGTCCTGAGTTGCGCCGCGACGGCCTTCGGCCTGTTGTGGCTGGTGTGGATTCTGCTGACCACGATCGTCAACGGATTCGAAGCGCTGAACCTGCGGCTGTTCACTGAAATGACCCCGCCACCGGGCTCGTCCGGCGGTCTGGCCAACGCCTTCTACGGCAGCATCCTGATGTCCGGCATCGGCCTGCTGATCGGCACGCCGATTGGTTTGATGGCCGGTATCTGGCTGGCAGAGTTTGCCCGCAACACCAAGCTGGGCAACGCGGTGCGCTTCATCAACGACATTCTGTTGTCGGCGCCGTCGATCGTGCTCGGTCTGTTCGTGTACACCGCGGTGATCCTGCCCCTCAGCGCCGTGACCAACCACCAGGTGGGTTTCTCCGCCATCGCCGGCGCTCTGGCCCTGGCTCTGCTGGTGATCCCGGTGGTGGTGCGCACCACCGACGAAATGCTCCAGCTGCAACCGTCGACCATGCGCGAAGCCGCACTTGCGCTGGGTGTGCCGCAATGGAAGCTGACGCTGCAGATCGTCCTGCGTGCCGCCAAGGCCGGCGTGGTGACCGGCATTCTGCTGGCGCTGGCGCGCATCACCGGCGAAACCGCGCCGTTGCTGTTCACCGCCTTCGGCAACCAGTTCTGGAGCAGTGACCTGCTCAAACCGATCGCAAGCGTGCCTGTGGTGATCTTCCAGTACGCGATGAGCCCGTTCGATGACTGGCACTCCCTGGCCTGGGCCGGCGCCTTGATTATGACCATGTTTGTGCTGGTACTGAGCCTCAGTTCCCGTCTTCTCCTTTTGCGCAATAGGGCGTCCTGATGAACAACCTTTCCCTCGCCGACGAAAAAACCAAAATCCAGGTACGCGGTCTCGATTTCTACTACGGCACTCAGCGTTCGCTGAAGTCGGTCGACATGATCATCCCCGAGAAGCGCATCACCGCGATCATCGGCCCGTCCGGCTGCGGCAAGTCCACGCTGCTGCGCGTGTTCAACCGCATTTACTCGATGTACCCGAAGCAGGAAGCCAAAGGCGAAGTGATGCTCAACGGTGAGAATATTCTCGCCCCGGGCTACTCGATGAACCGCCTGCGCAGCAATGTCGGGATGGTGTTCCAGAAGCCGGTGCCGTTCCCGATGTCGATCTACGACAACATCGCCTACGCGGTGCGTCACCACGAGAAACTTTCTCGTCGCGAGATGGAAGAGCGCGTCGAGCAGGCCCTGCGCGGCGCGGCGTTGTGGGATGAAGTGAAAGACAAGCTCAAGCAGAGCGCCCAGAGCCTCTCTGGTGGTCAGCAACAGCGCCTGTGCATCGCCCGCACCATCGCGCTGCGCCCGCAAGTGCTGCTGCTGGACGAACCGACTTCAGCCCTCGACCCGATCTCCACCGGTCGCATCGAACAGCTGATCACCGAGCTCAAAGAGCAGTTCACCGTGATCATCGTCACCCACAACATGCAACAGGCCGCGCGCTGCTCGGACTACACCGCGTTCATGTTCATGGGCGAACTGATCGAACACGGCGACACCGACACCATTTTCACCAAGCCATCCAAGACCCAGACCGAGGATTACATCACCGGTCGTTTTGGCTGATTGAGGGTATTGCTGGCGCTGTAAAAGGTTTTAGTGGGACCGGCTTTAGCCGGGAAGAGAATGGTGTGAACGCCATCATTTTGTGCTGTCACCGCTGACGCTTTCCCGGCTGAAGCCGGTCCCACTAAGTCACGCGCGCATCGTAGGACTGGCTTTAGCCGGGAAGGCGTCGGCCGCTACACCGGAAATTTGGTGGTGTATTAACCGGCGTCTTCCCGGCTGAAGCCGGTCCTACAGTTGATCGCGGGGTGTTTTGTGGGACCGGCTTTAGCCGGGAAGGGGTCAGGGGCTACCGCGCAGAGCTGGTAGCGCTTGAATCCCCCATGAACGCCTCCAGCCGCTTGCGCAGCCAGCGTTCGGCGGGGTCGGTGTCCATGACGCTGAGCCAGACCATCGACAGCTCCAGATTCGGCGTCACGAACGGCAGCGGCTCACCGCGCAGACCGGTCCGGGCCATGGCACGGGTCAGGTGATCCGGCAAGTTGCACAGCAGATCCGTCCCCTCCATCAACGCCGGCAACGTGCTGTATTGCGGCACCGACAACACGGCGGTGCGCTTGCGCCCGATCGCCGCCAGCCACTCATCCGCAAAGCTTGAAATGTTCGCCACGTGTGAAACCACGACGTGGGGCCGGGTGCAGTATTCATCCAGGGTGATTGGCTCGGGCGAAGAATCGGCCCGCACCACCATCGGCCGCATGATGCGCAGCATTTTTCGCTTGGCATTGGCCGGCAGCTCACGGGTCAGGCAGACGCCGACGGTGATGTCGCCGGACATGAGCAGCTCCGAAACATTCCAGAAATTGACCTGCTTGATCACCAGCACGATGCCCGGCGCTTCTTCACGGATCGCGCGCAGCATCGGCGGCAACAGGCTGTATTCGACGTCATCGGACAGCCCGATGCGGAAGGTCATGTCGCTGCTGGCCGGATCGAATTCCCGCGTGAGGCTCAGGGCCACGGACATGGCGTCCAGCGCCGGCGACAGGTGACTGATGATCTCGTTGGCCCGCGCCGTGGGTTCCATGCGGTGCCCGACGCGAATGAACAAGGGATCGTTGAACAGCGCACGCAGGCGGTTGAGGGCAGCGCTGATGGTGGGTTGGCCGAGGAACAGCTTCTCGGCGGCGCGGGTCACGTTACGCTCTTGCATCAAGGTTTCGAACACCACCATCAGGTTGATGTCGGCCTTGCGCAGCTCATTGCGATTCATACATCGTCCCCGTTACCCGACATTCTTCACCCTGCTGTAGAGGTCTGCGACAGATGGACGCAGTTTATGGAGCGCGGTCGTTCGGCGTCCAGCCTTCTTGGCTGAAGCCAGTCCTACCGGTGGATGCGTACGTTCAGTGGGCCCGGCTGGACCGCGAATTGTAGGACCGGCTTCAGCCGGGAAGAGGCCAGCGTGCGCATCCTCGATTTTGCGGCGTGACCGTCGAGGCCCTGTCTGCCAATACCGGCCGCTCCTGGGTTTTCGCCACGGGCGTACTGATCCCGATGAACTTCAGCAGAACCCCATGAGTCAGCATTAAAACGCTCACCATGAGGCTCCACATTCCATGCAGATTTCCTTGAAAGGCCAGGTCGCCCTTGTCACTGGCGCCAGTTCCGGACTGGGTGCTGGCGCGGCCAGAGGGCTCGCAGCGACAGGCGCGGCAGTGGTCGTCAACTACCACTCGCAGCCCGAACCCGCGCAGAAGCTTGCGCAAGAAATCATCGACGCCGGCGGCCAGGCCATCGCCATAGGCGCCGACGTGTCCAACGAGCAGGACGTGGAGAAGCTGTTCGCCGAGACCCTCAAGGCGTTCGGCCGCCTGGACATCCTCGTCGCCAATTCCGGGCTGCAGAAGGATGCCGCCTTCGCCGACCTGACCCTCGAAGACTGGAACACCGTCATCAACGTTAACCTCACCGGCCAGTTCCTCTGCGCCCGCGCTGCGGTGCGGCAGTTCGCCAAACAGGACATCCGCCCCGAGGTGTCCCGCGCCCGGGGCAAGATCATCCACATGAGTTCGGTGCATCAGGTCATCCCCTGGGCCGGCCACGTCAACTACGCCGCCTCTAAGGGCGGCGTCGATCTGTTGATGCGCAGCATTGCGCAAGAGGTCGGCGAGCAGCGCATCCGCGTCAACAGCGTTGCGCCTGGGGCGATTCGCACGGCCATCAACACCAAGGCCACCAGTGGCGACGCCGAGAAGAAACTGCTGGAGCTGATCCCCTACGGTCGCGTGGGCGAGGCCGATGATGTCGCCAATGCCGTTGTCTGGCTGGCGTCGGATGCGTCCGACTATGTGCATGGCACGACGCTGTTCATCGACGGTGGCATGAGCCTCTACCCGGAGTTCCGCAACAATGGCTGAACACTCTCCGATCCCCGATGAACAAGAGCCCCAGAACGCCATCGAAGACCACGGAATTATCGGTGACATGCGCAGCGCCGCGCTGGTGGCCGACACCGGCAGCATCGACTTCTGCTGCTGGCCCGATTTCGACAGCCCGAGTATTTTCACCGCGCTGCTGGACACCCCTGACGCAGGGATTTTCCAGCTGGCGCCGATCTTGCCGGATGCCCGTCGCCAGCAGCTGTATCTGCCGCAAACCAACGTGCTGATGACACGCTGGATCGCCAAGGACGCGGTCGTCGAGGTCACTGACCTGATGCCCATTGCGTCCGAAGTAGACAGCCTGCCGCGCCTGATCCGCCGCATTCATGTTCGTCATGGCCAGGCCGCGGTGCGCATGCTCTGCCGGGTGCGCCATGACTACAGCCGGGCTGACACCACCGCGCAGATGGACGGTGAGGACATTCGTTTTGAGGCCGAAGGCCAGCCTGCCATGCGTCTGGCGGCGACCACCGGATTGATGCTCGAAGGCCAGGCCGCAGTGGCAGAGTTCGAGATGAAGCAGGGCGATGTGGTCGAGTTCATGCTCGGCGGTGCCGACGATCCGCTGGTCAAAGCGACCAATTGCGATTGCGATCTGAAAAACACCGTCAACTACTGGCAGCACTGGAGCCGGCACTCCAACTACCGCGGTCGCTGGCGTGAAATGGTCAACCGCTCGGCCCTGGCGCTCAAGCTGCTGACCTCGCGCAAGCATGGCAGTATCGTCGCTGCGGCGACCTTCGGCCTGCCGGAAGAAGAGGGCGGCGAGCGCAACTGGGATTACCGCTACACCTGGATCCGCGACGCGTCGTTCACCGTCTACGCCTTCATGCGCTTGGGGTATACCGAGGAGGCCAACGCTTTCATGCACTGGGTCCGCGACCGCATGGGCGATTGCTGCGAGGACGCCAACAAGCTCGGCATTCTCTACGCCCTGGACGGCCGCGAAGAATTGCCCGAAGAAGAGCTGGATCACCTCAGCGGCTACGGCGGTGCGTCGCCGGTGCGCATCGGCAACGAGGCCTACAAGCAGACGCAACTGGACATCTATGGCGAGCTGCTTGACGCGGTGTACCTGGCCAACAAATACGGTGAGGCCATTTCCCACGAGGGCTGGAAGCACGTTACCCGGCTGGTGAACGAGTTGTGCGAAACCTGGAACAGCAAGGACGTCGGGATCTGGGAGATGCGTGGCGACGACCAGCATTTCCTGCATTCGCGGCTGATGTGCTGGGTCGCCCTGGACCGCGCGCTTCGCCTGTCGCTGAAACGTTCGCTGCCGGCACCCTTCGATCGCTGGGACAAGGCGCGCCAGGCCATCCATGACGACATCTGGGACAACTTCTGGGACGCCGACCTGGGTCATTTCGTCCAGCACAAGGGCAGCAAAAACCTCGACGCGTCGATGCTGCTGATGCCGCTGGTGCGCTTCGTCGGTGCCAGCGATCCCAAGTGGCTGAAAACCCTGGAGGCTATCGAACGGACGCTGGTGCGCGACGGCATGGTCTTCCGCTATCGCAATGACGATGACCACCAGGATGGCCTTGAAGGTGAGGAAGGCGCGTTCGTGGCCTGTTCGTTCTGGTACGTCGAGTGCCTGGCCCGCGCCGGGCGGGTGGAGCAGGCGCATCTTGAGTTTGAACAACTGCTGCGCTACGCCAACCCGCTGGGTCTGTACGCCGAGGAGTTCGACGCCCACGGCCACCATCTGGGCAACACGCCGCAAGCCCTCAGCCACCTCGCGCTGATCAGTGCGGCGAGTTTTCTGGACCGCAAACTCGAAGGCAGCCAGACCCTCTGGCAGCCCTGACTTCCGGCATTAAAGGAGAAAATCAATGGCTCATGCATTCAAGGTCGGTGACCACGTGCGCTGGAATTCCGAAGCCGGGCACGTCGTCGGCAAAGTGACCAAGGTGCACACTAAGGAGGTGGAGTTCATGGGCCGTCATCGCCATGCCTCACCCGATGCGCCGCAGTACGAGGTCAAGAGTGACAAGACCGGCCACCTGGCGATGCACAAGGAGGACGCGCTGGAAAAGGCGTGAGCTTCGCCTCTTCGCTGTCGAGGGGATCCGGATACGAAAACGCAGCGATGATGGTCATCATCGCTGCGTTTTTTTGTGGCGGTGATCGGTGCCGTTACGGAATCAGACGCTGTGCCCGCAACGTATCGAACACGTCAAAGAACGCCTGATCGCTGGCTTGAAACGCGTTAAAGCCCAATGCTCGGCTTTTCGACATGTCGGTCACCACTTCGATCGGGCGGCCGAGGTCGGCATCGGTGTGCCATGGCGAAATGAGGCGCGTGATGTCGGCTTCTTTCAGACCGTGAGTGCGGACCAGTTCGTCCCATGCGGCCTGATCGTTTGCCATCTGCTCTTCCAGTGGGGAAACCTTCTCCGGGAATTCGGCAGGGTGCACACCGAAGTACTCGGCGATCTGGCCCCACATCCACTTCCAGCGAAACACGTCGCCGTTGGTGATGTTAAATGCCTGGTCCGCCGCAGCGGGCGTGGTCGCCGCCCACAGTTGCTGTTTGGCCAGTTGCCGGGCGTCGGTCATGTCGGTGAGGCTGTCCCACTGCATGCGGGAGCCGGGGAACACGAACGGGCGGCCGGTCGCTTTGCAGATCGACGCATACACTGCGAGGGTGGTCGCCATGTTCATCGCATTGCCCACCGCAACGCCGGTGACGGTGTGCGGACGGTGCACGCTCCAGGTAAAACCATCGCGTTTGGCGGCGGCAAAGACTTCATCTTCCTGAGCGTAGTAAAAGTTTTCGATGTCCAGCCGACCCTGGGACTCGCGGAACGGGGTCTGCGGCAGGGTGCCTTTGCCGTAGGCTTCGAACGGGCCAAGGTAATGCTTCAGTCCGGTGACCAGCGCGACATGTTTGACGCTCTTCGCCGGGCTCAGGGCGTCCAGCACGTTACGCACCATGGCCGCGTTGACGCGAATGTTTTCGGCTTCGGTCGCCTGACGCGACCAAGTGGTAAGGAAGACGTGGCTCGGTTTGAGGTCCGCGAGGGCCTGCTTGACCGATGCCGGGTCTTGCAGATCCGCTGCGACGGGGATCACGCCCGGCGTTTGCGAGGGACGGCGGGAAAGGGCGGCCACCTGCCAACCGTTATCGAGCAACAGTTGAGTGGTTGCGCTGCCGACGATGCCGCTGGCGCCGACGACCAAGGCCGTTTGAGTCATGGGGGTCTCCTGATTGATCGAGTGGAACGGGCTTCATAATCATGCAGCCCTCAGGTTTCAGAACGGCAGCGGCGTCGATAGGTTCACCGCGATTGGCCGGGTGCGACCTCATACCGCGCTTGATCACCCGACCAGTCGCGCCGCGCCATACATGCCGATGGCAAAGATTATGTGCCCGACCACGTTTTGCAGCCGCGCCACGGTCGGCTGCGGTGCCTTGTTGCAGGCGACCCCGACACCCATGCCGGGCTGCAGGATGAACCAGCCGGCGCCGACGGTGACCAGTCCGACGATCAGGGCCGGCAGGAAGGTCGGCCCATGCGCCCATTGCACGCCCCAGATGAATAACAGCGCGGCGGCGAACAGCACGCCGACGGTGTAATGCATAAACCAGCCAATCGCCAGTTCATTGGGGACGGGAGGGGAAATACCGATGCCATTGCGGTGCACGAACTGTCCCTTGGGCATCCCGGCAAACCAGCGCCCGACGAGGTGCCAGGGCGGGGTCGGCAAACCCAGCACCGCTTTCAGCAACAACGCCCAGAGATCCAGCAGCGCGGTGCCGCCCATGCCGATGAGAATTGTCAGGTAAATGAATTCGAACATGTCCGTCCCTGTGTCGATGGGCGAGTGATGGGCGGAAACGTTAGCAGTTTTGTCAGAGAAAGCGCGCCGGTTGACTGAACGCGACGCCTTGGTGGGACCGGCTTCAATCGGGAAGAGGCCTGCATGAACACCGTGAGATCTGCAGTGTGACATCCGAGGCCTTCCCGGCTAAAGCCGGTCCCACATTCAGGTTCGCAGCCAGTCCCATTGACTGCACGCAATTCCCTTAGTGGGACCGGCTTCAGCCGGGAAGAGGCCCGCATTAACACCGTGAGATTTGCAGTGTGACATCTGACGCCTTCCCGGCTAAAGCCGGTCCCACATTAACGGCCGCTCAAGCGCTTACCAGCGGTCATTGCCCGGACCGTGGTCAAAACCTCTGCGGTATCCGCCGTCGTAGTAGCCACGGGGCGGCGGTGGCGCGAAGCGACGATATTCGACTCGCTCACGCACTGGCACATAGACAACCTGCTGGTACTGCGGCTGATAACGCGGCGCGTAGCGCGGTTGCGGGCGGTAATCCTGATAGCGATCGTGTCGGTCGTGGCTGGACTGACTGATCACCGCGGCCAGTACGGCACCCACGGCGGCTCCGGCGATGACGGGCACAATCACGTTGCGTTCGCTGGCGGACGCCGCACCGGCGCTGGCGAGCAGACCGGACAGGATCAGGGCTTGGGTCATCTTGGACATCATGGTGTCTCCTTTGGCGAAAGAGTGGGTTCGCCATGGACGTATGAAACACCGGATCCGTGTAAACCCACGTCTAGGATCGGTAAAGGTTGCGTAAACCCGGGTCGAACTCTAAACGACCCGTGGCGCAGGCCTGGGCCTCGGGTTTTGCCTCGCGAGGCATACCATCCTTGCGCCGAACCCGCAAAAAACAACGACCGCCGATCAGCCAGCGGCTTGGCGGGCGAAACCTCCGGCGACAAGTTGAATCAACTGGTTACGTATGTGAGGGTGAGGGGAAGTAAGATGGTGACCGACGATCTCGTCCGGTGGAACAGCCACTGGCGGCTAAATGACCACACTGTGTTGTGCAGGACCTGCAAGGCCCGGCAGAGCGAAGCAGAACGGGAAGCGACGTTTGTGCATTTGCCGACGTGCGGCTATGCCCGCGAATCCGCGCACCCCTGGGATGAGCTCGACGCCAGTTGCGGACTGCAGACCTCTCACTGAACCTCGCCGCCCCTCACCGCGCCGCAACGGCTCTGAACATCAGGCTTGGGGCCTGGCCGGGCACGTCATCGAGCTCGCCGCAGCGTTGCATGCCGATTTTCTCCAGCACGCGGATAGATGCAGCGTGGGTCGGCCGCACGTAACCCAGCACCTCATCCAGCCTCAGCGTCGAAAATCCGTGCTCCAGCGCGGCCAGGCCCATCTCCGTGGCAAACCCCCGTCCCCACGCCTCAACGGCAAACCGATAGCCCAGATTGACCCGCTGCTCGCCCATAAAATCATGAAGCCCGATGCCGCCGAAGCCGATGATGTGTTCGGGCGCATCCTTGCGCGCAATCGCCCACCAGCCGAAGCCGTGGGCCTGCCAGTGCTCGATCCACCCCTCAAGCATGGCGGCTGCCTGGGCCTCATCAGTCATGGGCCCCGAAGGGTTGAACAGTTGTGTCTGCGGGTCGCTGTAGATGGCGAACAGGCGGGCAAGATCATCAGGGTCAGGGGCGCGGTAGATCAGATGAGGGCTGCTCATGGGCATGGCCGGTGTTCCTTCGCTGAGCCTTCACTGTGTTGGCAGCGGATCGCTGCCGTTGACGCTCTGATCTACCAGCTGAATGCGGTTGCGTCCACCCCGTTTCGATTCATACAAGGCCGCATCGCTGCGCTCGATCAACGCCGCCAGGTTGGGCGGCGGTTGGCTGAACAGGCTGGCGCCGATGCTCAACGTCACGGGCTGGGGCGTGGAAAAGGTTGCCGAGGCCGTCGCGTGAAAGGCCTCACGCAGCGTGCTCCCTACGGCCAGCAAGTGCTCGCTGGACGTGTCACTGAGCAACACCACGAATTCGTCACCGCCCAGGCGCGCTGCCAGCGACCCCTGGGGCAAGGCCGCACGGATGATGTCGCTGAGCGCGACCAGCAGCCGGTCGCCGGCGCTGTGGCCATAGAGGTCGTTGACCAGTTTGAAATTGTCGACGTCCATCAGCAGCAGCGCTGCCGGTCGAGCCTGCGAGACACTTTCCAGCAGACGCTGCCCGCGCATTTCCAGCGCGCGGCGGTTGTAAAGCGCCGTCAGCGGATCCCGCGCCGCCAGCCGGGCCATGCGTTTTTCCCGGCGATGACGCTCCGAGCCGGTCATCGACAGGGCGATCAGCATCACCGCCATCGTCCCTTCGACCAGCGAAATCTGGATGATCTCGCCACGAAAGGCCGCCAGATCGATCAGCGTGCCAGGTACCACCGCTGTGACTGCCTTGGAAAAATAGAACAGGCCGTGGACCAGCAGCACATAGCGCAACTGCACCGCGCCGACGCTCAGGGACTTGCCGTGGGGGCGCAGCAGCCCGCTGGCCTTGACCATGAGCAGCGAGATCAACAGCGAGTTGGCGGCCAGCATCACCTTTGACCACCACGGCTGGTCCGGCAGCAGCAACAGCCCGAGCCACAGGACGAAGATCAGGTACCAGGCCTTGGACAGCCGGGCTTCGGTAAACCGCGCAACGCCCAGCAGGAAGAGCCAGTGGGCGGTGACCAGCAAGCCGTTGGCGAACCAGATGCCAATCACCAGAATGCCGCTGCTGCGCAGCAATGCCAGGGTGGAGCCCACCGAAATGGTGGCGAATCCTGCGCTCCAGAACAGCAACGAAGGCCCCCGCACCGTCTGCCATTCCACGGCCAGGTACAGCGCTGCCGCCGCAGCGAGGGCGATGGTGATCGTCAGCAGGGTGGTCGGGTCGAGCGCCATAAGCAGCCTGGTGGGTAAGGAGGGGGGTGGTTGGGCGAATGTCAGCCCTGGCAGGCTTTTTTTCGCAGGCCGATGTGTATCGGCCACCTCGACAAAACTTTAACGCCGGCGCCGTTCCGCTAGAATGGCGCAGACCCGGCCGTCGTTGATCAAGGAATTCTCCCTGGGGAGCGAACGGGTGCGACCATCGGCACCCCGGGCAGGACGCAAAAGCGAGGCGGCAGTGATCGAGCGGCGAGAATTCAGCGGGGGCATGAAGGGCAAGAATCTTCGCTACGTGGATGAGAACAAGCATGCCCCCTCGGCCCAGACCCGAACCGGCTTCCTGCTGCTCGAACACTTCTCGTTGCCGGCTTTCACCCAGGCTCTGGACACATTCGTCACGGCCAACCTTCTGCGCCCCGAACTGTTCACCTCGCAGACATTCGGCTTGCACGAGGGCGAAGTGATCAGTGATCTGGGGCTCGTCATTCGGCCCGACGCGCGGCTCGACGTCTCGGCGCTGAAGGACCTCGACCTGCTGGTGGTCTGTGGCGGTTATCGCGCCGGGCTAAAGGCCGATGAGCGAATGTCCCACCTGCTGACCACGGCTGCCGAGCATGGCATTACCCTCGCCGGGCTGTGGAATGGCGCCTGGTTCCTCGGCGCAGCCGGCCTGCTCGACGGCTACCGGTGCGCGATTCACCCCGAGCACCGCGCCGCCCTGGCGGAGATCTGCAAAGTCAGTGAGGTGACCAGCGAAGCCTTCGTCATCGACCGCGATCGCCTCACCGCCGCCAGCCCGGCGGGGGCGTTTCACATGGCGCTGGAATGGATCAAGACCCTGCACGACAAGGCCCTGATCGAAGGCATCGAGGACATTCTGTCTTTCGAGGAGTCGCGCTATCGGCGGATCAAGCCAAGCCGGCACATGACGGTCAGCGCACCGCTCAAGGAAGTGGTCAAGTTGATGGACGCCAACCTGGAAGAACCCTTGGAGCTTGAGCAACTGGCGGCGTACGCCGGGCGTTCGCGGCGACAGATCGAGCGGCTCTTTCAGGAGCAGTTGGGCACCACCCCGCAACGCTATTACCTGGAATTGCGCATCACCGAGGCCCGGCGCCTGCTGCAGCACACCGAGTTGACCCAGGTGGAGGTGCTGGTGGCCTGCGGGTTTGTCTCGCCGAGCCATTTCAGCAAATGCTACAGCGCCTACTTCGGCTATCGGCCCTCCAAAGAAAAGCGTCTGGTCAAATGAGTGCCGCCTTGATTTACCCGCCCGTCAGCCCAACCCTGTAGGCTTCGTTCTGACAAGGACAGGCAGGCACAGACCAGCACTGCCGGACCCAGGCCTGGCAGCACAGAGACAGCGTCAATGAGTGAAATCAGCACCAAAATAATCACCGTCGAGGGCCATGCCGCCCTCAAGAAAGAGCTCGACTACCTCTGGCGCGAGCACCGCCCTGACATCACGCAAAAAGTGGCGTGGGCCGCTTCCCTGGGGGATCGCAGCGAGAACGCCGATTATCAGTACAACAAGAAGCTGCTGCGCGAGATCGACCGGCGGGTGCGCTACCTGCGCAAACGTCTGGAAGACATGCGCGTGGTTGCCTATTCGCCGGAGCAGGAAGGCCGGGTGTTCTTCGGCGCGTGGGTCGAGGTCGAGGACGAGGAGGGCGAGAGCAAGCGTTTCCGCATCGTCGGTTATGACGAGATCTACGGCCGTATGGATTACATCTCCATCGATTCGCCTATGGCCCGGGCGCTGCTGAAGAAACAAGTCGACGATGAAGTCTCGGTGCCGGTTCCGTCCGGCAGCAAGCAATGGTGGATCACTAAAATCGAATACCTGAACTAGCCGCAGCGTTGCGCTGGCCGGTCTGGCTTCTTGAACAGACGGTGGCGGGGCATTGCCGACCACCGTCAGATTCCGCCGCTAACCCTCGCGCAGCACTTGCAGGGGACTGGCGTTCAGCGCGCGCCGCGTGCCGAACACGCCTGCGCCGCCGACCAGCAAGGCGCCGATCAGTGGTAGCACCAGCAGCCAGACGTGGGGGTGCCACTGCAGGTTGAAGGCATAGCGGTAGAGGGCAAAGCTCACCAGTTCACAGCCAATCGCCGCCAGCACACCGCTGACCGCCCCGAGCAGACCGAACTCGATGCGCCGGGCCTTGATCAGCAACGCGCGGTTGGCGCCCAGCGCCCGCAGCAGAGCGCCCTGTCGAATCCGCTCATCGAGCGTCGCCTGCAAGCCGGAGAACAACACCGCCATCCCCGCCGCCAGCACGAACAGCAGCACGTACTGCACCGCCATCGTCACCTGATCGAGAATGCTGCGCAGCTGCTCCAGCAACGCTTCCACCTGCAGGATCGTCACGGCCGGGAAGGCCCGGGACAGCTCGACGATCTGCTGATCATTGCCCGGCGCCAGATAGAAACTGGTCAGGTACGTGGCCGGCACGTCCTTGAGGGTGCCGGGCTGGAAGATCATGAAGAAGTTTGGCTGAAAGGTGTCCCAGTTGATGTCGCGCAGGCTGGTGACCTTGACCTCGCGGGTCAGACCGCCGATCACGAAACCGAGGGTGTCGCCCAGTTTCATGTTCAGGCTGTTGGCCAGTTTGGTTTCCACCGACACGCCGGGGACCACGCCCTCCGCAGGCGGCTGATCGCTCGCCCACCACTGGCCGGCGGTGATGCTGTTGCCTTCCGGCATCGTGGCCGCCCACGTCAGGTTGAGGTCGCGCTGGGTGGCGTTTTCGCCACGGGAGTCCTTGGTGACGAACTTGCTCACCGGCTCGCCATTGATGGTCATCAGGCGCCCTGGAATCATCGGGTACAGCGGCGCGCTGTGGGTCGACAGGCGGCCCATGCGTTCAGCGAAATTATCCTTGTCGTTGGGCAGGATATTCAGCGCGAAGTAGTTCGGCGCATCCTTGGGCAGCTGGTTCTGCCAGGTGTCGAGCAGCTCGCCGCGCAGCAGCGCAATCAGTCCCATCGACAGCAGAATCAGCCCGAACGCCAGGGACTGGCCGGCGGCGGCCATGGGGTGGCGCAACAGCTGACCCAGACCCAGGCGCCACGGCAGCGAGGCCCCGGCCAGCAAGCGGCGCAGGCTTTTCAGGGCCAGCAGCAATACACCGCCGAGCACCAGCGCCGCGATCAGACCGCCGCCGAGCAGGGCGAACGTCAGCACCAGGTCCAGACTCAAGCGCCACATGATCAGGCCCAGCGCGAACAGCGCCGCGCCATAGACCAGCCACGTGCTGGCCGGGATCGGCAGCATGTCCCGACGCAATACCCGCAGCGGTGGCACGCGACCCAACGCTGCCAGCGGCGGCAGTGCAAAGCCGGCCAGGGCGACGAGCCCGGTGCCGATACCGGCGACTGCCGGCAGCCAGCCACCCGGCGGCACGGCGGCGGGCAGCAGGCTCTCCAGCAGATGAAACAGGCCCAGTTGGGCAAACCAGCCGAGCAGGGCGCCTGCCGCACTGGCCGCAACGCCGAGCATGGCCAGCTGCAAACCGAACAGCACCAGTGCTTCATTGCGCGACAGGCCCAGGCAACGCAGCAGCGCACTGGCATCGAAACGCCGTGCCGCGAAACGCGCCGCCGACAAGGCCACCGCCACGCCGGCCAGCAGCACCGCGACCAGACTGGCCATGTTCAGGTAACGCTCGGCCTTGCCCAGCGCGCCGCCGATCTGTTGATTGCCATCACGGGCGTCGTCGATTTTCTGATTCGGCGCCAACCCGGGTTCGACGGCCTTGCGGTAAGCCGCGAGGTCCTTGGGCGTGCCGCGCCACAGATCTCGATAACTGACGCGGCTGCCGGGCTGCACGACCTTGGTGGCCTCAAGGTCGGCCATGTTGATCATCACCCGGGGCGTCAGGCTGTAGAAGTTGCCGGCGCGGTCGGGCTCGTAGGTCAGCACCCGGGTCAGCTTCAAGGTCTTGGAACCGACGTCGATGCTGTCGCCCACTTTCAAGTTGAGCGCCACCAGGATCCGCGCTTCCGCCCAGGCTTCGCCGGCTTGGGGCTCACCACCAACGGTTTCCGCTTCGTAGGGGGCAGGCGCGCTTTTCAGCTCGCCGCGCAACGGGTACGCCCCATCGACGGCCTTGACGCTGGCCAGCTGGATGCCGTTATCGGTGGCCACCACGCTGGAGAAAATCACGATCTGCGAGTGATCCAGCTTCAGCGCGTTGCCGGCATCGATCTGCGCAGGTGTCGCCGGCGTGGAGCCGCCGAGGATCAGGTCAGCACCGAGAAACTCCGTCGCTCGCAGCAGCATGGCGCTGTTGAGGCGTGCGCCGAAATAGCCGATGGCGGTGCTGGCGGCAACCGCCACCACCAGTGCGAAGAACAGCACGCGCAGCTCGCCGGCGCGGGCATCGCGCATGAGCTGGCGCGCCGCGAGGCTGAGCAGGCGTGAGAAAGGCAGGCGTGCCATCAAGGCTCCATTGGGGCGACCAGTCGGCCACCCTCCAGACGGATCAGGCGCCGGCAACGGTGGGCCAGGCGCTCATCGTGGGTGACCAGCACCAGCGTCGTGTTGCGCTCCTGGTTCAGCTCGAACAGCAGATCGCTGATGCGCTCGCCGGTGTAGCTGTCCAGGTTGCCGGTGGGCTCATCGGCGAACAGCACGTCCGGGTCGGCGGCAAATGCACGGGCGATGGCGACCCGTTGCTGCTCGCCGCCCGACAGCTGCCGTGGTGTGTGGGTCAGGCGCTGACCCAGGCCGACCCGCTCCAGCAGATGCCGGGCCTGATCGCGGGCGTCTTTGCGGCCCTCAAGCTCCATGGGCAGCATGACGTTTTCCAGCGCGTTCAGGCTGTCGAGCAACTGGAAGGACTGGAAGACAAAGCCCACGTGTTCGGCGCGAACCCGGGCGCGCTGATCTTCATCCAGCTCGCTGAGGTTGCGCCCCGACAGGACTACGGAACCGGCGCTGGGCAGGTCGAGACCGGCCAGCAGGCCGAGGAGGGTGGATTTGCCCGAGCCCGACGCGCCGACGATGGCCAGCGTGTCGCCCTTGTTTAGTTCCAGGGAGAGTTCGTGCAGGATGGTCAAGTCACCTTCGGTGCTTGGGACCACTTTGCTGAGGTTCCGAGCACTGAGAATACTTTCGCTCATGGAGAATCCGATGCGTGCGTGGTTTTTAAGTGCTGGCCTGGGTTTGCTGCTGGTATCACAAGGCGCGATGGCAGGCACGGTGCTGATCGTTGGCGATAGTATCAGCGCGGCTTTCGGCCTGGATACCCGGTTGGGTTGGGTCAGTCTGCTGGAACAGCGTCTGGCGAAGGAAGGCTTCAAGGAAAAAGTGGTCAATGCGTCGGTCAGCGGCGACACCAGCGCAGGAGGCCAGGCGCGGCTGCCGTCGCTGCTTGCCGAGCACAAACCGGATCTGGTGATCCTCGAACTGGGCGGTAATGACGGCCTGCGCGGGCAACCGCCGGCGCAATTGCAACAAAACCTTACCGACATGGTTGAGCAGTCCAAGGCGGCGGGGGCCAAGGTGCTGCTGCTGGGCATGAAAATCCCGCCTAACTACGGTGAGCGCTACACCACGGCCTTCGCGGCGGTGTACCCGAAAGTCGCTGAGGAGACCAATGTGCCTCTGGTGCCGTTCATGCTGGAAGGGGTTGGCGGCCGGCCTGACATGACCCAGCAAGACGGCATTCACCCCAATGTTCCGGCTCAGCCGTACTTGCTGGATAACGTCTGGCCGGTCCTTAAACCCTTGCTTTAGTCGCGGCTGCAGACATCAGGCGTTCGGCGATGGGGTCAAACATCGGGTGCGAGGGACCGCTCATTGCCAGCACGAAGGTTTGCGCCTATGGTGGCCCAAACCTATACAGGACCCAAAAGATGTACAAGAAAGAGCCGTGGCCACTCACGCTGTACTTCGACGGTGACTGCCCGCTTTGCGCGCGGGAGATCAAACTCCTGCGTTCCCACGCTTGCGCGAACGCAGAGGCAGGCGCAGACGCAACAACCGCGCGACTGCTGTTCGTCGACATGAGCGAAGAGGGCTTTGTTGCACCGGCTCTTGGATTCACCCATGAGCAGATGCAGTCTGTTTTGCATGCCCGTTTCGACGATGGCACCTGGGTCACGGGCCTGGATGCGACGCTCTGGAGCTGGCGCGCAGCCGGGCTTGGCGCCTGGGCTGCGCCACTGTCATGGCGGCCGTTGAGACCGCTGTTGAACCTCGGTTATCGGTTGTTCTGCCGCTTTCGTCCCCAGCTGGCGTGGTTACCTCATCCGGATGGCAGCCGCCGATGCCGCGACGGCAGTTGTACGGTTTCCAGGCCCTCAGACCAAAACCGCTGATTTAAAGGCCTGCAGGCCTTTTCCGGACGGGGGCTTTCGGCTAATGTGGCGCCCCCGCTCTGGAGCCCCCAATGCCGCGCCGTCCTGCCTGGTCCCTTTATGCCTATCAACTGATCGAGCCTGACGAACAGCTCGACCTGTTCGCGTGCCAGGAAATCCTTGTGCATCTGGTCGCTCGCCAGCTCGAACTGGCAGGCTCCGCCGACCGCACGTTGTGCGGCACCTTGTTGCCGGCGCAGCCGCGCTGGTCGGAAGTGCAGCAGACGGTTTATCAGGACGAGCGCCTGTGCCCGCTGTGCCGGGCGATCATCGACGCGCAACGGCGCGGCTGGCACCCGATCTGGCCGGAACTGGAAGCCGGCGTTTAAGGCCACGCGAACACTCCCGGACGCGCAGGGGTGCGTGTACAATCGCGCACAATCAAGCCTTCCGTTTACCAAGGATTCTCCGGATGTTGTCGCGCATTCCAGCTTTCGCCCGCTGTCTGTCGCTCGCTGCGCTGTGCGCGGCCGGCCCCGTCTCCGCCCTGGAGTTTCCGTTGCCGCCGCCCGGTGAGGACATCATCGGCCAGGTGCAGACCGTGACCGCCAAGTACGAAGACACTTTCGCCGACCTGGCCACGCGCTACGACCTGGGTTACCTGGAAATGATCGCCGCCAACCCGGGCGTCGATGCCTGGCTGCCGGGCGCAGGCACCCAGGTGGTGCTGCCGACGCGTTTCATCCTGCCGCCGGGTCCTCGGGAAGGCATCGTCATCAACCTCGCCGAGTACCGTTTGTACTACTACCCGAAAGGCCGGAACGTGGTGTACACCTTCCCGCTGGGTATCGGTCGCGAAGGCTGGGGTTCGCCGGTCTCCACCACCAAGGTCACCGCCAAAACACCCAATCCGACCTGGACGCCGCCTGCGTCGGTCAAGGCCGAGCACGCTGCCGACGGCGATATCCTGCCCAACGTGGTCCCGGCCGGGCCGGACAACCCCCTGGGCCCGTTCAAATTCGGCCTCGGGCTGCCGGGCTACCTGATCCATGGCTCGAACAAGAAGTTCGGCATCGGCATGCGCACCAGTCACGGCTGCTTCCGCATGTACAACAACAACGTGCTGGAAATGGCGGACATGGTCCCGGTGGGCACCACCGTGCGCATCATGAGCGAGCCGTACAAGTTCGGCGTCAGCGGCGGCAAGGTCTACCTCGAAGCGCACACGCCGCTGGACGAAAGCGGCAAGCCGTCGGTGGTCGACAAGCACACCGCCGTGATCAACGCACTGCTCAAGCGTGAAGACCTGGCCAACAGCCTGCGGATCAATTGGGACGAAGTGCGGGACGTGGTGGCTGCCGAAGACGGCATGCCGGTCGAAATTGCCGTGCCGACTACGCCGGCCCCCGTGGTGGGCGACGCGCCAATGACGCTGCAGTAACGCTGCGACGCCAAACGCCGGGCAATAAAAAAGCCGACCCGTTAACGGGTCGGCTTATCAATAATCCCGAGGGATTATTACTTGCGGCTAGCCTTGTCCAACATACGCAGAGCGCGCTCGTTGGCTTCGTCAGCAGTTTGCTGAGCTTTTTGAGCAGCAGCCATAGCCTCATCAGCCTTGCGGTAGGCTTCATCGGCACGGGCTTGCGAACGAGCGGCTGCGTCTTCAGTTGCAGTCAGACGAGCTTCGGTTTCTTTGGATGCGCTGCTGCAACCGGTAGCCAGAACTGCGGCCAGGGCCAGAGCAGAGAATTTCAGAACGTTGTTCATCGTGTTCCCCTTAAAGGACTTCTATCAAATTAGTCATCTCTCGAGAGTGAGAAAACGACCGGCGTACATCTTACTCATTGTTTGTAGTAAGTAAACGGACCGCGCGCAACATCTGCAGAAAATTCTTGGGTTTGAACGGGTTCCGTCGAACTCCTCACGCTTTTTCTTCGCACGCAGAAAGCCCCAGGGCGCAGGTGTCTGTCAGGTGACTCCGGCCCAGGCGATTTCCCACTACCATCCACGTATCGGCGACCATTTTTATATAGTCGATTATCGTGACAGGCGCACCCTTGAGAGCCGTTTAAATGGCCCTCAAGTGACTTGAGTCCGGGCATGGCGTCTCAATGGACATTCGTCGGCGATAACAGGTTCCATGGGGCATGCAGTCAGATGCGCGGCAACGCAATTAACAGTTGATTCACTTGAGCGCATTCGCTCGGGGCGCCTATATTCGCCTGTGCTCAAATTGTTTGAGAACAGCGATGCTCTTCGCGGTGTCCAAACGGCACAGGGTGGCGCAGTCAGCTCTATTGCAGAAGGCCCTATTGCAGAAGCCAATAGTGGTCGTACTGCCTGTAGAGGTTCCTTCGCCGGGAAAATGTCGATAAGGTAAGGGTCCAATTCCAAGACCCGCGAGGAGTAGTGATGAGCGAGGCGTTGTCCATCCACCATGACGAGACCGGTCACCAGTTCGAAGTCAATATCGACGGCTACCGTGCCTATCTGACGTACATGGACCTGGGTAAAGAGACCCTGGATATCTACCGTACGTTCGTTCCCAACGAATTGCGCGGACGTGGGATAGCGGCAGCCTTGACCAAGGTGGCCCTCGACTATGCCGACCGGATGGGCTACACCGTGATTCCTTCGTGCTCCTATGTGGAGCGTTACATGGAGCGCAACCAGCGGCAGGCTGCCAAGATCTGACCGAACCGCGCTTCACACAGTAAAACGCCGAGCATGTGCTCGGCGTTGTCGTTTCTGCAGTACGGTCAGTCGCGTTTGCGCGTTGGCAGTACGTCCTTGAGCTTGGCGTGCATGCTGCGCAGGGTTTTCTCGGTGCTTTCCCAATCGATGCAGGCATCGGTGATGGACACGCCGTATTGCAGGTCGGCGAGGTCTTTGGGAATGGCCTGGCAGCCCCAGTTCAGGTGGCTCTCGACCATAAGGCCGATGATCGACTGGTTGCCTTCGAGAATCTGGTTGGCAACGTTTTCCATCACCAGCGGTTGCAACGCCGGGTCCTTGTTGGAGTTGGCGTGGCTGCAATCAACCATGATGTTCGGCTTGATCTTCGCCTTGTTCAGCGCCTGTTCGCACAGGGCAACGCTGACCGAATCGTAGTTGGGCTTGCCGTTGCCGCCGCGCAATACCACGTGACCGTAGGCGTTGCCTTTGGTGGTGACGATGGACACGCCGCCTTCCTGGTTGATACCGAGGAAACGATGGGGGCTGGACACCGATTGCAGGGCGTTGATGGCCACAGTCAGACCGCCGTCGGTGCCGTTCTTGAAGCCGACTGCCGAGGACAGGCCCGAGGCCATTTCCCGGTGAGTCTGGGACTCAGTGGTGCGCGCGCCGATGGCCGACCAGCTGATCAGGTCCTGCAGGTACTGAGGCGAAATCGGGTCGAGGGCTTCGGTCGCGGTCGGCAGGCCTTTTTCGGCCAGGTCGCGCAGCAACTGACGACCGATGTGCAAGCCATCCTGAATCTTGAAGGAGTCGTCCAGATACGGGTCGTTGATCAGGCCTTTCCAGCCGACAGTGGTGCGTGGCTTCTCGAAATAGACGCGCATGACCAGATACAGAGTGTCGGACACCTCGGCCGCCAGCGCTTTCAGGCGATCGGCGTATTCGTGGGCGGCCTTGAGGTCGTGGATCGAGCAGGGCCCGATCACGATGAACATGCGGTGATCCTTGCCATCGAGGATGTTGCGGATGACTTCGCGGCCCTGGCTGACAGTGGCCTGGGCGGCGGCGGTCAGCGGGATTTCGCGTTTCAGCTGATCCGGGGTGATCAGTGTCTCGTTGGAAGCAACGTTGAGGTCGTCAATCGGTAAATCAGCCATCGTGTTACTCATCAGGTCACGGATGCTGGCCGCCAGCGTCCCCGTGCGGCGGAGCCGAGCATGATTGAGCGCAACGGGGGAGCCGAACCTTAGCGCGTTAGCCGGCGGTTCGACAATGGGTAAACGTGGCTTTCGTCCAACGGTTGCGGCATTGTCTGACCTGTCTGGGGTTGCGACAGGCATCACCCGAACATCATTCAGAGGAGAAGCGCGTGGATCAACTGCAACTGACGGACTTCGACCTCGACCAGCAACTTCTCAATCTGCCCGGCGTCTCACTGCTGATTTTCACCAGCCTGGGCTGCTCCAGTTGCCGCTGGGCCCGGCATCATTTGCCCGAGCAATCGTTGCCGCTGGATCGGCTGTGCTGGATCGATGCCGAAGAAAACGGCGGCGCGGTGGAGCGCTACGGCGTGTTTCATCTGCCGACGATGTTTGTGATACGCGACGGCGCCTTCCTCGGGGCCCTTCGCACGCAGATGTCAGCCGACGCTATTGTCACGGGCCTGGCACACGCGCTGGCGACGCCGCCAGACGAATTACCCTGAAGCGGAGTTTCCATGAGCGAAAGTGCAGCGAGCGAAAGCGCAGTCAAACCCCGGATCGGCATCATCGGCACCGGTGCGATCGGCGGCTTCTATGGCGTGATGCTGGCCCGGGCCGGCTTCGATGTGCACTTTCTGCTGCGCAGCGAATTCGAGGCCGTCGCCCGCAATGGCCTGCACGTGGACAGCCAGGTGCACGGCCCGTTGGTGCTGGAGAATGTCCAGGCCTACGCCTCAGCGGCTGATATGCCGCCCTGTGACTGGCTGCTGGTCGGCGCCAAGACCACCGGCAACGGCGGGGTGGCCAACGCTATCGTCCAAGCCTCGGCGCCAGACGCCAAGGTGTTGCTGCTGCAAAACGGGTTGGGCGTTGAGGAAGAGCTGCGCGCCGAACTACCGGATTCCCTTCATCTATTGGGCGGCCTGTGTTTTGTCTGCGTGCATCGCACAGGGCCAGGGCAAATCACCCACCAAGCCTTTGGTGCCGTGAACATCGGCTACCACAGCGGGCCGGCCAATTTGGCAACGCGCGGGCACTGGGTCGAGCAGGGCGCTTCGCTGTTTCACCAGGCGGGCATTGACTCCGTGGCGATGGACAACCTCGACAAAGCACGCTGGCAGAAACTGGTGTGGAACGTGCCCTACAACGGGCTATCGGTGCTGCTCAACGCGAGCACCACGCCGCTGATGGCTGACGCCGACAGTCGCGCCCTGATCCAGGGCTTGATGGCGGAAGTGGTGCAGGGCGCCGAAGCGTGCGGGCACGTACTGCCGGAGGCCTACGCCGAGCAATTGCTCAAGGTCACTGGCCAGATGCCGGATTATCGGCCGAGCATGTACCACGACTTCACCGGAAAACGCCCGCTGGAACTTGACGCCATCTACGCCCGGCCCCTTGCGGCTGCGCTGGCCGCCGGCTGCGACATGCCCAAGGTGCGCGCCCTGTATCACGCGCTGGCGTTTATTGATCGCGGCAATCGTTGACGGCCAATGCCGTGCGCTTGCCCACCTCCCGCTTTAAGGAAAACTGATGAGCACTCAGCTGAACGTAAAAACCCCGGGGAGTAAGCTGGTGCTGGCGATTTCCTCGCGGGCGCTGTTTGATTTGCGGGAAAGCCATGACGTTTATATGGCCAGCGGCGTTGCTGCCTATCGCCAGTACCAGATCGACCACGAGGACGAAATCCTTGAGCCCGGTGATGCGTTCCGGCTGGTGGAAAAACTGCTCAGCCTGAACGCCAGCCTGAACCAGTCCCGGGTGGAAGTGGTGCTGGTCTCGCGCAACAGTGCCGACACCGGCTTGCGCGTGTTCAATTCGATTCAGCATTACGGCCTCGACATTTCCCGCGCGGCGTTCGTCGGCGGGCGCAGTCCGTTTCCGTATCTGGCCGCTTTCGGCAGTCATCTGTTCCTGTCCACCCACGCCGAAGACGTGCGCAGCGCGCTGGACGCCGGCTTCGCCGCCGCGACCATTCTCTCTGGTGGCGCCCGTCGCGCGGCCAGTGCCGAGCTGCGCATCGCCTTCGACGGTGACGCCGTGCTGTTTTCCGATGAGTCCGAGCGCGTGTATCAGTCCGGAGGGCTTGAGGCGTTTCAGGCCAATGAGCGCGAAGCGGCGCGACGGCCCTTGCCCGGCGGGCCGTTCAAACCCTTTCTCGCGGCATTGAACGCCTTGCAGCGTGAATTCCCTGAAGAGTCCTGCCCGATTCGCACGGCATTGGTCACCGCGCGCTCGGCGCCGGCTCACGAGCGGGTCATCCGCACACTGCGCGAGTGGGACATTCGTCTGGATGAGTCGCTGTTCCTCGGCGGCCTGGACAAATCGGCGTTTCTCGAAGCCTTCGCGGCGGACGTGTTCTTCGACGATCAGCCGGGCCACTGTGAGCGCGCGCGGGAAGTGGTGGCGACCGGGCATGTGCCCCACGGCATCAGCAACGAGCTAAAACCTTGAGGCGTTAGACCGAAAAGCAGCAGTCGGGCCGCCTGAGTGCGCGGCGCGCTGCTACGCTGAGTAAGTCTTCACTTCAAAGGCTGTCCGGGGGTCCCATGATCCGCTCGATGCTCTACGCCACGGACCTCGGTGCTTATGCGCCTTATACCCTGCAGCACGCGCTGGTGCTGGCACGGACCTTCGATGCCGAGCTGCATGTCGTGCATGTGGTGGAGCCAATGGGCCTGTTTGCCGAGTCCGTGTTGCAGAGTTATCTGGCCGCCGACGTGCTCAAAGAGCTGCACAGTGAGGGCGTCAACACGGTGATCGATGGCATTGAGGCGCGGGTAATGGACAGCTTTCGTGAAGAACTGGGGGAGGGGCATGAGGACCTTGCCCTGATTCGCAGCGTTCGCGTGGTCCAAGGCGATCCATCCAATGTGATACTCGATCAGGCGCGCCTGCTCAGCGTCGACCTGCTGGTGGTGGGCAGTCGCAGCCACGGCGGGGAGGGGGATACGCCGATTGGCCGGACGGCGGCGCGAGTCCTGCAACTGTCCGACGTGCCGGTGTACATGGTGCCGATGCTGCACAGGCGCACACCGAGGTGATCGCATTCCGGGAATGTGCCAAGGGCGTCAAAAGCCGCGTGCCATTACCGGATAAAAGTGATAAAAAGTTCTAGCTTTGCCTTCCTGACCAATAATCCAGTTATATACCGTCGCTGATGCCCGTGGCGTCTTCCGGCTTTGAGGGATACATATGAAGCTTCAACAACTGCGCTACATCTGGGAAGTGGCGCACCACGACCTCAACGTTTCAGCGACCGCGCAAAGCCTCTACACCTCTCAGCCAGGCATCAGCAAGCAGATCCGCCTGCTGGAAGACGAGTTGGGCGTCGAGGTCTTCGCCCGCAGCGGCAAGCACCTGACCCGCGTCACCCCGGCTGGCGAGCGCATTATCACGACCGCCGGCGAGATCCTGCGCAAAGTCGAAAGCATCAAGCAGATTGCCCAGGAATTCTCCAACGAGAAAAAGGGCACGCTGTCCATCGCCACCACCCACACCCAGGCGCGTTACGCGTTGCCGCCGGTGATCAGCAATTTCATCAAGCAGTACCCGGACGTCGCGCTGCACATGCATCAGGGCTCGCCGATGCAGATCGCCGAAATGGCCGCCGACGGCACGGTCGATTTCGCCATCGCCACGGAAGCGCTGGAACTGTTCGGCGATCTGGTGATGATGCCGTGCTACACCTGGAACCGCTGCGTGGTCGTCCCCCAGGGCCACCCGCTGACCAAAGTGCCGAAGCTGACCCTGGAGATTCTCGCCGAATATCCCATCGTGACCTACGTGTTCGGTTTCACCGGCCGCTCCAAGCTGGACGAAGCATTCAGCCACCGTGGGCTGACGCCGAAAGTGGTGTTCACCGCCGCCGACGCTGACGTGATCAAGACGTACGTGAGACTGGGATTAGGCGTCGGCATCGTCGCGAAAATGGCCGTCGATCCGAAGCTGGACAGCGATCTGGTGGTGCTCGACGCCAGCGAATTGTTCGAGGCCAGCGTGACCAAGATCGGTTTCCGCCGCGGCACCTTTCTGCGCGGTTTCATGTGCGACTTCATCGAGAAGTTCGCCCCGCACCTGACCCGCGAGGTCATGGCCAAAGCCATTCAGTGCCACAACAAGCAGGAGCTGGAAGAGCTGTTTGCCGGGGTTCAACTGCCGGAGCATTGATAGGCGAGCCTCAGCTTCAAGCGGCAAGTCTCAAGCGGCTAGAAGGAGCAGACCTCACGCGGACTGCTGTTCTCTTGCAGCTTGAAGCTTACCGCTTAGCGCTGCTCCTCTATCCCTTCGCGATCATATTCCCGGCATGCAGCCCGCATTCCTTCTGCGTCGCTTCTTCCCACCACCAGCGGCCTTCGCGTTCGTGCTGATTCGGCAGGACCGGGCGCGTGCAGGGTTCGCAGCCGATGCTGATGAAGCCGCGCTCGTGCAGGCTGTTGAACGGCAGTTCGAGCATGCGGATGTAGTTCCACACGTCGGCGCTGCTCATCTGGGCGAGCGGGTTGAATTTGTACAGCGTGCGTTCCGGGGTCGAGAAGGCGCTGTCGATTTCCACTACGGCGACGTTGTTGCGCGTGCTCGGGCTCTGATCCCGACGCTGACCGGTGGCCCAAGCGCTCACGCCGGACAGCTTGCGGCGCAACGGCTCGATCTTGCGGATCCCGCAGCACTCGCCATGGCCGTCGCGGTAGAAGCTGAACAAGCCCTTTTCCTTGACCATCGGCTCCAGCTTTTCGCGGTCCGGGCTGACGATGTCGATGTCGATTTTGTACTGCTCGCGGACCTGATCGATGAAGCGATAGGTCTCCGGGTGCAGCCGGCCGGTGTCCAGGCTGAACACTTTGACGTTCTTGTTGATTTTCCAGGCCATGTCCACCAGCACCACGTCTTCCGCGCCACTGAAGGAAATCCACAGGTCGTCGCCGAAGTGCTGGAAGGCAAACTTGAGGATGTCGGACGGGGATTTGCTGGCGAAGGTGGCGGCGATGTCGTCAACGTCAAAAGGGTGGTTCATCTGGGCGGCTTCCTGATCAGGGCTGGCGCTTAAGCGCTCGTAATGGCGCAGATGGTAACAAAAAACGTCGGGCCGTTTGGCTGAAAGCGAGGAGAGCACGGGTGCTTTGGCGGGCGGCAAACCTGTCGGGTTGCCACCCCGGTCACTCCCACAGGGTTGCATTCCCCGCCATACATCACCTAAAGGCTGCCACCCGAAACGGACCGGTTCACCGTCCCGATCACATCCCCTCAAGCGTTTGCATCAACACCCGCACTTTGGTGAAGGTCTCCTGATATTCCGCCTCCCACTGCGAATCAGCGACGATCCCACCGCCGCCCCAACACGCAACCTCGCCGTCTTTTGCCAGCAGACTGCGGATGGCGATGGAGCTGTCCATGCTGCCGCGCACGTCCAGGTACATCAACGAACCGCAATACAAGGCCCGACGGTTGGGCTCCAGTTCGTCGATGATCTGCATCGCGCGGATCTTCGGCGCGCCGGTGATCGAGCCACCGGGAAAACTGCCGCCAATCAGGTCCAGCGCGTCCTTGCCGTCGGCCAATTCGCCGGTGACGGCGCTGACCAGGTGATGCACGTTGGGATAGCTCTCGAGACTGAACAGCTCCGGCACCTTCACTGAACCGATCCGGCAGGTCCGGCCGAGATCGTTGCGCAGCAGGTCGACGATCATCAGGTTCTCGGCGCGGTCTTTCGCACTCGCAAGCAGCGCTTGAGCGAATGCGGCGTCCTCAACGGCATCTCGCCCTCTCGGCCGCGTGCCTTTGATCGGCCGGGTCTCGACCTGACGCTGACTGACTTTGACGAACCGCTCCGGCGACAGGCTCAACACCGCATCCCCCTCTGGCAGGGCCAGATACCCGGCGAACGGCGTGGGGCAGGCCACCCGCAGTGCTTGATACGCCGCCCACGGATCACCGAGGTACTGCGCACGAAAGCGCTGGGCGAAATTGACCTGATAGCAGTCGCCGGCCTGAATGTAGGCGTGAATCCGCTCGATGGCCTGCCGGTACTGCTCGGCATTGATGTCCGGCGCGAAGGGCGCTGTCAGCGTGAACGATGGTGCCGGTTGCGCCACGGGTTGCTCGAACAGCGCGATCAGACGCTGGCGTTCGGCGTGATCAAGGGCGGGGTGAAAGACCAGCTGGCTGGTGTGGTCGTGGTGATCGCTGATCAGCGCCCAGGCGTAGAGGCCCAACCGCGCGGCGGGCAGCTGCAGGTCATCGGTAGCCTGATCGGGCAGGGGCTCGAACAGACGGCCGAAGTCATACGCCAGGTAACCGATCAACCCACCGGCGAATGGCAGCGCGCAGTGCTCGGGCAGATCAGCTTCACCGAGCCGGGCCAGTGATTCACGCAGGCGCTGGAGAAAGCCCGGACCGGATTCGTCCGCCACCGGCTGCAGGGTTTCCAGCGGCCAGGCGCTGATCAGATCGAAGCGGCCACGGTCCGCAGTCGGGCGACCGCTGTCCAGCAGCACGGCGCCCGGGGCACCGCGCACGTGGGCGAAGTAACCGCTGGGGTCGGCGTGATAGGGCAGTGGGTGTACAGAGCAAGTTGGCATGCGAGGCGTGGATCAGTCAGTGCGCGAGGACGGCGATTGTAGTCCTCCCCAAGGGCGAGTCCTAGGGGGAAGGCGCAGTCGCTGGCGGCTCACCGTGCAAAATTCGTTGGGCCTCCTCCGGCGTCAGCGGGTAATCGAAAAAGCGCCGGTAGAAGTCCGTCGTCTGTGCCGCCATGTCCACGTCCGGGAACAAAGCGGGATGCAACTGCTGCGCCGCCCACGCCACCTGAAGCGCGACTTCGGTGCCGTACCGATCCCACGGGAACACCCCTGCCGGGTTACGCAGGACGCGCCCGTTGCGCACGGCCTCAAGCTGGTTCAGCAGTTGCGGTTGCGCTGCTTGGTCCAGCCGGCCTGCGTTGGCAGCGAGAATGACCACATCCGGCTGCCAGGCCAGCAACTGCTCTGCCGACACGATTTGCAGGTTGCCCTTGAGTCCCGTCGCGGCATTGCGGCCTCCGGCGAGCTTGATCCAGTCGTCGATCAGCGTGTCGGCGCCGTCCACTTTCAGCGGATTGACCGAGGCGATGTGCAGCACTTTGGGCCGTTGCTCCGCCGGGATACCCGCGACCACGCGATTGACTGCTGCCAATTGCTGATCCAGAAACCCGTTGTAGGCACGGGCCCGCACGCCGGGCTCTGTGCCGCCCAGGGCTTGAGCGGTGTTGAGCACCGAGCGTTTCAGCCCCGCCAGGTCGGTGTAACCCATCTGCATGACCGGCAGGCCCAGCTGTCGATAGGCGATGGCCTGACGGTCGACGAGGGCGGTGAACACCAGATCGACGTGCTCGGCGAGCAAAGTTTCGGCATTGAACGCCGTGCCTTCGATGGCCGTGGCCTGGTTCAGCGTCGGCAGGACCTTGAACATCCACGGTTGGCTTTCAGGGTGGTTGACCGTCGCAACGATGCGCGAGCCGGCCCCGAGCGTCATCAGCAGCACGTGATGGGCGTACCAGGCGTCAGCGATACGCGCGGGTTCGCAGGGAAGGCTGACACGTTGGCCGCTATCGTCCTGCACCTGTCCGGGTTTCAGCAGACTGGCCTGAATGTTCTGCCCAGCGTCACCCGGATCAGCGAAGGCGCAGGCACTCAGGCCGGCGAGCAGCACACCGCTCAGCAAGCCTTTTAGCAAATGGCGCATGCCGCCCTGCCGCCGCCTCACAGGTCTACCTGAATCGACGCCTGCAGCATGCGCGGCGCGGCCGGTGTGGCGCTGGCTTGGCCGGCACCGGTGTAGCCGTTCAGCCCGCCGGGGACGATGTTGGTCCAGTAGCGTTCGTTGGCCAGGTTGGTGACTTCGAGGCGGTAGACCGTGTCGCGTTTCATCAACCGGGTGCTGTAGCTGGCGCCGGCGTCGAAGGTCTTGTAGCTGCCCACCCAGTGATCGTTGCTGTCATCGGTGGGGCGCGCGCTGGCATAACGGGCGTTGAGGTTGACGGTGAGGCCCGGCACCTGATCGATGCGGTATTCGGTCAGCAGACTGGCCGTCATCCGCGACAGCCCGACGATGCGCGTGTCTTCCGTGCTGTCGTTGCCGGTGGACAGCAGCTTCGGGTCCAGCCAGGTGATGCCGCCGAACAGCTTGAGATTCTGGCTCAGGTCGCCTTCGGCCAAGAATTCCAACCCGCGATTGCGCTGATCACCCGCCACGGCGTACAGGTTATCGGGCTGGGTGTAGGCGAAGGGGCGTTTGATCTGAAATGCTGCCAGCGACAGGTTGACCCCGCGCGCGACCCATTTGCCACCCAGCTCCCACATGCGGCTGCGGTACGGCGACAGGATCGCCCCGGCGTTGCTGCTGCCGGCCGCCGCACTGTCACCCTGTTGCAGGCTGTCGGCGTAAGTCAGGTACAGCGTCAGGTCGTCCACCGGCTTGTACATCACGCTGCTCGCCGTGCTGATGCCCGAGTCTTGGGATGACGTGTGGACGCCCGCTTGAGAATAATTGTCGGCGGTCAAGCGGCTCTGGCTGCCGCTGAGCATCAGGCTCCATTTCGGCGTGAAGGTCAGGGTGTCGCCTAGTACGAAGGAACGCTGGCGGGCGTTGGCCGAGTGGTAGCGATCGGTGAAGTCGGGGAAGTCAGGCTCGTCGAAGCCGACCGGATTGCTTAATGAGGCGCTACCCAAGGTCTTCGTGCCGCCGTTCACGGGGTTGTAGTTGTCCCAGTCGAAACCGGTGACACCGACGGTCAGGTCGTGGCGAATGCCGGCGGTGTAGACGCTGCCGTTGAGGTTGGCCAGATAGCTGTTGATGGTGAAGCGGCTGGCGGTCGCGCTCGCCACCGAGCTGCGATAGGTGCCGGCGTTGTTGATCAGCGTGTTGGTGACCGCGGTGGACTCGCGGTCGGCGATCTGCCGCAGCGCGCCGATGTCGAGTTTCCAGTTGCCGTCGAAGTCATGCTTGAAATGCGCGCTGGCGGTGTCCGTGGTGTTGTTGTCGCCGGAGTAATTTTGCCCGAGGTTGCTGCGGGTCGGGTCCGGCGCGTGGGGCAGCGTCACGCCCGAGGCGACGGCGAACTTGCCGGGCAAGCCCTTGGATAGATAGCTGTAGTGGCTGACGTTGGTTTCGATGACGCTGTCGTCACTGATCTGGAAATCCGTGGCGAGGCTGACCAGCTGCCGGCGCAACGTGCTGCCGGGGGCATAGCTGTGGCCTTGCTCGTCGGCCACGTTCAGGCGGTATTTGATCTTGCCGTCCGGGTCGAACGGGCCGCTCAGGTCAGCGGCCTTGAGCCAGGTCAGCCCGGTGCCCACGCCGAGGGTCACTCGATTGCGGGTGAAATCGGTCGGGCGTTTCGACAGCAGGTTGAAGGTGCCGGCCGGGTTCGCCGGGCCATACAGCGACCCCGACAGCCCGCTCAGCACCTCGACGCCGCCCAGTTGCTCGGCCGGGTAATCGGTGGTCGACACCACATTGAGGCCGTCCAGCCGGCTGTTCTGCACCACGCTGCCCTGTAGACCCCGGGTCTGCGGCCGGGCGCCGTCGGCCTGCACGGAGGGCATGTAGCGGATGATGTCCTTGAAGCTTTTGAGCTGCTGGCTGTCGATCAGGTCCGAGGACAGCACGCTGAGGGAATAAGGCGTGTCCAGCAGCCTGCGCTCACCCATCGGGCCGAGGGTCGCCGACTTCTCCCGCGCCTGATCGGCAATCGACTGTTCGGCACTGATGTCCAGCGGCGCCAGGGTCATTTCTTGGGCCAGGCTGATCTGGGCGAAGCCGCCGAACAAGAGTGGCGCGAAGGCCAGGCGCGTGGAGAAGGATCGGGTCATGCAAACACTCAGCAAGGAATGAAAAAGCGGTGGCCGCTGCTGTCGATCTGCTCGACGGCGACCTGGTATAGACGCGCCATGAGGGCGCTGTCGATGACGTCGTGGGGGGCGCCGTCGGCGATGAGTCGGCCGTCGTGCAGGACCAGCACGCGATTGGCCGAGGCAAGGGCGTGTTCAGGGCGATGGGTGCTGGACAAAATGCTGATGCCTTGGGCGGCGAGGCGCTTGAGCAAGGCCAGCAGGCGCAGCTGATGGCCGTAGTCGAGGCCGGTGACCGGCTCATCAAGAATGATGGTATTGGCGCGCTGGACCATGGCCCGGGCGATCAGCACCAACTGGCGCTCGCCGCCGGACAGTTCGGTGTACGGCCGTTCACTCAAGTGCAGGATGCCCAGGTCGGTCAGGGCCTGCTGCACAGAGGTCTTGTCGTCGCGGCTCGGTGCATGGCCCAGGCCCACGCTGGGCAATCGCCCCTGCCCAACGATGTGGGCGACGCTGAACGGAAAGCTCGGCACATGGCTCTGGGGGACGTAGGCAATCTGCCGGGCAATGGCACGGCGCTTCATCGAGCCCATCGGTTGGCCGTCGAGCAGCACCTCGCCGGCGTGGGGTGTCAGCAACCCCAGCAGCAGTTTCATCAATGTGCTTTTTCCGGCACCGTTGGCCCCCAGGAGGGCGATGTTGTCGCCGGGGGCGATGTCCAGCGAGACGTTATCGAGGATCACGCGGTCGCCGATTCGATAGCTCAGTTGACGGGCCTGCAAGCGCTTCATAGCCAACCCTTGCGCACGCGATGCAGCACCAGCACAAAGGCGATCGCGCCGAACAGCTCGGTGATGATGCCGAGGGGGATCTCTCCCGCCGACACGCTGCGAGCGACGCCGTCAGACGCCAGCAGGAAGATCCCGCCCAGGCAGGCGCTAAGGGGTAGCATGCGCGCATTGCCGGGGCCGACCAGCAGCCGCGCCAGATGCGGAATCAACAAGCCGATCCAGCCGACCATCCCCGCCAGACTCACAGTGAGTGCGCAGATCAGCGTGGTCAGCACGATCAGGCCGCTACGGATCTGCTCGACCGGCACGCCCAGGCTCAGGGCCTCGTGATCACTCAGGGACAGGGCATCGATGGCGCGGCCGGTCATGCACAACAGCACAATCGCCACGGCCAGAATCGGGCCGATGATCCACAGTGCTTGAACATCCACGGCGCTGAGGCTGCCGAGCAGCCAATAGACGATGTTCGGCAATTGATCCACCGGATCGGCCATGTATTGGGCGATGGACAGCAGCGAGGTGAAGAGGGCGTTCGCGACAATGCCGCCGAGCACCAGCAGCAAGATCGACGGGGTGTGGAACATGTGCGCGATGCCCAGACCGACCGCCACGGCGATCAGCCCGGTCATGCAGGCGACCAGCGCAATTCCCAGGGGCGGCAAGTGCCAGATGATCCCCAGCGCGGCGCCGAACGCACAGCCGCTCAACACCCCCAGCAAACCCGGCGACACCAGCGGATTGCGGAACACGCCCTGATACGCCGCGCCCGAGACGGAAAGCCCGGCGCCCACTAGAACCGCTGCGATAACCCGAGGCAGGCGCGCCTCGATGATCAGGCTGTGGAGCAGGTCATAGCGCCGGGCTGGCATGTCGCTGAGGCCGAGCATCGTTGCGATGAACGTGCTGAGTTCGTGGATTGAGATGTGATAGCGACCCAATAACAGCGCGCAGGCGGCCGTCACGATCAATGCCAAGAGGCTGAGCAACAGAGGGGAATACAGCTTGGCAGAAGACATCTGTTGCTCATTGTTTCGATATGTAAAAAACTATACAGCGATAGGCGAGGGTTCTCCAGGGACGGAATGCCGCATGCGTGAATCTTCACTTAGCAGGAGCTTGTGGGCGGGAATATTGGGCTGAATTTTGCGGTGTGACGCCTGACGCCTTCCCGGCTAAAGCCGGTCCTATGTATGGACTCGCCCCCACATTCAACCTGCTTTTCGAACACTGCTACCCGGTTGCATCTATGTATAAGGCCTGTTCGAGGA
>NZ_JAXCIQ010000017.1:0-128071 GCF_046540455.1 Pseudomonas sp. W5-36 | reverse complement strand
CCAGAAGCTGATGATGCTTCCTCGAACAGGCCTTATACATAGATGCAACCGGGTAGCAGTGTTCGAAAAGCAGGTTGAATGTGGGGGCGAGTCCATACATAGGACCGGCTTTAGCCGGGAAGGCGTCAGAGGCCGCACTGCAAAACGCCAGCGTTCAGAATAGCCGCTCAACCTCCGCAAATCCGGGCCGCTGCATCACATCCGGCTGCACGCAACGCCGCTCCAGCTCTCGCAGCTGGGCAGTCTGCGCATCGCTCTCTGCGCAACCGTCCAGCAACTCCCCCAGCAATACCCCAAACGCCCGGACTTCAATGCGCTCCAGCCTTCTTCCCGTTTCTTCATCCGGATAGAACGCCGCTGCGCCGAAATCCCCCAGCAGGCTGTCACCACCCTCGTTCCAGAGGATATTGTGTCCATAGAGGTCCCCGTGGTTAATCCCATGGGCATGCAAATGTGCGCACGCTGCGGCGATCCCGGCGGCCATGCGCTTTACGGTCGAAGCGCTCAGCCGGGTGCCGCCATAGGTGTCACGGGTGCAGGATTCCAGGGTCGGAGGACGCGCAAGGGTCACGAATGACGGCGAAATCAGCTCCATCACCAGACCGCGAGCGTCCTGCGGGTGATCCTGAATCTGCCCGAGCACGGGAATCAGGTGAGCATGCCGCCCGGCTGCAATGCAGGCCTGCATCTCGTTCAACGGCGAGCCGTCGCTGGTGACATCGCCTTTGTACAGCTTCACGGCAACGTCCAGCGCCGACGCGTCGGCATCCGCGCGCCACTGCGCCTGTTGAATCACCCCTGAAGCGCCTTCGCCCAGCACCTGTTGCAGCGCCAGTTGCGGCCACGGAATCTGCCGGATCGGCTCTTCGGTGTGGATGTCGTTCAGCGGGTTGCCGGCAAACGCCAGCCAGGCCAGCGCGGGCATTTCCAGCAGCCAGCGCGGCAGTTCATGGAAATCGTTGACCGCGATCCGTACCAGCTCCAGGCGCTGACAGCGGGCCAGTGATGCCGGTAATTGCCGAAGCCGGTTGCCCGCGAGCATCAGCTTCTGCAGCTGCGCACAGTCGCCGATGGCTTCAGGCAGAGTCTCGATGCGGTTGTCGGTCAGCACCAGCGAGCGCAGCGAGGGCGGCAACGCGACGGCCGGTACATCAGCGATATCGCAAGCCTTGAAACCGACGAAGAACAGCTGCTCGCACTGGCCCAGGCATTCCGGCAGGCGGGTAAACGGGTTGTTGGAGCAGAACAGGATTTTCAGGCGCTTGAGCCGGTGCAGGTCGGCGGGCAGTTCGGTCAGCCGGTTGCCGCTGAGGTCCAGCACTTCCAGTGAATCGGCGAGGCTGAAAATCTCCTCGGGGAATTCGCCGAGGTCGGCGCTGAGATTGAGCCGCGTGATGCCTGCCAGTTTGCCGGCACGCAGGTCTGCAAGGGTGTGCATGGGGGGAAGGGCGCCTGTGGTCAATGGGCGCCCATGATACCCAGTCGTCGCGCCCTGTGCTCGCTTGGCCGCGAGCACCATGGGCAGAGGCTCAGCTCAGGCAGCGATCCAGCAACTGGTGCATGCGATCAAGGGACGGCGCCGATTCGGCGTACAGAATGCGGTAGACCATGGGCGCGACAACGGCATCCACCAGTTCATCCGCCGAAGGACTCTGTTCGCCGCGGTCCCGGGCGCGGTCGATGATGATCTGCAGCTGATCGCGAACCATATTCAGGCACTTGCCCGAGCACAGGGTCGCGCTGCTGGAGACCACGTCGCGCATCATCTCGCGGCCGGGGGCCGAGTTGGTCTCTTCGAGGTAGACCTCGACCCAGGTGCGCAGGTCATCGCGCAGGTTGCCGCAATCCACCGGCTCGTCGGGGCGCAGACGCTCGACAGCGGCATCGGCCAGCAGTGAGGTCAGGTCGCCCCAGCGCCGGTAAATAGTGGACGGCGTGACACCGGCACGGGCTGCAATCATGGGCACGCTGAGGGCTGAACGCTCCTGCTCCTGGAGCAGATCGCGAACGGCTGCGTGAATCGATGTCTGCACCCGGGCACTGCGGCCGCCGGTGCGAATGCCTTCTTTGATAGCCATGCTGCGGACCCTAACACAAAGTATTTGCTTTAAGCAGACGCTGCTCGCACACTCCTAACGCTAATTAATAGCTTTTGTGGCGTGCTTTTTCGGGAGAGTGTACTCGTGTCTGATTCTTTGCAGAACCCGCAAGTCGATGCTCGGGGGCGGAGCCACTTGGGTTTTCTGGCTTTCGTGCTGCTGTGTTTCTTCGCCGCGTCCAGCGCGCCCACGCCGCTTTACCACCTCTATCAACAGGCGTGGGGCTTCTCATCGGTATTGTTGACGGTGATTTTTGCCGTTTACGCCATGAGCCTGCTGGCGACGCTGCTGGTGTTCGGCTCGCTGTCGGATTACCTCGGCCGACGCCCGGTGATATTCATCGGGCTGCTGCTGGAGATCGTCGCGATGCTGCTGTTCATCGCCGCCACCGACGTCAGTTGGCTGATCGTTGCGCGGGTGCTGCAGGGCGTGGCGACCGGCATTGCCACCAGCGCGTTGGGCGCCGCGATGCTCGACAGCGATGCGCAGCAGGGGCCGTTGCTCAACAGCATCACACCGATGTTCGGCATGGCACTGGGGGCGCTCGGCACCAGTGCGTTGGTGCAGTACGCGCCGCTGCCCATGGGCCTGGCCTATGGCTTGCTCCTCGCGGCGTTCGCGGGTCAGGCGGTGTATCTGTTGCGGGTCGCTGAAACGGTGACCCCGCAGCCGGGCGTGCTGAAAACCCTGCGACCGCGGCTCGCCGTACCTGCACAGGCCAGGGGGACATTGCTGCTGGTGCTGCCGGCGGACATCGCCGCCTGGGCGCTGGGCGGATTTTTCCTGTCCCTCGCACCGTCGCTGCTGACTGCTGCGACCGGCTCGACCTCAGTGCTCAACGGCGGCTTTGCCGTGGCAGCGCTGACCATCAGTGGTGCGATTTCGATTCATAACCTGCGTTTGCGCGCGCCCCGGCTGGCCTTGTTGGTGGGCTGCAGTTTTCTGGCAATCGGGGTTTCAGTGATTCTGGCGGCGGTGAATCTGGGCTGGCTGTGGCTGTTCTTCACCGGCGCGGTGGTGGCGGGGATCGGCTTCGGTGCGAGTTTTCTCGGCGCCCTGAGGCTGTTGCTGCCCCTGGCCCACGCCCACGAACGGGGCGCATTGATGGCGGCCTTTCTGGCTTTGAGTTATCTGGCGTTCTGCATTCCGGCGCTGCTGGCCGGCGTGTCGATCAAAACGGCGGGGCTGGTGACCACCACCAATGTCTACGGCGGGGTCGTAGTCTTGCTGGCGGTGTCGGCGCTGGCCGGACTGCTGATTCAGCAGGCCGGCCGGGGGAGGACCGCCTGATCGCGTTACCGGTTATGACGCAGAATCGAAAAATTCAGCGCCGAAGCGACGGTCAGCCAGACCAGGTACGGGAACAGGATCAGCCCGGTGATGAGGTCCAGCTGGATCCCCAGCACGACCATGGCGGCTACCACCAGCCACAGCAGCGAAATGATGATCAGGCCCGCCATGATGCGGTGGGCGCCGAAGAACACCGGCGTCCACAGGGTATTCAAGGCAATCTGAGCGGCCCACAACGCCAGCACGGTTTCGCTGCCGGGGATCAGGGTCAGGCGATAACCGGCCCAGGCCAGCAGCAGATAAATCGTCGTCCAGGCCACCGGAAACAGCCAGTTGGGCGGGGTGAAACGTGGCTTTTGCAGCGATTCATACCAGCTGCCCGGTTTGAAGATGATGCCGGTGCTGGCTGCCGCGGCGCAGGCGATGAGGAAGATATAAAACGTCATGGGGGGTCCTTTGCTGAAAGCATTCGAAGTGCGGGCCGTGGGGCCGTCTCGGCATTGGATGCTTATGCGCCGGAAAAATCCGGCGCGCGTGCAGATCAGTCTTGACCCAATTGGCTGAGGCGTTCTTGCACGGCGTCGTCGAAGATCATGTACAGCGTTTCTACATCGGCCGGGCGAAGACGTCGGCTGGTCTCCAGGCTGAGGATGAAACTGATTTCCATGGAGGCCTCGCGTTCGAGGTCTTCCTTGGTGGTGGCGGCATTCAACGCGCGCACCAGATCGTCAATCGCACCCTGGATGGGTTTGGGAAGCCGAAGTGCAGCGATTCGCTCTTGGGGCATTGCTCAGTCCTGGGGTGGCGGGTTGTGCGGCGAACCGAAAGGCATAAAGCCCTGGCGCCTGGGATCGGGGCGTATTGTGGCCGAGTTACGGCGCAGATCCCACCAGCGGAAACAAAATAGTGAAAGGGCAGCGCTTGCCGTAATCGCTTTTAACGGACTGCCCCATGTTTGTATCGCTCAAGTTACAAAAGCCCGCGCCGACACCCTGTTCAGGAAGTCTATTACTCACTTGAACAGGGAAGTGCCATGTCAGCGATTGCTTCGGTCACCTCATCCGCCCAGTTGATGCCAGTGGTCAAACCGGCGGCCACCGTCGCGCTGAATGACAACGCCGCTGCTGCCACCACCAGCGCCACGCCGTCGTCCGTCGTCATGCTCGGCCAGGACGACAAGGTCAGCGCCCCGTTGGTCTACAACGTCCGTGGCCTGATGCCTGATGCCAACGTACCGCCCGCCTGGGAGTACACCCGGCAGGACAAGGTCTCGCTGGCGATGATGGGCAATTTCAGCACTTCCGCCACAGCCGGTCGCTTCCAGGGCCTGGGCGCGACGCTGCTCAGTCAATTGGCGCAGACCGGCCAGAACATTTCCCAATCGGTGCTGCGCTCGACGACCGGCAAAGCATTGGAGCCTGCAGAGCTCGCTGCCGCCCAGGACCGCCTGCACAGCAATCCGGCCAACAGCATCAGCCTGACGCTGAAAACCGCCAGCGGTAAAACCATCGAGCTGAGCCTTTCCAGTCAGGACGACGGTCTGGCGGTGCAGGCCCAGGTGAGCGGGGGCGACCTCAGCGACGACGAGCTCAACGCGCTGAATGCCATGGCGGACGGTTTTCAGTCGGCCATCGACGGCCTGACGGCCAAACCGCCGACCCTGAAGCTCGACGCCTTGACCCATTTCGACTCGAAGGCCTTTGCTTCCGTTGATTTGAAAACCAGTTTTAAACTCGCAGACGGCAGCGCCCAGACCCTTGAACTGCGCGCCGACGCCGACCAGCGTTCGGTGCGCATGAGTGGCGCGCTGAGGAATCTTGAGTTGTCGGTGGACCTGAAAAACGCGGCCATTCGGGGTGACAGTGCTCAGCAGGCGAAAGCGCTGGACGGCTATGTCAGCCAGATCGAGTCGGCGCGCAAACGCGGTGACGGCGACGCGCAACTGCTATCGATGTTCGAGGACGCGTTCAAAACGCTGCACTCCAATTACCCTGACACCCGCGCCTCCACGGCGGCGAAGACGGTGAGCTCGATCGAACTGACGGACACCGATCACGGCCTGTTGACCGGCCTCGGCGACTTCAGCGCCTCGGTCAGCGAGAAGAGCGTCGAAGGCAACCCGGCACGCCCCGGCGAACTGGACACCTTCGCCTACACCCTGTCGCAAACCACCCAATCCAAGGGACGCGACCAGTTGAACCGGACCATCGTCCAGGACCAGCAATCTCAGCTCACCGCCAGTTATCACAAGCCCCTGCCAGGCGGGCAGAAGCTGGCGTTGAGCACCGATCCCGCGAGCCAGAACTACCTGTATTACCAAGTCAGCGATCAGGCCAGCAGCAAAGCCAGCATTGGCTATAAAAAAGGCGAACTGGTCGATGCGACGCTGAGCCAGTCCGCCAGCCAGTCGACGCGCATTGCCAAATACTTAATGGGCCGCCTGGAAAAAGACACTCACACGCCGGTCTCCACCTCCAGGACCCAAAGTTTCCTCAGCGTACTGCAGCAGGCATTGCAACAGGACAAAGAGGCGAAGCAGGGCCGTGGCACGTCGACCCTGAAAGACACCCTGGCCGGGATTCATGCCAAGGTCCTGTTGCAGAGTGATCCGTCGAAGCTGAACGGCTGATAGCGGTACACCCTCGGTTTCGCAGCGCGCCATCCGGCGCTTTCCCGGCTAAAGCCAGTCCTACAGTCGAGTTCGCACCCGGTTTCACTGGCTGCATGAACTGCCTTTGTAGAGACCGGCTTCAGCCGGGATGGGGCCAGCGTGATCACACTTCGATTTTGGCCGTGCTCCGGCAACGAGGCGCTCAAAGACCTGGGCCTGGCAAAATTCGAGCACCCGGCTATAAACAAAGCGTGCCAAGCATGTTGCTGTCCCCAGAGGCTAGAAGCCCGGAGTGTTATCGATGATTGACCGTGAGCCACCGTATCCCCGTAAGCCCCCGCTGAGTAATCTCGAAAAACTGGCGCGTCTGGCTGGCATTGGCCTGATCGTGCTGATCGCCGCCGGCGCGTTTGCCTACGTCAATGGCAGCCTCGACCCACAGCGACTGACGCCGGCGCGGGTGGTTGACGTCTTCGAACGCAACAACGGTGTGCATCCCGGTTACCGTCGCAACCACCCGAAAGGCATCTGCGTCGCCGGCGTGTTCGAGAGCAACGGCGCCGCTGCCAGCCTCTCCAAAGCCGAAGTCTTCGCCAGCGGGCGCACCCCGGTGATCGGCCGCCTGGCCGTGCCCACGGGCAATCCGTATTCCCCCGACAGCGCCGCGCCATTGCGCAGTTTCGCCGTGCAGTTCACCCAGCCCAACGGCCAGCAATGGCGCACCGGCATGAACAGCATGCCGGTGTTCCCGGTCGGCACGCCTGAGGCCTTCATCGATCTGCAAATCGCCACCGGACCTGACCCCAAGACCGGCAAGCCCGACCCGGCGAAACCCCCGGCGTTCTTCGCCGCGCACCCGGAAGCCCAGCCGTTTCTGGCGTGGGTCAAGACCGCCAAGCCGTCGGCCAGTTTCGTCACCGAGACCTACAACAGCGTCAACGCCTTCGTGCTGGTGAACGCTGATGGCAAGCGTCAGCCGGTGCGCTGGAGTCTGGTGCCGGAGGCGACCGATGCATCGCCTGCGCCCGACGCCAAGGAGTACCTGAACAAGGACCTCAACGAAAGACTGGCCAGCGGCCCACAACGCTGGAAGCTGGTGCTGACCCTGGCCAACCCCCAGGACCCGACCAACGACGCATCCAAAGCCTGGTCCGGCGAGCACAGGACCGTGGACGCCGGGACCTTGGTGGTCAACGCCGACAGCTCGCAGTTGAACGGCGACTGCCGCGACGTCAATTACGACCCGCTGATTTTGCCCAGTGGCATCGAAGGCTCGGATGACCCGTTGCTCGCCGCGCGATCGGCGGCCTACGCCGCGTCCTACATGCGCCGCACCAGTGAAGTCGATCAGTTGAAAGCCGAACCCGCCCTGGAGAAACAGCCATGAGCACGCCCGTCAAGCATTTCGCCCCACTGGCGCGCCTGCTGCACTGGGTGATGGCGCTGATGGTCATCGCCATGCTGTTCATCGGCGCCGGCATGGTCGCGTCGGTGTCCGAGCGCCATGAATGGCTGCTGAACCTGCATAAGCCTTTGGGCATTGCGATTCTGCTGCTGGTCATCGTCAGGATCATTGTGCGTGTGACCACGGTGACGCCGCCGTTACCGGCTGACTTGCCGGCCGTGCAGGCGCTGGCGGCGAAGCTGTCGCATTACCTGCTGTATGCGCTGATGCTGGCGATGCCGCTGATTGGCTGGGCGATGATTTCCGCCGCCGGGGATCCGGTCATGCTCGGCAGTTCAGTACGGCTGCCGTCCATCGTTGCCGCCAACCCGGACACCTTCGCGCTGCTGCGCAAGGCCCACGCCTACCTGGCGTACCTGTTCTTCCTGACGATTCTCGCGCATCTGGCTGCCGCACTGTTTCACGGCTGGGTGAGGAGGGATGAGGTGCTGGACAGCATGCTGAGGGGGAAATCGCGGGATTGATGCCTGTCGTCACCGCGATTGACGCCATCGCCAGCAGGCGCGAACCCGCTGGCGATGGCGTTTCTGGACCGTAATAAAAGTCAGCTCACGCCTCAGCGCAGCACTGACACCATCTGCCCCAGCGTGGTCAGCACATCGCGGGCGAGCTGTTTCGAGCGCTGGCCCGACCAGCCGGTGATGACATCCGGTGCGTCATCGTTGTCTTTGAACGGCATTTCCAGCGTCAGCGACAGGCACTTGTAACGCTCACCGACGCTGTTGCACGCCAGGTTCATGTTGGCCTGGCCCGGCGCCGATTTCGGATAGCCGTATTTGCTCTGGAAGTCCCGGGTCAAGCCGCCCAACCGGGCGCGGAAATCCGCTTCCAATCGGGCTTGCTGGTCGGTGTACCCCGGATTGCCTTCGCAGGCGGCGGTGAAGACATAGGGAATTTCTTCATCGCCGTGGACGTCGAGGAACATGTCCACGCCGTATTTTTCCATCTGGGTTTTGACGAAGAACACTTCCGGGCTGAGCTCGGGGGTCGTGTCCTGCCAGGCGCGGTTGAGGTCCTTGCCTTGAGCGTTGGTGCGCAGATGGCCGTGGAATGAGCCGTCCGGGTTCATGTGCGGCACCAGGTACAGGTTCGCCGACGCCAGCAACGCCTGCAGTTCAGGGTCGTCTTCCTGCAGCCGGTCGATAATGCCTTCCATGAACCACTCGGCCATGTGCTCGCCGGGGTGCTGTTGCGCAATGATCCAGATGTTGCGCTTGCCCGCCGCGCCGTCGCCCTTGCGCAGCAGCGGGATGTCCCGGCCTTCGACGCTCTTGCCGGTGGCCAGCAGCTCGGTGCCGGCCTTGTCCAGCGCTTCATTCACCAGCCAGTCGTGGCGCTCGCGGCTATAGGGTTCGAAGTAGGCAAACCACACCTGGGATTCGCTGGGCGTCAGCTCGAAGTTCAGCGCACGGCCGTCGAACTGGCTCGGCACGCGGAACCAGGTTTTCTGATCGTAGGAGGCAACTGCGTTGTAGCCGGTCCAGGCGCCGTTGTAGCTCGACGCGCCAGCATTGGTCAGGCTGAAACCGTGGGGCTCGCCGATCTGCAGGCCGTCGACCTTGAAATGGAACCACTGGAAGTGCGCGCTCTTGGTGTCAGGGCGAATCGCCAGTTGCACCGCTTTCGGGTTGCTGGCGTCGAGCACGACGATGTTGCCGCTGTCGAAATCGGCGGAGATATTAAGGGCGGTTTGAGTCACGGGAGCGTCCTGATTGCATGATCTGCCATTACGAGACCATCGGGAGGTAATGCAGGCCGCGCCTGATTCCCTCACTGGGCTGTTATGACAATTACTTTACACGCAACCAGCGGGGGCACGGCGACAGATTCGTTCGCCAAAGGGTCGGAGCCTGACTCAGCTGTACGCCTCGGCAGTCACCAGCAGACCGCACAGCAGCACCGTCATCAGCAACCAGCCGACATAGGCGCGGGGTTTGCGCCGATGCCAGCCACTGGCGCCCAGAATCGCAGCGGGTGCATGAAGCGTGCGCCAGAACTGCTCACTGTTTTGAAAGGCTGCCAGGTGTCGGGGATCGGCGTCGAGCCAGTGACGGAACTCGATGCGCTGACTGGCGGTGGCTTGGGGGCTTTGCAGGTGCACGTACCAGCGCAGGGCCTGAAGCAAAATGGCTCGGGCCGGGTCATGTTCGGCGGATTCGCTGACACAACGTTCGAGCGCTGCGGTCATGCAGCGTTCGACGGCGGTGGCGTCGATATCAAGCAGTTGGGCGATGTCGGTGTAGGAAAAGTCGTCGAGGCGGCTCAGCAGAAACACCTGCTGAACCCTGCGCGGCAACCGCTGAAGACGGCGTCGGTACAGGTCGGTTTCAGCGCTCGCGCCCAGGGCAGGCGGCACGGTGGAGGCGGTCATCAACGAATCGAACGGCTGAGTCATGGCGTATTGCTCACTGTTTGAATAGCGGCGGTCGCGGAAAACAACGGGAGTGCGTTCGGATCTTTAACGGGTGTTTTTTACTGAATGTGTCAGTTTTTGACAGCGGCAACGGTGCATTGCTCGCTCCATTTGCTATGATGCGCGCCATCGAAAAGACAGATCACTGTCGAACCCTCTTCATTAGCCTGAAGACGCAACACCCGACCGAACCCAGACCCGAAAAGGGCATAAAAAAAAGACCCGGCTATAAGCCGGGTCAAAAACCGTGATTAGCCTGATGAGGAGATAATCCGGAAGCCGACCTAAGGCTTCTGGGTTACCAGCCAGTCTCACGACTGGTTGCGCTCAATAATAATCATTCCCATTTGAGAGTCAATGCTTTTTTCGCGCCCGTGTGAAAAGAGTTTTTCCCATGGGCGCGTTCTGCCTTCAACTCTCCGTCAGCCTGCAGCTCAGCAAATCGGCAGCCTAGTCGATCGGCAATTCTGTCGTACGCTTCACCACACTCATCGCGATGTTCGAATGCGCTTCCTGCACATGGGGGCTTTGCAGCAGGTGGTCGCGCAGAAAACGCTCGTAGCTGGCGATGTCCTGCACCACCACCTTGAGCAGGAAATCCATGTCGCCGGCCATGGTGTAGCACTCCAGCACCTCTCGAAACCCGGTGATCGCCTCCTCGAACTCCGTCAGGTACTTGCGCCCGTGCCCGGACAGCTTGACGTCGACGAACACGGTCATGGTCAGCCCGAGTTTGGCCGGGTTGAGCAGGGCGACTTTACGCTCGATGATGCCTTCTTCTTCCAGACGATTGATGCGCCGCCAGCAGGGTGATTGCGAGAGTTCGACGCGCTCGGCGATCTCGGCGGCGGACAGATTGGCGTCGTGCTGCAACAGACGGAGGATCTTGCGATCGATGGGGCTGAGCTTGACCTGCATGAATTGACCCTTTTTTATTCTTGAACGGGAACGGGCATGCACGATATGAGCAGATTCGCGTCGATTTAGGAAGAAAAAGCCTCTGTCGCGCAGGCAGTATTTTGTCTGTGACCGTCGGGCTGAACCGTCCTGACGGCGAGGCGCTGGCAAGGCTGCACATGCCGCTGGCGCCGCATTCAAAACGCACTAATAAAAACAAAGGAGTGCCTGAATGTCCCTGGCTGATATTCGTCTGGACGATAAGTACCGACTCGCAACCGGCAATCTGTACCTGACCGGAACCCAGGCGCTGACCCGCCTGCCGATGCTGCAGAAGCAGCGCGATGAAGCCCGCGGGCTCAACACCGCCGGGTTCATCTCAGGCTATCGCGGCTCGCCGTTGGGCAACCTCGACAAGAGCCTCTGGGACGCCAAGGATTATCTCCAGCAGAACGCCATTCATTTCCAGCCGGGCGTCAACGAAGAGCTCGCCGCAACGGCGGTCTGGGGCAGTCAGCAAGTCAATCTGTTCCCCCACGGCAAGTACGACGGCGTTTTCGCCCTCTGGTACGGCAAGGGCCCGGGCGTTGACCGCTGCGGCGACGTGTTCAAGCACGGCAACTCGGCCGGCGTCGCCGAAAAGGGTGGCGTCCTGATCCTCGCGGGCGACGACCATGGCTGCAAATCGTCGACCATCGCGCACCAGAGCGAACACGCGTTCATCGCCTCGATGATCCCGGTGCTCAACCCCAGCAACGTCCAGGAAATCCTCGACTACGGCATCATCGGCTGGGAGCTGTCGCGCTACAGCGGATGCTGGGTGGCGATGAAAACCATCGCCGAAAACGTCGATTCCTCGGCCGTGGTCGAAGTCGATCCGTTGCGCATCCAGACGCACATTCCCGAAGACTTCCAGATTCCCGAAGGCGGCCTGCACATTCGCTGGCCCGACCCGCCCCTGGCTCAAGAGGCGCGGCTCAATACCTACAAAATCTACGCCGCCCGTGCGTTCGCCCGTGCCAACAATCTCAACAAGGTGGTGATCGATTCCCCACAGCCGCGCCTGGGCATCATCACCACCGGCAAGTCGTACCTCGACGTGCGGCAGGCCCTGGAAGAGCTGGGCATCGACGAAGACCTCTGCGCTTCGGTGGGGATTCGTGTGCTCAAGGTCGGCATGAGCTGGCCGCTGGAACCGGTGTCAGTGCACGGCTTTGCGGAAGGGCTGGACGAAATCCTGGTGGTCGAGGAAAAACGCAGCGTGATCGAGGATCAGCTCACCGGTCAGCTGTACAACTGGCCGGTGGATCAGCGCCCCCGTGTGGTCGGTGAGTTCGATGAAGAAGGCCGCTCGCTGTTGCCCAACCTGGCTGAACTGACGCCGGCAATGATCGCCCGCGTCATCGCCAAACGCCTTGCGCCGATCTACAGCAGCCCGAAAATCGAGGCACGCCTGCAGTTTCTGGCCGACAAGGAAAAAGCCCTCGCCGCGCCGCTGTTCAACACCCAGCGCACCCCGCATTTCTGCTCCGGCTGCCCCCACAACACCTCGACCCGCGTACCCGAGGGCAGTCGCGCCCTGGCCGGTATCGGCTGCCATTACATGACCATCTGGATGGACCGGGAAACCGAGACGTTCACCCAGATGGGCGGCGAGGGCGTGACCTGGATCGGCCAGGCGCCTTTCACCGAAACGCCCCACGTGTTCCAGAACCTGGGTGACGGCACGTACTTCCACTCCGGGCACCTGGCGCTGCGGGCGGCCGTCGCGTCGAAGGTCAATATCACCTACAAGATTCTCTATAACGACGCCGTCGCCATGACCGGTGGCCAGCCCATCGATGGCGTGTTGCGGGTGGATCAGCTCAGCCGGCAGGTGTTCAACGAAGGCGTTCAGCGCATTGCGCTGGTCTCGGATGAGCCGGAGAAATACCCGAGCCGCGAGCAGTTTGCACCGATCACCACCTTCCACCACCGCAGCGACCTGGACGCCGTGCAGCGCGAACTGCGTGAGTTCAAGGGCGTGTCGGTGATCATCTACGACCAGACCTGCGCCACGGAAAAACGCCGTCGCCGCAAACGCGGCACGATGGTCGATCTGGACAAGCGCGCCATCATCAACCCGGCCGTGTGCGAAGGCTGTGGCGATTGCGGCGTCAAATCGGGTTGCCTGTCGGTGCTGCCGAAGGAAACACCGGAAGGGCGCAAGCGCGAAATCGATCAGAGCGCGTGCAACAAGGATTTCAGCTGCGTCGAGGGCTTTTGCCCCAGCTTCGTGACGGTGCACGGCGGCAAACAGCGCAAGCCACAGTTGCCCAAGCAGGCCCAGGCCTTCGCGGAGCTGCCGCAGCCGACGCTGCCGAGCCTCGATCAGCCGTACAACATTCTGCTGCCGGGTGTGGGCGGAACGGGCGTGACCACTGTCGGCGCGATGCTGGGTTACGCGGCCAATCTGGAAGGCAAGGGGTGCAGCGTGCTCGACCAGGCCGGTCTGGCACAGAAGTTTGGCCCGGTGGTCAGCCACATTCGCATCGCCGCGCGCCAGGAAGATCTGTTCGCCGTGCGCATCGCGGCCGGTGAGGCGCATCTGCTGCTGGGCTGTGACCTGTTGGTGGCGTCGGGCCCTGATGCCATCGCCAAGCTCAACAGCGCGAAAAGCCATGCGGTGATCAACAGCCAGCAGACGCCAACGGCTGAATTCACCCGCAATCCCGACGCCGAGTTCCCGGCCGAAGCGATGATGCAGACCATCCGCGAAGCCGTCGGCGCTGATAAAACGCATTTCGTGCAAGCGACGGATCTGGCGACCAAACTGATGGGTGACAGCATCGCCAGCAACCTCTTCATGCTGGGCTATGCCTTCCAGCTGGGACTGATTCCGTTGACCTCTGCAGCCATCGAAAAGGCCATCGAGCTTAACGGCGTGGCGGTCAATCTGAATCAACAAGCGTTCCTGTGGGGGCGTCGTGCAGCGTTTGACCTCCCGGCGGTGCAAGCGGCCGCTAATCCGCAGACCCAGCCAACGCCGGACCCTGAGTACCTGACTCTGGAGGAGCGTGTCACGCGCAATGTTCACGGTTTGATCGCCTATCAGAATGGTGCGCTCAGCGAGCGGTACCTGACGCTGGTGGACCGTGTGCGGGAGGCCGAAGCGCGGCTGTTCCCGGGCCAGCCGCCTGCGTTGACCGAGGCGGTGGCGTTTAACTACTTCAAGCTGCTGGCCTACAAGGACGAGTACGAAGTGGCGCGGCTGTACAGCAACGGCGATTTCACCCGTCAGCTGCAAGCGCAGTTCGAAGGCGATTACCGCATCGAGTTTCATCTGGCGCCGTCTTGGCTCGCCAAGCGTGACTCGAAGAACGGCGTGCCGCGCAAACGCAGTTTCGGGCCGTGGATGCTGAAGGCGTTCGACGTGCTGGCTCGCTTCAAATTCCTGCGCGGCACGGTGCTCGATCCGTTCGGCCGCAGCATCGAGCGTCGACAGGAGCGCGAGTTGATTGATGTGTATGTGGGCGACATCGAGCTGATCCTTGGCCACCTGAGTGCCGGCAATCGGCACACCGCGCTGAATCTGGCGCGCCTGCCGGAGCGGATTCGCGGCTATGGTCACGTCAAGGAAAGCGCGATGAAAGCGGCGGCACTGCAGGCGGCACGGATGCGCCAGAGCCTGGTCAGTGGTGAGGTTGAAGTGCTGAAGTTGTATGAAGTAGCGGCGTAAAGACAGGGAGGAGGCCGGTCAGGCCTCCTTTTATCGCACTGGATGCATCGCTTAGTAGGACCGGCTTTAGCCGGGAAGAGGCCGGTGTTAACACCCTCAATTGTGTGGTGTACCCACTGCCGCTTTCCCGGCTGAAGCCGGTCCTACATAACTGCAGCCGGCCAGCAGCCGATCATTCGGCCTGTACCACAGCTTCCAGTTCCACCAGCACTGTCCCTTCCTTGACCATCTCACCTTCGCTGCAATACAGCGCTGTCACGGTGCCGGCGGTGTTCGCGCGGATGCTGTGTTCCATTTTCATCGCTTCCAGGACCACAAGCGGAGTGCCGACCTGCACCTGTTCGCCCACGCCGACCAACACCCGAACGATGCTGCCGTTCATGGGGGCGGTGAGGCCGCCGTGGTGGCCGTGGTTTGAATCCACGTCGGCAATCGGGTCAACCGGGCGGATCCCATGCACATCGCCCTGCCATTGCAGGTAAAGCGTGTCAGCCCGGCGGATCGCAAGGGTCTGCCGGCGCACGCCGTCCTGCTCGATCAGCAAATGCTCGCCGTTCAGCCGAACGCCCTGCCGGGAGTCACTTCGCAACACCATGCTTCGAGACTCTGCGCCACACGCCAGGTGCAACGTCACTTCGCTTGGGCCGCCCAGGCGCAGCCCGGTGCGGGCCGACCAGGGCGAATGGGCGTCGTCGGCTCTGACCGTCACTGGCGCGGTGCTCAGGTATGCCTGCGCCGCCACCTGCCAGAATTCCTCTGTCAAACCCTCGGCCGCTGGCAGCAGATCCTCTTGATAGCGAGGGATAAAGCCGGTGTCCAGCTCCGCGTCGGCGAAGGCCGGGTGGGCGATGATGCGGCGCAAAAACCCGAGGTTGGTGCGCAAACCGCCGATGGCGAATTCGTCGAGCATCGCCAGCAATCGCAAGCGCGCTTCTTCGCGGGTCTGGCCCCAGGCAATCAGTTTGCCGAGCATCGGGTCGTAGAACGGCGAGACCTCGTCGCCTTCCGCGACGCCGCTGTCGACGCGACGCCCCGGCCCCGCAGATGATTCGCGATACAGCGTCAGCGTCCCGGTGGCGGGCAAAAAGTCGTTGGCCGGATCTTCCGCATACAGCCGCACTTCAATCGCGTGGCCGTTCAGCGGCACTTCGGCCTGGGTGATCGGCAGCGGCTCGCCCTGGGCCACGCGAATCTGCCAGGCCACCAGGTCCAGTCCGGTAATCGCTTCGGTCACCGGGTGCTCGACCTGCAGGCGCGTGTTCATTTCCATGAAGAAGAAATCGCCTCCGGCCTCCAGCAGAAACTCCACCGTGCCGGCGCCGACGTAGCCGATCGCCTGTGCCGCGCGCACCGCCGCTTCGCCCATGGCCTGACGCATGTGCGGTGTCAGGCCCGGCGCCGGGGCTTCTTCGACGACTTTCTGGTGACGGCGCTGAATCGAGCAGTCGCGCTCGTTGAGGTACAGGCAGTGGCCGTGCTGGTCGGCAAACACCTGAATCTCCACATGGCGCGGCTTGAGCACGTACTTTTCGACGAGCATGCGCGAGTCGCCAAACGACGACTGGGCCTCACGTTGCGCGGACGCCAGCGCCTCGGCCAGATCCTCGTCGCGCTCGACCACTTTCATGCCCTTGCCGCCACCGCCGGCGGTGGCCTTGAGCAGCACCGGGTAGCCGATGCGGGCGGACGCTTCGCGCAAGGTCGCGGCGTCTTGGGCCTCGCCGTGGTAGCCGGGTACCAGTGGCACGCCAGCGGTTTCCATCAGCGACTTGGCCGCTGATTTGCTGCCCATGGCGTCAATGGCCGAGGCGGGCGGGCCAAGGAAAATCAGGCCGGCCTGTTCCACCGCGCGGGCAAAACCTGCGTTTTCCGAGAGAAACCCATAACCGGGATGGATGGCCTGGGCGCCGCTGGCTTTGGCTGCTTCGATCAGCTTGTCGATTTGCAGGTAGCTTTCGCTGGCCTTGCTGCCACCCAGGTTCACCGCGATGTCCGCCTCGCGGACGTGCCGCGCGTTGCTGTCATTCGCGCTGTGCACGGCGACGGTGGTGAGGCCCATGGCCTTGGCCGTGCGCATGACGCGGCAGGCGATTTCGCCACGGTTGGCGATCAGCACCGAATTCAGTGGTTGCATGTGCGGGACGCTCATCAGTGCGACTCTCCTTGTGGGGGCCGCGGGCCTTGCAGCGGTTGGGATAGCGTGCGGGGCTCGCCGCGCCAGGCGGGTTCGCGCTTCTGCAGAAACGCGCGCAGACCTTCCTGGCCTTCGGCGCTGACGCGGATGCGCGCGATGGCGTTCTCGCAATAGCGGCGCAGGGCAGGGGTCAGCTCACCGTCGGCGACTTCGCGCAGCAGGTCTTTGCTGACGCGCATGGCCTGGGGGCTGTTGAGCAGCAGGTTGGCGATCCAGTGTTCCAGGTGCTGTTCCAGCTCGGCAGCGGGGTAACACTCGGCCAACAGGCCGATCTCCCGCGCCCGGGTGCCGTCGAAACGTTCGGCGGTCAGCGCGTAGCGTCGCGCGTGACGTTCGCCAATCGCCTGCACCACGAACGGGCTGATCACCGCCGGAGCAAGGCCGATCTTCACTTCCGAGAGGCAGAACTGCGCGTCATCGGCGCCGATGGCCATGTCGCAGCAGCTGATCAGGCCCAGTGCGCCGCCATAGGCCGCGCCTTGCACCACGGCGAGGGTCGGCGCCTTGAACTTGGCGAGGTTGTACATCAACTCACCCAGCTCGCGGGCATCGCCCAGGTTGGTGTTGTAGTCGAGGTTGGCCGACTCCTGCATCCAGGCCAGATCGGCACCGGCGCTGAAGTGCCGGCCGCGTCCGCGCACCAGCAGAAACCGCAGGCTGTCGTCCCGCTGCAACTGGTCAAGGGCGATGATCAGCTCGCGAATCATCTGCGCGTTGAAGGCGTTGTTTTTCTCCGGCCGGTTGAGCCAGAGCGTGGCGAACCCGCGTGGGTCGAGGGCGATGTCGAGGGTGGCGAAATCATTCATGGGGCGATTCTCTCGGGTCACATCCGGAACACGCCGAAGCGGGTCGGTTCGATGGCGGCGTTGAGCGAGGCGCTGATGGCCAGGCCGAGAATGTCGCGGGTCTGCGCGGGGTCAATGACACCGTCGTCCCACAGCCGGGCGCTGGAATACCAGGGATGGCCCTGATGCTCGTACTGATCGAGGATCGGCTGGCGCAACGCCGCTTCCTCCTCGGCGCTGAACGTCTGGCCGCTGCGTTCGGCCTGTTCACGCTTGACCTGCACCAGCACGCCTGCGGCCTGTTCGCCGCCCATGACGCCGATCCGCGCGTTGGGCCACATCCACAGAAAGCGCGGGTCATAAGCGCGGCCGCACATGCCGTAGTTGCCCGCGCCAAAACTGCCGCCGATGATCACCGTAAACTTCGGCACGTTCGCGCACGCCACGGCAGTCACCAACTTGGCGCCGTGCTTGGCGATGCCCCCGGCTTCGTACTTCTGGCCGACCATGAAGCCGGTGATGTTCTGCAGAAACAACAGCGGAATGCCGCGCTGGCAGGCCAGTTCGATGAAGTGCGCGCCTTTCTGCGCGGCTTCAGCGAAGAGAATGCCGTTGTTGGCGAGGATGGCGATCGGGTAGCCGTGCAGATGGGCGAAGCCGCACACCAGCGTGGTGCCGAACAGCGCCTTGAATTCATCGAACACCGAAGCGTCCACCAGCCGCGCAATGACTTCGCGCACGTCGAACGGCTGCTTGGCGTCCGCCGGGATCACGCCGTACAGCTCGTCATCCCCATATAACGGCGACTGGGGTTGGCGGGTCTGCAACTGGCCGAGCTTGCGCCAGTTCAGGTTGGCCACGCAGCGCCGGGCCAGCGCCAAGGCGTGGTCATCGCTGTCGGCGTAGTGATCGGCCACCCCGGAGACCTTGCAGTGCACATCGGCCCCGCCAAGGTCTTCGGCGCTGACCACTTCGCCTGTGGCGGCTTTCACCAGCGGCGGCCCGGCGAGAAAGATGGTCGCTTGTTCGCGGACCATGATGGTTTCGTCGGCCATGGCCGGCACATAGGCGCCGCCGGCGGTGCAGGAACCCATGACCACGGCGATCTGGGCGATGCCCTCGGCGCTCAGGTTGGCCTGATTGAAGAAGATCCTGCCGAAGTGCTCGCGATCGGGGAACACCTCGTCCTGGCGGGGCAGGTTGGCGCCGCCGGAGTCCACCAGGTAAATGCACGGCAAGCGATTCTGTTGGGCGATGGTCTGGGCGCGCAGGTGTTTTTTCACGGTCAGCGGGTAGTAGGTGCCGCCTTTCACCGTGGCGTCGTTGGCGATGATCATGCATTCGACGCCTTCGACCCGGCCAATGCCGGCGATCAGCCCCGCAGCCGGGACGTCTTCGCCGTACACGTCATGGGCGGCGAGCTGGCTGAGTTCGAGGAAGGGCGAGCCGAGATCCAGCAGGCGGTTGATCCGCTCCCGGGGCAGCAATTTGCCCCGGGAGGTGTGGCGTTCCTGCGCCTTGGCACCGCCGCCGCGCTGAACGTGGTCGAGCAGGTTGTGCAGCGCGTCGAGCTGCTTGCGCATAGCCTCGCTGTTGGCGGCGAATTCCGGCGAACGCGGGTTGATCTGGGTGTGCAGAGTGGTCATGGGGCCTCCGGCGCTGTCAGCGGGTTTCGTTGAACAGCTCACGCCCGATCAGCATGCGGCGGATTTCGCTGGTCCCGGCGCCGATCTCGTAGAGCTTGGCGTCGCGCAGCAGTCGTCCGGCGGGGAATTCGTTGATGTAGCCGTTGCCGCCGAGAATCTGGATGGTGTCCAGGGCAAATTGCGTGGCGCGCTCGGCGGCGTAGAGGATCACCCCGGCGGCGTCCTTGCGCGTGGTCTCGCCGCGCTCGCAGGCCTGGGCCACCGCATACAGGTAGGCGCGGCTGGCGTTGAGCTGGGTGTACATGTCGGCAACCTTGCCCTGGATCAGCTGGAACTCGCCGATGCTCTGGCCGAATTGTTTGCGGTCGTGAATGTAAGGCAGGACGACGTCCATGCACGCCTGCATGATCCCGACCGGCCCGCCCGAGAGCACGACGCGCTCGTAATCCAGGCCGCTCATCAGCACCTTCACGCCGCCGTTGAGCGCGCCGAGCAGGTTTTCTTCCGGCACTTCGACGTCATCGAAGAACAGCTCGCAGGTATTGGAGCCGCGCATGCCGAGCTTGTCGAACTTGTTGCCTCGGGAGAAGCCGTGCCAGTCGCGTTCGACGATGAACGCGCTGATGCCGTGGGCGCCTTTTTCCAGGTCGGTCTTGGCGTAGATCACGTAAGTGTTGGCGTCAGGGCCGTTGGTGATCCAGGTCTTGCTGCCGTTGAGCACGAAGCGGTCGCCCCGACGGTCGGCGCGCAGCTTCATCGAGACCACGTCGGAGCCGGCGTCGGGTTCGCTCATCGCCAGGGCGCCCACGTGCTCGCCGCTGATCAGCTTGGGCAGGTAGCGGGCTTTCTGTTCGGGGGTGCCGTTGCGGTTGATCTGGTTGACGCAGAGATTGGAATGGGCGCCGTAGGACAGTGCCGCTGAGGCAGAACCCCGGCTGATTTCTTCCATGGCGATGACATGGGCCAGGTAGCCCAGGCCTGCGCCGCCGTACTGCTCATCGACGGTGATGCCCAGCAGGCCCATGTCGCCGAACTTGCGCCACATGTCGGCGGGAAAGAGGTTGTCTTTGTCGATCTGTGCGGCACGCGGGGCAAGCTCGGCGGCCACGAAGGCGCGCACCTGGTCGCGCAGCATGTCGAGGGTTTCGCCGAGGCCGAAATTGAGCGTGGGGTAATTCATGGACTGCATCCCGTGTTGTTATTGGAGGGCTGACAGGGGGAAAAGAAACTGCGTCACCTTTACGTTAACGTAAGCCTGCAGTCGTGGTGATGTCAACGACGATGAAGTGCTATCGCTGGGGATAATCGGGAGGGGAGGTTTACGAATGACGAATAGCACGAAGGGGAGCCTGGGCTCCCCTTCAAGTTCGATTGCATGCTCGTTTTTATTAGTAAGTGGCCTGTTGTTGTTTTTGGCAGCCAGCTTCTTTTGCTTTTCTGAGCGACCCCCAAGCGGGGGCCAAGAGCAAACGTATTTTTTTGAGCGCTGATCCGCTTCGATCTTTCGATCCGACTCGTCTGGTAGCTGCCTGAACGCAGTTTTATTGTTCTCAGTCCGGTCGTGAGGCCAAGGCCTCAAGTAGAGCGATCCACTCCAAAAAAATCAGTTAGCTGCGTCTCTGTCCGTGTTGTTCTTGTTATGTCAGAGCCGATACATCTTGTTTTTATTGGGTGATTGAATTTGTTATTTTTGTTGTACGTAAGACATAGCAGAAGCCATGCCAACTTTTCAGAGTTCCCGGTTTGCGGGGCTTTGCGGATTTCACCGGCCTGGATTCACTGCTGAATCTGTCGCCAGGTGTTTCCGTGTTACCCGTTTCCCTGAACGCGATGGCGGGCAGGGTAACACTGTGTGACAAGTTGTCGCACATCAGGCCGACAGACGTGCCTTCGCCACCCGTGACCCATTTGCCCGACCGAGGGTGTCGCTGATGCGCTGACCGGCTGCAATCAGCTTGTCCAGATCGATACCCGTCTCAATGCCGAGGCCGTTCAGCAGGTAAACCACGTCCTCGCTGGCCACGTTGCCGGTCGCGCCTTTGGCGTAGGGGCACCCGCCGAGGCCGGCCACGGAGCTGTCGAACACGTGAATGCCTTCCAGCAGGCTGGCGTAGAGGTTGGCCAGCGCCTGGCCGTAGGTGTCGTGGAAATGCCCGGCCAGCTTGCCCCGGGGGATTTGTCCGGCGACCACGTCGAACAGCGTGCGGGTGGCGCCCGGCGTGCCAGTGCCGATGGTGTCGCCCAGGGACACCTCGTAGCAGCCCATGGCGAACAGCTCGTTGGCGACTGACGACACTTGCTTCGGTGAAATGTCACCTTCATAGGGGCAACCCAGTACGCACGACACGTAGCCGCGAACGCTGATGCCGTGCAGGCGCGCGGCTTCCATGATCGGCACAAACCGGTCCAGGCTCTCGCTGATCGAGCAGTTGATGTTGCGCTGGGAGAACGATTCCGAGGCGGCGGCGAATACCGCGACCTCTTTCACGCCCGCTGCCAGCGCGTCTTCGAATCCGCGCAGGTTGGGTGCCAGCGCGGCGTAGGTCACGCCTTCCTTCGGCTGGATGCCGGCGAACAGTTCAGCGGAGCCGGCCATCTGCGGCACCCATTTCGGCGACACGAAACTGCCCGCTTCGATATAGCTGACGCCCGCGTCGGCGAGGTCGTGCACCAGTTGCAGCTTGTCGCTGACGCTGACCGGGCGGGATTCGTTCTGCAGGCCATCCCGAGGGCCGACTTCAACCAGACGCACACGTTGAGGGAGAGACATAGCGGCATCGTTCCTGAAAGATTTGGCTTTAAGTTGTTCTTCTATGCAACTGAATCAGCTGGATATTTCCAGTGCGGCCTTGCAGCGTTCTTCTGCTGTGTCGAGTTCCAGTTGCATGTGTTGAATGTCCAGAAGCTGCTGATCCAGTTGCGCGCGACGCTCGGCGATTTTTTCCAGCATGGTGCTCAATTGTTTGTGGTTGCCGCCGTCGGGGTCGTACAGACCGATGAGGTCGCGGCATTCGGCGAGAGAGAAGCCGATGCGCTTGCCGCGCAGAATGAGTTTGAGGGTGACCTTGTCACGGGCCGAATATACCCGCTCCATCCCCCGGCGTTCGGGGCTGAGCATGCCTTGTTCTTCGTAGAAACGGATGGTGCGGGTGGTGATGTCCAGCTCGCGGGCGAGGTCGGAAATGCTGTAGGTGGTGGCGGTCATGGCAGTGCTCGATACGGAAGGCCTGGGCGTAACGTAAGTGGGGCTTTACGTTAACGTCAAGGGTGTTATCAAACACTGGACAGCTTTTGCCAATCGTAGGATGGCGTTTTGAATGTAGGACCGGCTTCAGCCGGGAAAGGGCTAGCAGCGACACCGCAAAATGGATGGTGTTCATACGGGCCTCTTCCCGGCTAAAGCCGGTCCTACATTGACTGCAGGCGCCGCTGAACCTTCACTTCACTGCTTCAAGGGTCTTGCCCAATTTACGTTCCTGGGCGGTAACGAGTTGGCAGAGCTCGATGATCTGCTCACGCATCCATCGGTTGGCGGGGTCCTGATCGGTGCTTTCGTGCCAGTAGAGGTGGGTTTCGACGGTCGGCACGTCGTTGACCGGCAGGTACACGAAATGCAGGTCATTGCGCCGGGCGAAGCGCTCGGGAACGGTCATCACCATGTCGGTTTGCTGCAACACCTGCGAGGCCATCAGGTAATGCTGCGAACGCAACGCCACCTTGCGCTGAATACCCATTTTTCCGAGCGCCAGATCCACATAACCCAAGCCACTGCGCCGGCTGGAAATATGGATGTGCGCGACGCCGAGGTAGTCATCCAGGCTGATGGCCTCCTTGTTCGCCAGCGGGTGGCCCCGGCGCATGGCGCACACATAGCGGTCTTCCATCAGCTTGACGTGGCGCACCTGGGGGTCGGTATTCAGCGGCGCGTCGACGGCGAAATCCAGTCGGCCCGCCGCGAGTTCCTTGGTCGTCTCCCGGCGCTTGGACAGAAAGCTTTCGATGGTCACGGCGGGCGCCAGGCGCCGCAGCCGCTGGAACAGTGCCGGCAGAATCACCGCTTCGGTGAGGTCGGTCATGCTGATGCGGTAATTCTTGTTGGCCTGCAGCGGATTGAAAATCCGGCTCTCCTGCACCGACACCCGCAGCAGCGACAGGGCGTTGCGCACCGGGCCGATGATGTTCTGCGCCATCGGGGTGGGCACCATGCCCTGGGCGGTGCGCACGAACAGTGGATCGTTGAAGGTTTCGCGAAGGCGCGACAGGGCGTTGGACACCGCAGGCTGGGTGATGCCGACGATCTGACCGGCGCGGGTCAGATTGGCTTCGGTGTAGATGGCGTCAAACACAATAAAGAGATTGAGATCGACCTTGCTCAGGTTCATTGCTGTGCGCCTCGTGCAGTTCTTGTTGTTTGGAATGCGCCGAATCATATATCGGTTATGAATGTTTATACACGCCGAGAATAGGTTAGATAAATGGGGGGCGCTGATCTAGCATCGGCTCACGACCTGACAACACCTCATAGAAGGCAGCCGCCCCATGGATTTCGCTTACTCCCCCAAGGTTCAGGCACTGCGCGAGCGCGTGACGGCCTTCATGGACACTCACGTGTACCCCGCCGAGCCCGTGTTCGAGCGCCAAGTGGCTGAAGGCGACCGCTGGCAGCCGACGGCGATCATGGAGGCGCTCAAGGCGAAGGCAAAGGCCGAGGGGCTGTGGAACCTGTTCCTGCCGGAATCCGAATGCGGGGCAGGGCTGTCGAATCTCGAGTACGCGCCGCTGGCGGAGATCATGGGCCGCTCGCTGCTCGGCCCGGAGCCGTTCAACTGTTCGGCGCCGGACACCGGCAACATGGAGGTGCTGGTGCGCTACGCCAGTGAGGCGCAGAAGGAACGGTGGCTGGAACCTTTGCTGCGCGGCGAGATTCGCTCGGCGTTTGCGATGACCGAACCCGATGTGGCGTCCTCGGATGCCACCAATATGGCCGCGACCGCAGTGCGTGATGGCGATGAGTGGGTCATCAACGGCCGCAAATGGTGGACCTCCGGCGCCTGCGACCCGCGCTGTAAGATCATGGTGTTCATGGGCCTGAGCAACCCGGACGGCCCGCGTCATCAGCAGCATTCGATGATCCTGGTGCCGACTGACACGCCAGGGGTAAAAATCCTGCGGCCGCTGCCGGTGTTCGGCTACGACGATGCGCCCCACGGTCACGCCGAAGTGCTGTTCGAAAACGTGCGCGTGCCGTACGAAAATGTCCTGCTGGGTGAAGGACGTGGTTTCGAGATCGCCCAGGGTCGCCTCGGCCCGGGCAGGATTCACCACTGCATGCGTTCGGTCGGCATGGCGGAGCGCGCGCTGGAACTGATGTGCAAACGCTCGGTGCAGCGCACTGCGTTTGGCCGACCGTTGGCGCGACTGGGGGGCAATATCGACAAGATCGCCGACTCGCGCATGGAAATCGACATGGCCCGCCTGTTGACCCTGAAAGCCGCCTACATGATGGACACCGTAGGCAACAAGGTGGCGAAGAGCGAGATCGCGCAGATAAAAGTGGTCGCGCCGAACGTCGCTCTGCGGGTGATCGACCGGGCGATCCAGATGCATGGCGGTGCGGGGGTGTCCGGCGATTTCCCGCTGGCCTACATGTACGCCATGCAGCGCACCCTGCGCCTGGCCGACGGCCCGGACGAAGTCCACCGCGCGGCGATCGGCAAATTCGAGATTGGCAAGTACGTGCCCAAGGAGATGATGCGCAGCGAACATCGGTGACCGACCACGACGTCGCCGGTAAGCCGTACAGTGCTGGCGGGCTTGAACCGCATCACTCCACCCACACCTCCACCCGGCGGTTCTTGATCCGGCCTTCATCGCCGTCATTGGTCGCCACCGGCATTTCGTCGCCGAAGCCGCGCACTTCACGCAGCACCACCTGATGTTTCAGCAACTCCCGGCGCACTGCCATCGCGCGCAGTCTGGACAGCAACTGCGCCCGCGCCGGGTCGCTCTTGGCATCGCCAAATCCCACCAGCGTGACCTTCTGATCCAGCTTGTCATGGGCCTTCAGATAGTCGACCACGCGCTTGAGATCGAGCATGGCCTTGGTGTCGAGGGTCGCGCTGCCCTGGGCGAAACGGAAATTCACCGACAGCCGCTCGGCCTCCCGCGCCAGATTTTGATACGCCAGCGGCATCTGCGTCGTCGCCCGCACTTTTACCGCCTGCACCGTCTGCGCCACAAACCCGTTTTGCGCCACGATGGACTGTCCCTGCGGACTCTGGGCGAACCGCACCAGCGCCTTGGCCCAGCGCTGTTTCGCCTCAGGCGGCAGGTAGAAATACAGGCGGCGTGACAGCGGATAGTCTTCGGTGGCGATCAGGCTGACCGTGGGCAGCATCGGTTTGGACTCGCCATCGATGATCGCCACGGCCTTGGCCTGCCGGACGTAGGGCAGGCCGATGAAACCGATGCCCTGGCGGTCCTGGCTGACCTGATCGGACAATTCCTCGCTGGACTCGAACCGCCGGGCCTCCTTCGACAACGTCTTGCCGGACTTGGCCAGCACCAGCTCGTTGAAGGTGTCGAAGGTGCCCGACTGCTGATCCCGCGCATATAAATGAATGGCCCCGGCAGTGCCGCCCAATTGCTCCCAGTCGCGGACCTCCCCGGCAAAGATTTTCGCCAGTTGCACTGTGCTCAGCTCCCGCAGCGGGTTGCCGGGATGGAGAATCACCGCAACGCCGTCGATGGCGATGACCTGCTCGGCCTGATGGCTGCGCAAGTCGCCCAAGGCTGCCAGCTCCATGGCTTCACTGTTTTTGATGGGGCGCGAGGAGGCTGCTACATCTGCCAAGCCGTCCTTCAGGGCCACGAAACCTGTGCTCGATCCGTGTGCCGCAATGTCGATGCTGACATTCTGGCCGGACGGCAACTGGGCGGTGATACGCCGCTCGTTGGGGTGCGCGCCCGCTTGTTCCTGAATGGACTGTGCGCCTTGCTGCGCCAGCAGGCCTTTGACCAGCGCCGGCCCCAGTTGCGCGCCAATCGTGTTCGAGCCCTGAATGCGCAAGGCCGGCGAGCCGTCACTGGGCGCGGGCAGGGCAGCGGCGTGGGTATCTACCGAAAAAGCGAAGAGTGAAGCGAGGAAAATGAAAACACCGGTGCGCAGCATGTGCGGCATCTTTATAGGAGTGGAGGTGGCCGGAGAATAAGACAGGCCAATGACGCGCAGATGACAGCCCGCGGCTTATAGCGCCTCGGACGATGAAGCCGCGGGCAGGGCGCCGCGCGGCTCACCTGTGATGGTTCGGTTATTCCAGCTCAAGCCAGATCGGCGCGTGGTCGGAAGGCTTGTCCATCGACCGCAAATGGTAGTCCACGCCCGCCGCCTTGATGCGCGGTTGCAGGCCATGGGACGTGAGGATCAGGTCGATGCGCAGGCCACGCTTGGGCTCGTCTTCAAAGCCGCGGCTGCGATAGTCGAACCAGCTGAACTGATCGACCACTTCCGGGTACAAGTGACGGAAGCTGTCCACCAGGCCCCAGTTCTTCAGCTTGCCGAGCCACTCGCGCTCTTCCGGAAGGAAGCTGCACTTGCCGGTTTTCAACCAGCGCTTGGCGTTGTCGGCGCCAATGCCGATGTCGCTGTCCTCCGGGGAGACGTTGACGTCGCCCATCACCACCAGCGGCTGGTCGTTGCTGAATTTCGTTTCCAGCAGGTTCTGCAGATCTGCATAGAAGCGCAGCTTGGCCGGGAACTTGGTCGGGTGATCACGGCTTTCGCCTTGTGGGAAATAGCCGTTCATGACCGTCACCGGATTGCCGTTGCGATCAGCGAATGTACCCCAGATGAAACGGCGCTGGGCCTCTTCGTCGTCATTGTCGAAGCCCTTGTGGATCGACAGCGCCGGCTGACGCGAGAGCAGGGCGACGCCGTAGTGACCTTTCTGACCGTGGAAGTGCACGTGGTAACCCAGCGCTTCGATATCGGCCTGGGGAAACTGCTCGTCGGACACCTTGGTTTCCTGCAGGCCAATGACGTCGGGCTGATGTTTCTCGATTAACGCCGCCAGTTGATGCGGTCGGGCGCGAAGGCCGTTGATATTAAAAGACACAATTTTCATGGGCGGCGGTCCTGGCAAAAACAAACGGCGATGCTAGCCGACCTGCCCGGCCACGGCCAGCGTCAGAGGCGCTCTGTGCGATGGCGGTTGCGCTGTGTGCATTTCTGATCGGCGGCCACGTCGCGGGAACTGCGCTGGCGGGCGGCGACTCGAAGCCTTGAAGTCAAGCACCCGAGCGGCCGCCCCGGGGCTCATCAAAAGGACGCACACCATGCCTGAACTGCCTAGCGAAACGGCGGAGATCCGTCAGCTCGACAGCGGCTACTCCCGCGAAACCCGCGCGCTGCTGTACCTCGCCTACCGCCAGGAGCCGAGTTTTGCCTACCTCTTCGAATCCGGCCGCTCCGGCTACGACCATCGGGTTAAAGCGACCATCCGGGCGCTGGTCAAACAGCACTATCTGCAGGACCTGCCGGCGTTGGGGCTGTTCGTGGCGGACCGCCTGGTCGGCGTTGCCCTGATTGCGCCTCCGCAGCGGCGGCTGGGGATCACCGAAAGCTGGGCCTGGCGCATTCGCATGTTGATGACCACCGGCCTGCGCTGCACCCAGCGCTATCTGGAGTACTACCACGCCGTGCTGGCCTGCGTGCCTTCGGAAGCGGTGCATGTCCTGCCGTTGTTCGGCGTCCATCCCGACTTCCAGGGGCGGCACTACGGCGAGCGGTTGCTGCTGGCGTTGCATGACTGGTGTGCCCAGGACAGAAATTCCCAGGGCATCGTCCTCGACACCGGCAATGGCGATTATCTGGAGTTCTATAACCGACAGGGTTATGAGGAAATCGGTGAGGTGGCAGTAGGACCTGTCCGCGAACACATCTTTTTCCACCCAAATCCGCAGGTTTCATTGGGTTCTGTGGCCTGAGCCGCGCACGCTTCTCCATTTCCGCGGGTTCCAGCAGCCCGCGTCGCTCGTGTAGCATTCGCGCCTATGAAGTTTCCCCATCGATACACCAGTGGCTTTCTCCTGATGTTGTCCAGTTGCGCGGCGTTTGCCGATGCGCAGCTGGAAGTCCGGGTCAAGCCGTCCAATGCCGCGCTCAAGTCCAACATCGAAGGGTATGTGGGCAGCCTCGGCGAGCGCGACGAGCCAGCGCTCGAACGCTTCAGCGTCGGGGCCGTCGAGCAGGCGCAAAAGGCCGCTCAGGCCCTTGGCTATTATCAGGCGCAGATTGACAGCGAAGTCCGCCACGTCGACAACAACCTGCAACTGCTGTTGAAGGTTCAGGCCGGCGAGCCTGTGCACCTGCGCAACGTTTCCATCCGCGTGACCGGGCAGGCGACCCAGCTTAAAAGCTTCCGGGTGCCGAAGGGTGACGCCCTGAAGCCCGGCGCGGTGCTCAACCATGGTGTCTACGAGGACGCCAAGCACCTGATTGAAACCCAGGCGGCGCGCTACGGCTTCTTCAAGGGCCGGTTCGTGACCCAGCGCCTTTCCGTCGACCCGCGCGCCGGTGTCGCCGACATCGAACTGGTCTACGACAGCGGGCCGCGTTTCTCCCTTGGCAAAGTGACCTTCAGCGGCGACGCGCCATTCGATGAAGACTTGCTGCGGCGCATGGTGCCGTTCAAACAAGACACGCCCTACGACTCCGAACTGATCGCCGAACTCAATCAGGCCATGCAGTCGAGCGGCTATTTCGAAGGCGTTCGGGTCAACGCATCGCCCACCGATGCCCAGGCCCAGGTCATTCCGGTCGACGTGCAGTTGCAGACCCGCAAGCCGCGGACCATGGGGCTCGGGGTCGGCTATTCGACCGACGTCGGCCCACGGGTAAAGGCCAACTGGACGCGCCACTGGGTCAATCCCCAGGGCCACAGTTATGGCGCCGAGGCGGAAATCTCCGCCCCTCGGCAGAACGTCGGCCTGTTCTACGACATTCCGCTGGACCCGCCCCTGACCGACAAATTGCGATTTGCCGGTGGCTATCAATATGAAGAAATCGCCGACACCGACAGCCTCAGCAAACTGCTGACCGTTGGGCCCGAATGGCACAGCAAACTGCCCAGCGGCTGGGAGCGCGTGATATCGCTGAAGTGGCAGCGCGAAGAATACCGGCTGGGCAACGACGAAGGCCTCAGCACCTTGCTCATGCCCGGCGTCAGCTATTCGTACCTGCGCAGCGACAACCGCATCGACCCGCACAACGGCTACCGGCTGCGGTTCGACACCCAGGTCGCCAAGGAAGGGCTGGGTTCTGACGCCAACCTGCTGCACGGCACGGTGATGCTCAAAGGGCTGACCACCGTGGCGCAGAACCACCGCTTCCTCGGGCGTGTGCAGGTTGGGGGCAGCGCCAGCAACGGCTACAAGTCGATCCCGCCATCCCTGCGCTTTTTTGCCGGTGGCGACCAGAGCGTGCGCGGCTATGACTACCAATCGCTGTCCCCGGAGAACTCCGACGGTGACAAGATCGGCGGCCGTTACATGATCGCCGGAAGCGCCGAGTACCAATACTCGATCGCCGAAAAATGGCGGGTGGCGGCGTTCGTCGATCAGGGCAACTCGTTCAATTCACTGGACCTGCCGAGCCTGAAAACCGGCGTCGGCATTGGCGTGCGCTGGGTGTCGCCGGTGGGGCCGCTGCGCCTCGACCTCGCCCACGCGCTGGATGAAGACGGCGGTATTCGTCTGCACTTCTCGATGGGACCTGAACTGTGACGAAGCTGGCTTTGTTGAAACGCACCGCGGCAATCACGGCGATTACGCTGCTGTCGCTGATCATTTTGATGGTGCTGACGGCCACCATCCTCCTCGGTACGCAAAGCGGCAGCCGTTGGGCCCTCGGGTGGGTGCCGGGCCTGACGGTCGAAGGGTTTTCCGGTCGTCTGGGCGGCGCGTGGCAGGCGGATCACCTGGTCTGGCAGCAAGGCCAGAGCAAAGTCGAAGTCGACGCACCGGTTTTCGACTGGTCACCCGCGTGCCTCGCGCGCATGACGCTGTGCATCGACAACCTGCAGACGGGCGACATCAGGCTGCAGTTTCCGCCTTCCAGCGACGAGGCTGCCAGCGGGCCGATCACGCTGCCGGACCTCAAGCTGCCGCTGGCCCTGCAACTGGGGCGCGTGCAGATCGGCAGTCTTCATCTGGACGGCACCGAACAGGTTCGCGACGTGCGGCTGGCGGCGCACTGGACCGCTGAGGGGTTGAAGATCGATTCGCTGCACGCCGGTCGTGATGACATCGCCCTTGATCTGTCGGGCCTGCTCAAACCCGAGGGTAACTGGCCGTTGACCGCCGAAGGACAGCTGAAGCTACCCGACGTCAGTGGTCAGCCGTTGTCACTGGCGCTGAACATTCAAGGGGACCTGCTCAAGACTTTGACCCTCAACGCGCAGAGCAAGGGCTACCTCGACGCCACGCTCGTCGGGCAGTTGCAACCGCTGGTGGAGAACCTGCCGGCGGACATCGCCATCACCAGCGACCACTTCAAGCCAAGTGCTGATCTGCCGGACACGTTGCAGCTCGATCATCTGCTGCTCAACGCCAAGGGCGATCTTGCTCAAGGCTACGCCATCACCGGCAACGCCAGCCTTCCGGCGGAAAAAGGCCCGGTGGCGCTGGCATTACAAGGCCGGGTCGACGCCAAGGGCGCGGACATTACGGCGCTTGATCTGACCGCCAGTGACAACCAGCGCCTCAAGGCGAGCGGCAAACTGGACTGGCAACAGGGCCTGCGCGCCGACGCGAAAATCGACTGGCTCGACTTTCCCTGGCATCGCCTGTACCCGTTGATCGACGAGCCCCAGGTCAGCGTGCATACGTTCACCGGGGAAGTGTCCTACACCGACGGCAAATACCTCGGCCATTTCGCCGGCGACTTCAAGGGCCCGGCGGGTCCATTCACGTTGCAGAGCCCCTTCAGCGGCGATTTGCAGGAGATCTTCCTGCCTCAACTTGAGCTGGCAGCCGGGCAGGGCAAGGCCAGCGGTCACCTGAATCTGCAATTTGCCGACGGCATCGCCTGGGACACGGCACTGGATCTCAGCGCCATCGATCCCGCTTACTGGGTCGCGGAATTGCCGGGCTCCCTGGCGGGTCCGCTGCGCAGCAAGGGTTCAATGCGCAACGAGCAACTCACCCTGAACGCCGATCTGGACCTGAAGGGGCGCCTGCGCGGTCAGCCCGCTGTGCTGCAGGCCAAGGCCGATGGCGCCGACAACAAATGGAACCTCAACGCCCTGGACATCCGCCTGGGCGACAACCGGATTCAGGGCACAGGAAGCCTTCAGCAGAAAATCGCCGGCCAGCTGGACATCAACCTGGCGCGACTGGGTCAGCTATGGCCTGGCCTGCAAGGCCAGATGAAAGGGCGCCTCGACGTCGCCGGTACGGTACAGGCGCCCCAGGGGCAACTGGCCTTGCAAGGCACGCAACTGGCGTTCCAGGCGAACACGCTGCAGAGCTTGACCTTGGCCGCCAGGCTCGACAGCGCCCAGCGCGCCACCCTTGACCTGAAGACCTCCGGCATTCAGGCCGGCGACACGGCGCTGGGCGCGCTGACGGTTAATGGCCAGGGCGACATCAAGCGTCAGCAAGTCAAACTCGATCTCAAAGGGCCGCTGCTCAAACTGGCCCTGGCGCTGGATGGCAATCTGGACAAAGGTAATTGGCGCGGGCGTCTGGCCAGCGGCGACATCCAGAGCGGCGGGCAGGACTGGAAGCTGCAACAGCCGGCCAAGCTGGAGCGTCTGGCCGACGGCAAGGTCAACTTTGGTGCTCATTGCTGGGTGTCGGGGCCTGCGAGCCTGTGCGGCGAAGATCAGCGCCTGATGCCCGAACCGCGCCTGCGCTACCACCTCAAGCGCTTCCCGCTGGAAAGTCTGGCGCAGTGGCTGCCCAAGGATTTCGCCTGGAAGGGCGCGTTGAATGCCGACATCCAGCTGGACGTTCCCGCTGCCGGCCCCAATGGCCAGGTGGTCATCGACGCCAGTGGCGGGACGCTGCGGGTCAAGGACAAGAACCAGTGGCTGGATTTCCCCTACGACACGCTGAAGCTGACCAGCAGCCTGACCCCGAAGAAAGTCGACACCAGCCTCAATTTTCGTGGGGGCAAGCTCGGTGAACTGCTGGCGCGGCTGAGCATCGATCCGATCGCCAGGAACAAGCCCGTGACCGGCGACTTCACCCTCAGCGGCCTGGACGTGTCGGTCGCAAGGCCGTTTGTGCCCATGGTGGAAAAGCTCAACGGCAAGCTCAACGGCAGCGGGCGGATCTCGGGCGGCCTGCTGGCGCCTCAGGTCAACGGCAACGTGACGCTCAACGACGCCGAAGTCTCCGGTCCCGAATTGCCGGTGAGTCTTGAAAAGCTCAATGTGCAGGCCCTGATTGCCGGCGAGCGCGTTGATCTGACCGGCAACTGGCGCAGCGGCACGACGGGTCAAGGCAGCATTGGCGGGCATGTGGCCTGGGCCAATGCGCTGGATGTCGACGTTGACCTGAAGGGCACGCACCTGCCGATCACCGTTGAACCGTACGCCAAGCTGGAAGCGGCGCCGGACCTGAAGATTACCCTGCAGGGCGACAGGCTCGCGGTATCCGGCAAGGTGCTGATCCCGAAAGGCGAGATCACGGTGCGCCAGCTGCCGCCTTCAACGGTGAAAGTCTCTGATGACACCGTGATCGTGGGCCAGCAGACCGAACAGGGCAAAACCCCCTTGGCCATCGCCATGGATGTGAACGTCGAAGTGGGCCAGGAGACCTTGAGTTTCAGCGGCTTCGGTTTGACTGCGAATCTGGTCGGCCACGTGCACATCGGCGACAACATGGACACCCGCGGCGAGCTGAACCTCAACGAAGGCCGCTACCGCGCTTACGGCCAGCGCCTGACCATTCGCAAGGCGCGCCTGCTGTTCGCAGGACCGGTCGACCAGCCGTATCTGGACATCGAAGCCATCCGCCAGACCGACGACGTGATCGCCGGCATTCGCCTGAGCGGCAGCGCCGAACAGCCGACCACCACGGTGTTCTCCGAACCGGCCATGAGTCAGGAGCAGGCGCTCTCGTATCTGGTGCTGGGCCGTCCGCTGAGCACCAAGGGCGAAGACAGCAACATGGTCGCCCAGGCGGCGCTGGCATTGGGCCTGGCGGGCGGTTCGTCGACGGCGGGCAAGCTGGCGTCCGGGCTGGGGATTCAGGATTTCGATCTGGACACCTCGGGCAGCGGCGACAAGACGGCGGTGGTCGCCAGCGGCAAGATCACCGACAAGCTCAGCCTGCGTTACGGCGTGGGGGTGTTCGAGCCGGCCAACACCCTGACCTTGCGCTACCTGCTGAGCAAGAAGGTGTACCTGGAGGTCGCGGGCGGTGTGGCGAGTTCGCTGGACATCTTCTACAAGCGGGACTTCTGACAACCCGGCGAAACGGGGCGGGACAGGGCCTGCTGGCGGCGGAGTGTCGCCGCTAACAGGCCGGGGTTCATCGAAGACGCAGCGATGATTGGAGAGCGTTACCCGCTTACCCGTTGACCAGCTTCATCGCCGCATCGGGATAACGGCCGCCTGCGACAGCGTTAACCGGGAACAGGTCTTTCAGCGCCTGCAACTCTGCTGCGCTGAGGGTCACGTCCAGCGCAGCGACGTTCTCTTCCAGGTATTTGCGCTGCTTGGTGCCGGGAATCGGAATCACGTCATTGCCCTGGGCGAGGACCCAGGCCAGCGCCAATTGGCCAGCGGTGATGCCTTTTTCTCCCGCCAGTTGCTCGACCTTCTTCACCAGCAGCAGGTTTTTCGCGAAGTTCTCGCCCTGGAACCTCGGACTGCTGCGGCGATAGTCATCGGCGGCGAAGTCGTCCGGGCTCTTCAGTGCGCCGGTCAGAAAACCGCGCCCCAACGGGCTGTACGGCACAAACGCAATGCCTAGCCGGCGGCACGTGTCGAGCGCGCCGTTTTCTTCCGGCTCGCGGCTCCACAGTGAATATTCGGTCTGCAGGGCGGCAATGGGATGAACCTTGTTCGCGCGTTCGAGGGTGCTTGCCGACGCCTCGCTCAAGCCGAGAAAGCGCACCTTGCCTGCCTTGACCAGCTCGGCCATGGCGCCAACGGACTCTTCGATCGCCACGCCGGGATCAATGCGGTGCTGGTAATACAGATCCAGGGTGTCGATTTTCAGACGCTGCAACGTGCCATCGATCGCGGCGCGGATGTATTCGGGGCTGCCATTGACCCCGCGCGCGCCGGCGTCGCCTGGCGTACGCACGATGCCGAACTTGCTGGCGATGAACGCCTGATCCCGCTTGCCAGCCAGCGCCTTGCCCAGCAGTTCCTCATTGGTGTGGGGGCCGTACATATCGGCGGTGTCCAGCAGGGTGACGCCCATCTCCAGCGCCCGGTGCAGGGTGGCGATGGCTTCGTCGGCGTTGCCGCCCGTCGTATAGAAGTCGGTCATGCCCATGCAGCCCAGGCCCAGGGCCGAGACATGCGGGCCGTTTTTGCCAAGTTGACGCGTTTGCATGATGGGTGCCTTGTCGATCAAGAGGACCACCATTCTTGCGCCTCGACAGCGTCGGGATAAACCGGCTAAAAGTGCTTTCACTATTGGTGATTTCTAAACAATCTCTCAGCGGAACCGTGACAAGCCATGGATAAATTCAACGCGATGCGGGCCTTCACGCGCATTGTCGAGCTGGGCGGTTTCGCCAGGGCCGCCGACAGCCTGCACATGCCCCGGGCGTCGGTGACCATTCTGATCAAGCAGCTGGAGGCACAGCTTGGCGTGCAATTGTTGATGCGCACCACGCGGCAGGTGACGCCGACGCCGGACGGTCAGGCCTATTACCACCGCTGCGTCAGCGTGCTGAACGAGCTTGAAGCGGCCGAATCGTTGTTCTCTTCGGTGGCCCGGGATCCGGAAGGGGTGTTGCGTGTCGACATGCCGTCGGGCATCGGCCGACTGATCATCATGCCGCTTCTGCCGGAGTTCACCGAGCGTTATCCCCGGCTGGCAATGGAAGTGGGCATGAACGATCGTCCCGTGGACCTTATCCGGGAGGGCTACGACTGCGTGATTCGCGGCGGACAGCCCCTCGATCACTCCCTGGCGGCCCGACCGCTCGCTCACATGCGCCAGGTGGTGTGTGCCAGTCCCGGGTATCTGCAGCGCAGGGGCACGCCGCTCTGCCTGGCCGATCTGCAGCACCACCAGATCATCGAATACTTCTCTTCCACCACCCACAAACGCTATGGGCTTGAGTTCGTCATTGATGGCCGAGTTCAGGCGCCCGACCTGCCCAAGGCCCTGGCGACCAACAGCGCCGATGGCTACCTCGCGGCGTGCAGCGCAGGGTACGGACTGGTGCAGACGCCGTACTACCACGTCGCCGAATCGTTGCGCCGCGGCGAGCTGATCGAAGTGCTGGGCGACATCGAACAACCGCTGTTGCCCCTGACCGCGCTGTACCCGGCACACCGGCAGACGTCGCGGCGGGTGAGGGTATTCGTCGACTGGGCAGTGGACGTCTGCGCCCGCCCGGGGCTGATGGACAAACCGGTAATGCCCCCCGTTTCCTGACAATAAAATCGTTTCTGGCGGTAGGTTGCCACGCTTTTTCATGGTTAACTTCCGCCCTTGAATGCCACTCAAACAAGGACTCAGCTCATGCCACAAGTGACTCGTAGAGGCTCTCCGGTACAGATCAGCGGCGAACTGCCGACCGTCGGCAGCAAGGCGCCGGCCTTCAAACTGGTGGCGGCCGATCTGTCCGACGCAACCCTGGAAACCTTCGCCGGCAAGCGCAAGGTGCTGAACATCTTCCCGAGCGTAGACACCCCGACCTGCGCCACCTCCATCCGCACGTTCAATGCCCAGGCCAACGAGCTGAATAACGCCGTTGTGCTGTGCATCTCCGCTGACCTGCCGTTTGCCCAGGCGCGTTTCTGCGGCGCCGAAGGTCTGGAAAACGTGAAGAACCTGTCGACCATGCGCGGCGCGCAGTTCATGCAGGACTACGGCGTTGCCATCGCCGACGGGCCGATGGTGGGGCTGACCACCCGTGCTGTCGTGGTGCTGGATGAAAACGACACGGTGCTGCACAGCGAACTGGTACCGGAGATCGGCCAGGAGCCGAACTACGACGCGGCGCTGGCCGTATTGAAGTAAGCTGGCAAGCGGCGTATTGCCATCAGTCGGCGGCATTACCCGGCAACATCCAGGCGGCCTGACACCCTCAGGCCGTTTTTTATGGGTACGTCAGCACCTTATTCCAAGTAAGCACTAGGTAAATTGCCGGTAAAGCCCCTTTGCCTTGCCGGACTCTATGCTTATTGTTCAGCCTCCCGAAGACGCTCACGCGCACACTGGTTGATTTATCCATGCAATTGTCTGGCCCCCGTAATTCCCGTCGCTGGCTGATGAGCCTGTTGGTTCTGTTGATCGTCGCTGGCCTGTGCTGGCGCTTCTGGCCGGGATCCGCGTCGCAACCGAACGCCACGGCGCAGAAAGGCGATCAGGCCCAGGCCAGCGCAAGCCGCAGCGGCGGCAACGGCAAGGCGGTGGCCAAGCGTCCCGGGTTCGGCGGCTCCACCGCCCCGGTACCGGTGCGGGTCGCAGTCGCGAACACCGGCGACTTCCCCATCTACTACAAAGCCCTTGGCACTGTGACCGCGCTGAACACGATCAACGTGCGCAGCCGCGTGGCAGGCGAATTGATGAAGATCAATTTCCAGGAAGGCCAACAGGTCAAGGCCGGCGATTTGCTGGCGGTGATCGACCCGCGCAGCTACCAGATCGCGCTGCAACAGGCGGAAGGCACGCTGATGCAGAACCAGGCGCTGCTCAAGAATGCTCAACTCGACGTACAGCGTTATCGGGGCCTGTACAAAGAAGACAGCATCGCCAAGCAAACCCTGGACACCGCCGAATCCCTGGTCGGCCAGTACCAGGGGACGATCAAGACCAATCAGGCAGCCGTGGGCGACGCGAAGCTCAACCTGGAGTTCTCGCAGATCCGGGCGCCGATCTCGGGCCGCATCGGCCTGCGCCAGCTGGACGTCGGCAATCTGGTCGCTGCCAACGACACCACCGCCCTGGCGGTGATCACCCAGACCAAACCGATCACTGTCAACTTCACGCTTCCGGAAAAAGACCTCGCCGAGGTGCTGAGCCGTTACCGCAGCGGCGGCAAGTTGCCGGTCGAGGCGTGGGACCGTGGCGACCTGAAGCTCCAGGCCACCGGCGTGCTCGCCAGCATCGATAACCAGATCGACATCACCACCGGCACGTTGAAGTTCAAAGCGCGGTTTGATAACGACAACGAAGCGCTGTTCCCCAATCAGTTCGTGAACGCACGCCTTCTGGCCAATACCCTGAAAAACGTGGTGCTGGTGCCGTCGGCCGCGGTGCAGTTCGGCGTCAACGGCACCTTCGTGTACGTGATGGACGGCGACAAGACCGTGCGCATTCGCGCCCTCAAGACCGGGCCAAGCGACGAGAACTCCACGGTGATTACCGAAGGTCTGACGGCCGGCGACCGTGTGGTGCTCGAAGGCACCGACCGCCTGAAAGACGGCAGTGCGGTGGACGTGGTCAACGACAGCAAGGACGTGCCGGCCTCGCCGGGTCAGCAGTTGCAGGGCAAGCCCTCGAAGGAGCCCGGTGAGTCAGCGGGCACCGAGACCGCGAAGAAAGGCAACGTATGAACCTGTCACGCCTGTTCATCCTCAGGCCGGTCGCCACCACGCTGAGCATGCTCGCCATCGTGCTGGCCGGTCTGATCGCGTACACGCTGCTGCCGGTGTCGGCGCTGCCGCAGGTGGATTACCCGACCATTCGGGTGATGACGCTGTACCCGGGCGCGAGTCCGCAAGTGATGACCAGTGCCGTGACCGCGCCCCTTGAGCGCCAGTTCGGGCAGATGCCGGGCCTGACCCAGATGGCCTCGACCAGTTCCGGCGGGGCCTCGGTCATCACCCTGCGTTTCAGCCTCGACATCAACATGGACGTCGCCGAGCAGGAGGTGCAGGCGGCCATCAACGGCGCGACCAACCTGCTGCCGAGCGACCTGCCGGCGCCCCCGACGTATAACAAGGTCAACCCGGCCGACACGCCGGTGCTGACTTTGGCCATTACGTCGAAAACCATGCTGCTGCCCAAACTCAATGATCTGGTCGACACGCGCATGGCGCAGAAGATTGCGCAGATCAGCGGGGTGGGCATGGTCACCATCGCCGGCGGCCAGCGTCAGGCGGTGCGGATCAAGGTCAACGCCGACGCACTGGCGGCCAACGGCCTGAACCTCGCGGACGTCCGGACGCTGGTCAGCGCCTCCAACGTCAACACGCCCAAGGGTAATTTCGACGGCCCGACGCGGGTGTCGATGCTCGACGCCAATGACCAGCTCAAGTCCCCCGAGGAATACGCCAACCTGATTCTGGCGTACAACAACGGCGGCCCGCTGCGACTCAAGGACGTCGCCGAGATCGTCGACGGCGCCGAAAACGATCGCCTTGCCGCGTGGGCCAATGAGAACCAGGCCGTGCTGCTGAACATCCAGCGTCAGCCAGGCGCCAACGTGATCGACGTGGTCGACCGGATCAAGGCGCTGCTGCCCAGCATCACCGAGAATCTGCCCGCCGGGCTTGACGTCACCGTGCTCACCGACCGCACCCAGACCATCCGCGCGTCGGTCAGCGACGTGCAGCACGAGCTGATGATTTCCATCGTGCTGGTGGTGCTGGTGACCTTCCTGTTTCTGCGGCGCTTCAGCGCGACGATCATTCCCTCGGTGGCCGTACCGCTGTCGCTGATCGGCACCTTCGGCGTGATGTACCTGGCCGGCTTTTCGGTCAACAACCTGACGTTGATGGCGATGACCATTGCCACCGGTTTCGTGGTCGATGACGCCATCGTCATGCTGGAGAATATTTCCCGGCACCTGGAGGAGGGCGAGACGCCGTTGCAGGCGGCGCTCAAGGGCGCCCGGCAGATTGGTTTCACGCTGATCTCGCTGACCATCTCGCTGATTGCCGTGCTCATTCCGCTGTTGTTCATGGCCGATGTGGTCGGGCGGCTGTTCCGCGAGTTCGCCATCACCCTGGCCGTGGCGATCCTGATTTCCCTCGTGGTGTCCCTCACCCTGACGCCAATGATGTGCGCGCGCTTGCTCAAACGTGAGCCGAAAGAAGAAGAGCAGGGCCGGTTCTACCGGGCCAGTGGTGCCTGGATCGACTGGCTGGTGGCCGCCTACGGGCGCAAGTTGCAGTGGGTGCTCAAGCACCAGCCACTGACCCTGCTGGTCGCCATCGCCACCCTCGGGATTACGGTATTGCTGTATCTGGCCGTGCCCAAGGGCTTCTTTCCGGTGCAGGACACAGGCGTGATTCAGGGCATTTCCGAAGCGCCCCAGTCGGTGTCGTTCGCCTCCATGAGCCAGCGCCAGCAGGCCCTGGCGAAAATCATCCTGAAGGACCCCGCGGTCGCCAGTCTGTCGTCGTACATCGGCGTCGACGGCGACAATGCGACCCTCAACAGCGGTCGCATGCTGATCAACCTCAAACCCCACAGCGAGCGGGATGTGACGGCGTCCGAAGTGATCCAGCGCCTGCAGCCCGAAGTCGATCAGCTGTCGGACATCCGCCTGTTCATGCAGCCGGTGCAGGACCTCACCATCGAGGACCGGGTCAGCCGCACCCAGTACCAGTTCAGCATGTCCTCGCCGGACGCCGACCTGCTCAATCTGTGGAGCGGCAAACTGGTGGAGGCGCTGGCTCAGCGGCCGGAGTTGACCGATGTCGCCAGCGACTTGCAGGACAAGGGTCTGCAGGTGTTTCTCAACATCGACCGCGATGCTGCCAGTCGGCTGGGCGTGACCGTCGCCAACATCACCGACGCGCTCTATGACGCCTTCGGCCAGCGGCAGATTTCTACCATCTACACCCAGGCCAGCCAGTACCGGGTGGTGTTGCAGGCCGACTCGCGCAGTGAGCTGGGGCCCGAGGCGCTGGAACAGATTCACGTCAAGACCACCGACGGCGGGCAGGTCAAGCTGTCGAGTCTGGCCCGGGTCGAGCAGCGTCAGGCGCAACTGGCGATTGCCCATATCGGGCAGTTTCCGGCGGTGATGATGTCGTTCAACCTGGCGCCGGGCGTCGCGCTGGGCAAGGCCGTGGAAGTCATCGAGCAGGTGCAGAAAGACATCGGCATGCCGATCGGCGTGCAGACGGAATTCCAGGGCGCAGCCGAAGCCTTCCAGGCCTCGCTGTCCAGCACGCTGCTGCTGGTGCTGGCGGCGGTGATCACCATGTACATCGTGCTGGGCGTGCTCTATGAGAGCTACATCCACCCGATCACCATTCTGTCGACCCTGCCGTCGGCGGCCATCGGTGCGCTGCTGGCGCTGATCCTCAGCGGCAATGACCTGGGCATGATCGCCATCATCGGCATCATCCTGCTGATCGGCATCGTCAAGAAGAACGCGATCATGATGATCGACTTCGCCCTCGACGCCGAACGCAACCGCGGCATCGACCCGGAGACCGCGATCTACGAAGCGGCCCTGCTGCGTTTCCGCCCGATTCTGATGACTACCCTGGCGGCACTGTTCGGCGCGATCCCGCTGATGTTCGCCTCGGGCTCCGGGGCCGAGCTGCGCCAGCCCCTGGGTCTGGTGATGGTCGGCGGCTTGCTGGTTAGCCAGGTCCTGACGCTGTTCACCACGCCGGTCATCTATTTGTACTTTGATCGGTTGGGGCGCCGGTTTGCGCGGCAGCCCAAGACCGAGGCGGCGCTATGACCGGCAGCCACAAGCTTCAAGCGGCAAGCTACAAGAGTGGAGTTCGCCGCAGATTCACTTGCAGCTTGAAGCTCGCCGCTTGGAGCTCCCGCCCATGAATCTGTCCGGGCCCTTCATCAAACGCCCCGTAGCGACCATGCTCTTGAGCCTGGCAATCATGCTGCTGGGCGGGATGAGCTTCGGTCTGCTGCCGGTGTCGCCGCTGCCGAACATGGATTTTCCGGTGATCGTGGTCAGCGCTTCGTTGCCCGGCGCCAGCCCGGAAATCATGGCGTCGAGCGTGGCGACGCCGCTGGAGCGCTCCCTCGGGGTGATCGCCGGGGTCAATACCATGAGCAGCCGATCGAGTCAGGGCTCGACGCGGATCATTCTGCAGTTCGACATGGACCGCGACATCAACGGTGCTGCCCGGGAAGTGCAGGCGGCCATCAATGCGTCGCGCAGCCTGCTGCCCAGCGGGATGCGCAGCATGCCGACCTACAAGAAGGTCAACCCGTCCCAGGCGCCGATCATGGTGCTGTCGCTGACCTCCGACGTGCTGGAGAAGGGCGAGCTGTACGACATGGCGTCGACGATCCTTTCCCAGAGCCTGTCCCAGGTGAACGGCGTCGGCGAAGTGCAGATCGGCGGCAGCTCGCTGCCCGCCGTGCGCGTGGAGCTGGAGCCCAAGCTGCTGTCCCAGTACGGCGTGTCGCTGGACGAAGTGCGCACGACCATTTCCAATTCCAATGTGCGCCGCCCGAAAGGCTCGGTGGAGAACAGCGAGCACAACTGGCAGGTGCAGGCCAACGACCAGCTGGAGAAGGCCAAGGATTACGAATCGCTGATCATCCATTACGCCAACGGCGCGGCGTTGCGGCTCAAAGATGTGGCCAAGGTCAAGGATTCGGTGGAAGACCGCTACAACAGCGGCTTCTTCAATGACAAGGCCGCCGTGCTGCTGGTGATCAACCGCCAGGCCGGCGCCAACATCATCGAAACCGTAGCGGCGATCAAAGCGCAGTTGCCAGCGTTGCAGGCCGTGCTGCCCGCCAGCGTCAAGCTCGACCTGGCCATGGACCGCTCGCCGGTGATCAAGGCCACCCTGCACGAAGCCGAAATGACCCTGCTGATCGCCGTGGTGCTGGTGATTCTGGTGGTGTTCCTGTTTCTCGGGAATTTCCGTGCCTCGCTGATCCCGACCCTGGCCGTGCCGGTGTCGCTGGTGGGCACCTTCGCGATCATGTACCTGTACGGGTTCTCGCTGAACAACCTGTCGCTGATGGCGCTGATTCTCGCCACCGGTCTGGTGGTCGACGATGCCATTGTGGTGCTGGAGAACATTTCCCGGCACATCGACGACGGCGTGCCGCCCATGGAGGCGGCTTATCTCGGCGCCAAGGAAGTCGGCTTTACGCTGCTGTCGATGAACGTGTCGCTGGTGGCGGTGTTCATCTCGATCCTGTTCATGGGCGGGCTGGTGGAGAGTCTGTTCCGCGAGTTTTCCATCACCTTGTCGGTGTCCATCGTCGTTTCCCTGGTGGTTTCGCTGACCCTGACGCCGATGCTGTGCGCGCGCTGGCTCAAGCCCCATGTGCCGGGCTCGGAAAACCGCCTGCAGCGCTGGAGTCAGCGGGTCAACGACCGCATGGTTGCCGGTTATGACCGCAGCCTGCGCTGGGTGCTCCGCCATCGGCGCCTGACCCTGCTGACGCTGCTGCTGACCATCGTCGGCAACATCGCCCTGTACGTCGTGGTGCCCAAGACCTTCCTGCCGCAGCAGGACACCGGCCAATTGATGGGGTTTGTACGGGGGGATGACGGCCTGTCGTTCTCAGTGATGCAGCCGAAGATGGACACGTTTCGCTCGGCGATCCTCAAGGACCCGGCCGTGGAGAGCGTCGCGGGCTTCATTGGCGGCAACGGCGGCACCGGCAACGCGTTCATCATCGTGCGCCTGAAGCCGATCAAGGAACGCAACATCGGCGCCATGGAAGTGGTCGAGCGGCTGCGCAAGGAAATGCCGCTGGTGCCGGGCGGGCGCCTGTTCCTCCAGCCGGATCAGGACCTTCAACTGGGCGGCGGCCGCGAGCAGACCACCTCGCAATACCAGTACATCCTGCAAAGTGGCGACCTGGAAACCCTGCGCCTGTGGTATCCGAAGGTCGTCGCGGCACTGAAGTCGCTCAAGGAGCTGACTGCCATCGACGCTAACGATGGCGGCGGCACCCAGCAGGTGACGCTGATCGTCGACCGCGATGCGGCCAAGCGCCTGGGCATCGACATGAACATGGTCACCACCGTGTTGAACAACGCCTACAGCCAGCGTCAGGTGTCGACCATCTATGACCCCCTGAACCAGTATCAGGTGGTCATGGAGGTCAACCCGAAATACGCCCTCGACCCGACCACCCTGGAGCAGGTCCAGGTGATCACTGCCGACGGCGCGCGGGTGCCGCTGTCGACCATTGCCCGTTACGAGCGCAGCCTGGAAGACGACCGGGTCAGCCACGACGGTCAGTTCGCCTCGGAAAACATCTCCTTTGACCTGTCCGACGGCATCACCCTCGACCAGGCCAACGCCGCCATTGAACGCGCCGTCGCGGCGGTGGGCCTGCCCGAGGACGTGATCGCCAAGATGGCCGGGACCTCCGACGCTTTCGCCGCCACCCAGAAGAGCCAGCCGTGGATGATCCTTGGCGCGCTGGTGGCGGTGTACCTGGTGCTGGGCATTCTCTACGAAAGCTACATCCACCCACTGACCATTTTGTCGACGCTGCCCTCGGCGGGGGTCGGCGCGCTGTTGAGCATCTACCTCACCGGCGGGCAATTCAGCCTGATCTCGCTGTTGGGGCTGTTCCTGCTGATCGGCGTGGTGAAAAAGAACGCGATTCTGATGATCGACCTCGCCCTGCAGCTTGAGCGCCAGGGCGGCATGACCCCGGTGGAATCCATTCGCAACGCCTGCCTGCAGCGCCTGCGACCGATCCTGATGACCACGCTGGCGGCGATTCTCGGCGCCGTGCCGTTGCTGCTGAGCAGCGCCGAAGGGGCGGAAATGCGTCGGCCACTGGGCCTGACCATCATCGGCGGCCTGATCCTCAGCCAGATCCTCACGCTGTACACCACGCCCGTGGTTTACCTTTATCTCGACCGTCTGCGCCATCGTTTCAACCAATGGCGCGGTGTGCAGACGGATGCTGCCCTGGACACTCCGCTATGAACGACTCGATGAAAGCGCCTGGCCCACAGCGGACGTTGCCGTTTCACAGGACCTTCGGCGTTGCCTTGTGCGCGCTGCTGCTCAGTGCCTGCGCCGTCGGCCCGGATTACAAGACACCGGACATGCCGACCCCGGCGCACTTCAAGCAGGCCGAAGGCTGGACCCAGGCCAACCCGAGCGATGCGATGGCGCGCGGCGCGTGGTGGGAAATCTACGGCGACGCCCAGCTCAACGCGCTGGTGGAAACACTCAATACGTCCAACCAGACCGTGGCGCAGTACGAGGCGCAGTACCGGCAGGCCGCCGCCCTGGTGCGCAGTGCGCGGGGTGCGTTTTTCCCGACGCTGGACCTGACCACCAGCAAGAACCGCTCGAGCCAGGGCACCGGCAGTAGCAGTTCCAGCCTGAGCAGTTCCAGCAGCGGCATTCGCGACACCTACAACGCGCAACTGGGCGTGAGCTGGGAGGCCGACGTGTGGGGCAAGTTGCGCCGCGGGCTGGAAGCCGACAAGGCCAGCGCCCAGGCCAGCCTCGCCGATCTGGCGTCGATGCGCCTGAGCCTGCAATCGCAGCTGGTGCAGAACTACCTGCAACTGCGGGTGATCGATGAGCAGAAGCGTTTGCTCGAAGCGACCGTCGACGCCTATCAGCGCTCGCTCACCATGACCCAGAACCAATACCGCGCCGGGATTTCCGGCCGCGATGCCACGGCCCAGGCGCAGACGCAACTCAAGAGCACCCAGGCCGACCTGATCGACCTTCAATGGCAGCGCGCCCAGTTCGAAAACGCGATTGCCGTGCTGATGGGGCAGGCGCCGGCGGACTTCAGCCTAGCGGCGACCACCTCGATTCCGGCGGTGCCGCAGATTCCGGCGCAGCTGCCGTCGCAATTGCTCGAACGCCGCCCGGACATCGCCGCAGCCGAGCGATCGGTGATGACCGCCAACGCCAATATCGGCGTGGCCAAGGCCGCGTATTACCCGGACCTGACCCTGAGCATGAGCGGCGGCTACAGCAGCAGCACCGTCAGCAACTGGATTTCCCTGCCCAACCGCTTCTGGTCGGTCGGCCCGCAATTGGCGATGACCCTCTTCGACGGTGGCCAGCGTGCGGCCGAAGTGGACCGCACCGAAGCGGTCTACGACCAGACCGTCGCCCAGTACCGCCAGACCGTGCTCGACGGCTTCAAGGAAGTCGAAGACTACATGGCCCAGTTGCGCGTTTATGAGCAGGAATCCGGGGTGCGCGACGAGGCGCTGCAATCGGCGCGCGACTCCCTGCGCCTGACCAACAACCAGTACAAGGCCGGGCTGATCGGCTACCTGGACGTGGTCAACGTGCAGACCACCGCGCTGAGCAACGAACGCAGTGTGCTGAATGTGCTGGAAAGCCGGTTGGTTGCCAGCGCCCAATTGATCGCGGCATTGGGCGGCGGTTGGGACGCTGCCACCGGGCTGAAAGCGGGCGCCGAAGTCTCCGACCGCTGATGTGAATTAAATAGCGATGTGCCACCTTCGCAACGGAGTGACGGGACTTTCACAGGAATTTCGGTACAATCGCGGCCGAATTGATCAGGGCTGAAAGGCCGCACTCCGTTGAGCCAAGAGCCAGCCATGTTGATCGGCCATTACACCAATTCGCTGGTTCTGATTTCAGTCCTCGTAGCGATTCTCGCGTCTTACACGACCCTTGATCTGGCCGGGCGCATTGCGTCGGCCCGCGGTCGGGCGAGGATGCTGTGGGTGTGCGGCGGCGCGCTCTCCATGGGCATCGGCATCTGGTCGATGCACTTCATCGGCATGCTTGCGTTCACGCTGCCCATCGAGCTGGCGTACGACATACCGCTGACACTGCTCTCGTTGCTGATGACCATTTTCTCCTCGGGTTTTGCCTTGTGGCTGGTCAGTCACGACCGCGTCCCGTTGTCGAATATGCTGTTCGGCGCACTGGTCATGGGCCTGGGCAGCTGCGCCATGCATTACACCGGCATGGCGGCGATGCGCATGCAGCCGGGCATAGACTACGACCCCACCTTGTTCGGGTTGTCGTTGGTCATTGCCGTCACCGCGTCCGCCGTCGCGCTGAGCATCGCCGTGCGGCTGCGCAAGGAAACCCCTTACGTTCGCCTGGCACGCGGGGGCGCGGCGGTGGTCATGGGGTTTGCGATCCTGGGCATGCACTACACCGCCATGACCGCCGCCAACTTTCCACAGGGCAGTTTCTGCGGCGCGCTTTCCAATGGCCTGCGCACCGACGGTCTGGACAAGGTGGTCCTGGTCACCAGTCTGGCGGTGCTGGGCATCACCTTGCTGACGTCGGTGCTGGACGCGCGCATGGCGGCGCGTACCGCCCAACTGTCACTGTCGTTGAAAGAGGCCAACCGCGAGCTCACGCAACTGGCCCTGCACGACAACCTGACCGGGCTCCCCAACCGCATGTTGCTGGCCGATCGTATCGATCAGGCCATGCGCAAGGTCGATGCCCAGGGCGGCATGTTCGCCCTGATGTTTCTGGATCTGGATGGCTTCAAACCGGTGAACGATGCGTTCGGCCATCACGTCGGCGACCAGCTCTTGCGGGCCGTGGCCTTCCGATTGCGCGAGAACTTCCATCGCCATGACACCCTGGCGCGCATCGGCGGCGATGAATTCGTGTTGCTGGTCGAACTCGACGATGGCGAAGAGGCGGTCAGCGTGGCGTCGCGTCAGGTCTCGCTGGTGAACCAGCCGTTCAGCGTGCAGGAACACGATCTGCAGGTGACAGTGAGCATCGGCATCAGCCTGTACCCGGGGAACGGCCGAACCCAGCAGGAATTGCTGATGAACGCCGACGCCGCGATGTACCACGCCAAGAACGCCGGCAAGAACGGCTACAGCTTCTTCGACGCGTCGATGAACACCAATGCGCGCAACAAGCTGCAGTTGCAGCAGGACCTGCGCCTTGCGCTGCGTGACGGGCAATTCTGCCTGCATTACCAGCCCAAGTTCAGCACAAGCTCCCACCGGCCGGTCGGTGCCGAAGCACTGTTGCGCTGGAACCATCCGCAGCTCGGGCTGCTGATGCCGGATACCTTCATCGGTCTGGCGGAAAAAACCGGCTTGATCATTCCGGTCGGCGAATGGGTAATGAGCGAGGCGTGCCGGCAGATGAAGTGCTGGTACGACGCCGGCAACACTGACTGGCGCGTTGCCGTGAACCTGTCGGCATTGCAATTCAGCCATGTCGGGCTGATCGAAGCCGTCGCGGATGCATTGACGACCCACGGGCTGCCGGCCAACTGCCTGACCCTGGAAATCACCGAAACCACCGCCATGAGCGATGCCGACGCGAGCATGACCGTGCTGCGCAAGCTCTCGGACATGGACGTGGACCTGTCCATCGACGACTTCGGCACCGGCTTCTCCAGCCTGATGTACCTCAAACGCCTGCCGGCCAACGAATTGAAAATCGACCGCGGTTTCGTGCGCGACCTGGAGCCCGACAGCGACGTTGCGGCCATCGTGTCGGCGATCGTTGCGCTGGGTCAGGCGCTGAACCTGCGCATCGTTGCCGAAGGGGTCGAGACCGCCAGCCAACAGAGTTTCCTGACGCGGCTGGGCTGCGACGCGTTGCAGGGCAACCTGCTGGGTTCTCCATTGCCGGCCGAGGGTTTCATGGCTGACATTGAAGCTGCCCGGCGTCGTGTCCGCGAAATCACCGATTGAGTGTTAACACCCACCCCACCTCCACGCATTGATCGACTGGGAACGTTTATGGATAAAAATCTCCTCATCACCGGCGGCTCCCGGGGTATCGGGGCCGCCACGGCGGTGCTGGCCGCAGCGCAGGGATATCGCGTGTGCATCAACTATCTGTCCGATCATGCTTCGGCCGAGCGGTTGTGCGGGCAGATTCGCGAGGCGGGCGGGCATGCCATTGCGGTACAGGCGGACGTCAGCAACGAGGATGAGATCATTCGTCTTTTTGCCCGGATCGATGCCGACATGGGCCGAATCACTGCGCTGGTCAACAACGCCGGCACGGTGGGCGAGGCTTCGCGGCTGGACACGATGTCCGAGTTTCGTCTGCTGAAGATCATGATGAGCAACGTGGTCGGGCCCATGCTCTGCAGCAAGCACGCTTTGCTGCGCATGTTGCCCCGTCACGGCGGGCGCGGCGGCAGCATCGTCAATGTGTCGTCCGTGGCGGCACGGCTTGGATCACCCGGTGAATACGTCGACTACGCGGCGTCCAAGGGCGCCCTGGACACCTTCACCGTCGGGCTGGCCAAGGAAGTGGCGGGCGAGGGGGTGCGGGTCAACGCCGTGCGCCCCGGTTACATCTTCACCGAATTCCACGCCCTGAGCGGCGACCCTCACCGCGTCAGCAAGCTGGAACCGACCATCCCCATGGGCCGTGGCGGACTGGCCGATGAAGTGGCGGAAGCGATTCTGTGGCTGCTGTCGGACAAGGCGTCCTATTCAACGGGGTCGTTCATTGATCTGGGCGGCGGTCGGTAGTCACCGCTGAATGTGCCGCCGTCTTCCCGGCTGAAGCCGGTCCTACATCCGCGTTCACAGTCAATTCCGCTGACTGCACGGGGTCCCTTGTAGGACCGGCTTTAGCCGGGAAGGGGCCAGTCGTGGCACTTAAGATTTGCAGCGCTGCCCCTTCGCCCGGCACTTTTTAACCCCTCATCGAGCGAATGATCTTCCCCAGTGTCTCCATCGCCCGCTCGGGCGATTCACCCCACGGGCTGCCGTAGTTCAGGCGGATGAAGGGCTGGAAGCGCCGCGTTGGCGAAAACATCGGGCCGGGGGCGATGCTGATGCCCTGAGCGAGGGCGGCCTGGAACACTTTCAGCGAATCGATCTGTTCCGGCAGCTCCACCCACAGGAAATACCCGCCGGTGGGCTGGCTGACGCGGGTCTGCGCGGGGAAATACCGGGCGATGGCGCCGAGCATGGCACGCTGCTGATCTTCCAGGCTGTGGCGCAACTTGCGCAGGTGCCGGTCGTAGCCACCGTGTTGCAGGTAATCGGCGATGGCGGCTTGGGCCGGCATCGAGGCGCACAGCGAGGTCATGATCTTCAGCCGCTCGACCTTCTGCGCATAACGCCCGGCAGCGACCCAGCCCACCCGATACCCGGGCGCCAGGCTCTTGGCGAACGAGCCGCAATGCAGGACCAGGCCTTCGGTGTCGAACGCCTTCGCCGGTTTCGGCGCGTACTGGCCGTAATACAGCTCGGCGTACACGTCATCCTCGATCAGCGGCACCTCATGCTTGCGCAGCAGCTGCACCAGCTCCCGTTTGCGCGCCTCTGGCACCGTCGCGCCGGTGGGGTTCTGGAAGCTGGTCATGCTCCAGCAGGCCTTGATCGGGTAACGCTCGAGCGCCTGCTCAAGCACCGCCAGGTCAATGCCCTGTTGCGGGTGCACCGGGATTTCCACCGCCTTGAGCTTCAGCCGTTCGAGCACCTGCAGGCAGGCGTAGAACGCCGGTGCCTCGATGGCCACCAGATCACCGGGCTCGGTCACCGCTTGCAGGCACAGGTTCAGGGCTTCAAGGGCGCCGTTGGTGATCAGCAGCTCGTCCATGGGCAGCATCTGTCCGGCGACCATGTAACGCAGGGCGATCTGCCGGCGCAGGGCTGGATTGCCGGGCGAGAGGTCGCTGACGACCATGCGCGGGTCCATGTCGCGGGTGGCACTGGCGAAGGAGCGGGCCATGCGCTGCAACGGGAACAGCGCGGCGCTGGGGAAGGCGGAGCCGAATGGCACGGTGTTCGGGTCCTTGATCGATTCCAGCACCGAGAACACCAGTTCGCTGACGTCGACTTCGGTGGATTCGCTCAGCTGTGGCGCGGGGCGCGCATCCTGCTCGATGGCGTTGTCACTCAGGCCTTGCAGGCGAATGCTGTCGTTGACGAAGTAGCCGGAGCGCGGCCGCGCCCGGATCAGGCCTCGACGTTCCAGCAAGTAGTAGGCCTGGAACACCGTCGACGGACTGATGCCGTGGGTTTGGCTGGCGTAGCGCACCGACGGCACACGCTGCCCCGCAGCAAGCACCCCGGTGCGGATCAGCTCGGCAATGTCATCGGCAAACTTTTCATAACGCTTCATGGCGGGGCTCGTGCTGAGGGGCGTCTGGGGCGCAGCCGCCAGTGGGTGGCTGGCGGGAAGGGCGGGTGACCCGGTGCAGGCGGAATATGCGCGTCGTCTGCGAATTAGTACAGATGCAGATATGCCCCCGAGAACCGGATCAGGGGTGAGGGTCGTCGGGCACCTCCCGCACTCTCGGCCCCTGCTGCGGTCCATACGGCACTGACGCTGAATGAGGGGAATGCACTGATGAATGCCTGGTGGGAAGAAGTGGTGGAAACACTGCAGGCCGAGTTTTCTGACATCACCGATGCCGGGCAGATCACCCGCGTGACCATACGCCTGGTGATTGCGGCGCTGCTGGGCGGGATTCTGGGTTTCGAGCGGGAACACAAAGGCAAGGCGGCCGGGGTTCGAACTCACATGCTGGTGTGCATGGGCGCTGCGCTGTTTGTGCTGGTGCCGCGTATGGCCGGTGCCGACGACGCTGCACTCAGCCGGGTGGTGCAGGGCATTGTAGCGGGGATCGGCTTTCTCGGCGCCGGGACCATCCTCAAGGGCGATGCGCTCAACGCGACGCAAGTGAAGGGCCTGACTACGGCAGCCGGTCTGTGGATGACGGCGGCGATCGGTATCGCGGCGGGAATGGGCAGGGAGATGACGGCGGTGCTGAGTACGGTGCTTGCGTTGGGCATTTTCAGTCTGATGCCGCGAATTGTGAGGCGCTTTGAATCGCCGGAAGAGCGCGCCAGGGACCCGGCTCGCAGCACAGGTGGCGAAGCGCAGGAGCCGTGAGCCTGGGGTCATTCGGCAACATCGGTGGTGGGGCTGCTGACGCGTTCCCGGCTGAATCCGGTCCTACGGAAAACACGCGCAGTCGGTGCTACGGAAAACATGCGCAGTCGGTTCTACGGAAAACATGCGCAGGTAGGACCGGCTTCAGCCGGGAAGAGGCCAGTCGGCGCACCCTCGAAATCGCAGCTGGCCCGCTAAAAGCTTCCCGGCTAAAGCCGGTCCCACAAAACGTGTTGCGTCAGCAGGGACCGGCTTCCCCGGGGAGGGCCTTCAATCATTCAGGAAACTTCTCATCCAGAATCGCCGGCGGCTCGCTGCTCGGCGGGTCACCGGCCGGCGGTTCGATCACCGGGGGCATAAGCGGGGAAGGCGGCTCGTCCGGCTTGGGCACCGGCAGCTCGGGGTCATCGATGTTCGGATCGGGCGTTTCTGCGGGAACGGGAATGCTCATGGTGTTACCTTCCTTTGGTTATCGAGGCATGGGTTATCGAGGCATGCGTGAGGTTATCGAGGCAAGCGTGTCGAGCGGCTGTTCATCAACGCCGCAGCACTCCCAGGTTACGACCGCTCCCCGTTGCCAATGATTCACTGCAACCGTTGCGCTGCTGCCTTCCCGGTGCTGAGCAAAACCAGTCCGCGTGCCGTGCGCTGAGTTGATCAACCGTCACGCAAGCTCTTTGAACTTTTGCCCGAGGCTGGCGTTCGGAACCTATGCTGCCACGTCAGGATGCGTTGATCCCGTGGCTCTCTCTTATGTTATGGACAAAGACGCTGAAGCAATGGGCGCCCCACAGCGGGCGTCCCTGGGCGTGAGGAGTGATGCTCGATGAATGATACTGCTGATCAGCCGTACGGCCCGGATTCCCTGGCCAACGATGTTCTCCACTCTATCCACCCTATCCCCCTGACCCAAGCCTTGCAGCTGCCGCGGATCGTGATCGAGGACACCCAACCGGTGATCGATAACGGTCAGCTCGCTGCCAAGGCCGTTGTCGGTCAGCCGGTCACGGTCACCAGCAAAATCTATGCGGACGGCCACGACAAGATGGCCGTACGTATCGTCTACCGGGCCGCTGACGATGAAGAATGGCAGTCCGTGCCCATGCGCGAGCTGGGCAACGACAGCTGGATTGGCGAATTCACCCCGCCGACCTTCACCCGCTATATCTACCGCCTCGAAGCCTGGATCGATCAGTTCGGCAGCTACCGCTACGAGCTTGAAAAGAAGTACGCCGCGGGCGTGACGATCGACCTGGAGCTGGAAGAAGGGCGCCTGCACCTGGTGCACGCCGCCGAGCGCAGTACCCTGGAATTGCGCGGTCAGCTCGACAGCCTGATCAAGCGCCTGGGCGAGGCCACCGAAAACGAGGCCAAAGTCGCACTGCTGCTGAACAGCGAAACTGCCGCCGTCATGGCCAAGGCGGACAACCACGCGTTCCTCAGTCGGAGCCTGGAATTCCCGCTGGACGTCGAGCGTGAGCTGGCCCAGTTCGCCAGCTGGTACGAGCTGTTTCCGCGTTCGATCACCGATGACAAAAAGCGCCACGGCACCTTCAAGGACGTTCACACGCGCCTGCCGATGATCCGCGACATGGGCTTCGACGTGCTGTACTTCCCGCCGATCCACCCGATTGGCCGTGCGCACCGCAAAGGCCCGAACAACTCCCTCACCGCAGGCCCGGATGATGTGGGCAGCCCTTACGCCATCGGCAGCGCTGAAGGCGGCCATGACGCCATTCACCCGCAACTGGGCACCCGTGAAGACTTCCGCGAGCTGGTCGCCGCCGCAGCCGAGCATGGCCTGGAAATCGCCCTCGATTTCGCCATCCAGTGCTCCCAGGATCACCTGTGGCTCAAGGAGCACCCGGGCTGGTTCTCGTGGCGTCCGGACGGCACCATCCGCTATGCGGAAAACCCGCCGAAGAAATACCAGGACATCGTCAACGTCGATTTCTATGCGCCGGACGCCATTCCAGGCCTGTGGACCGAGTTGCGTGACGTGATCCTCGGCTGGGTGAAAGAGGGCGTGAAGATCTTCCGCGTCGACAACCCGCACACCAAACCGCTGCCGTTCTGGCAGTGGATGATTGCCGACGTGCGCAGCCAGCACCCGGAAGTCATGTTCCTCGCCGAAGCTTTCACCAAGCCGGCGATGATGGCGCGCCTGGGCAAGGTCGGTTATTCCCAGAGCTACACCTATTTCACCTGGCGCAATAACAAGGCCGAGCTGAGCGAGTATTTCACCCAGCTCAACGAGTCGCCGTGGCGTGAATGCTACCGGCCGAACTTCTTCGTCAACACGCCGGACATCAACCCGCCGTTCCTGCACGATTCAGGGCGCCCCGGCTTCCTGATCCGCGCGGCGCTGGCGACCATGGGTTCGGGCCTGTGGGGCATGTACTCGGGCTTCGAGCTGTGTGAATCGGCGCCGGTACCGGGCAAAGAGGAATACCTGGATTCCGAGAAGTACGAGATCCGTCCCAGGGACTTCACCGCGCCTGGCAACATCATTGCCGAGATCGCCCAGCTCAACCGCATCCGTCGCCAGAACCCGGCGCTGCAGACGCACTTGGGCCTGAAGATCTACACCGCGTACAACGACAACATCCTGTACTTCGGCAAGCGCACGGCGGATGGCAGCAACTTCATTCTGGTGGCCGTGAACCTTGACCCGCGCAACGCGCAGGAAGCGCATTTCGAACTGCCGCTGTGGGAAATGGGCCTGTCGGATGACGCCGCGACGTTGGGGGAAGACTTGATGACCGGGCATTCCTGGACCTGGTACGGCAAGACCCAGTTCATGCGTCTGGACCCGTCTTACCAGCCGTTCGGCATCTGGCGCATCAAAGCCACAAACCAATAATTCAAAGGATGTGGTCATGGCAAAGAAACCCCGCAACGCTGCCTTTATCGAAGACCCGCTCTGGTACAAGGATGCGGTGATTTACCAGGTCCACGTTAAGTCGTTTTTCGATTCCAACGACGATGGCATCGGTGACTTCCCGGGGCTGATCGCCAAGCTCGATTACATTGCCGAGCTGGGCGTCAACACCATCTGGCTGCTGCCGTTCTACCCGTCGCCCCGCCGCGACGATGGCTATGACATCTCCGAATACCGGGGTGTGCACAGCGACTACGGCACCATGGCCGATGCCAAGAAATTCATCGCCGAGGCGCACAACCGCGGCCTGCGGGTGATCACCGAGCTGGTCATCAACCACACCTCGGACCAGCACGCCTGGTTCCAGCGCGCGCGGCATGCCAAGAAAGGCTCCAAGGCGCGGGACTTCTACGTGTGGTCCGATGACCCGCAGAAATACGACGGCACCCGGATTATCTTTCTCGACACCGAGAAGTCCAACTGGACCTGGGACCCGGTCGCCGAGCAGTACTTCTGGCACCGTTTCTATTCCCACCAGCCGGACTTGAACTTCGACAATCCGCAGGTGATGAAGGCGGTCATCGAGGTTATGCGCTACTGGCTGGACATGGGCATCGACGGCCTGCGTCTGGACGCGATTCCGTACCTGATCGAGCGCGACGGCACCAACAACGAGAACCTGCCGGAGACCCACCAGGTCCTCAAGCAGATTCGCGCTGAAATCGATGCCAATTACCCCGATCGCATGCTGCTGGCCGAAGCCAACCAGTGGCCGGAAGACACCCAGCTGTACTTCGGTGATCGCAAGGGCAAGGACGGCGACGAATGCCACATGGCGTTTCACTTTCCGCTGATGCCGCGCATGTACATGGCGGTGGCCCAGGAAGACCGTTTTCCGATTACCGACATCCTCCGCCAGACCCCGGAAATTCCGGAAAACTGCCAGTGGGCGATCTTCCTGCGCAATCACGATGAACTGACGCTGGAGATGGTCACCGACCGCGAGCGTGATTACCTGTGGAATTACTACGCTTCGGACCGTCGCGCGCGGATCAACCTGGGCATCCGTCGTCGCCTGGCGCCGTTGCTGGAACGTGACCGCCGCCGCGTTGAACTGCTCAACAGCATGCTGCTGTCTATGCCCGGCACGCCGACCCTGTATTACGGCGACGAAATCGGCATGGGCGACAACATTTACCTCGGCGACCGCGACGGTGTGCGCACGCCGATGCAGTGGTCGATCGACCGCAACGGCGGCTTTTCCCGCGCCAACCCGGCGAGCCTGGTGCTGCCGCCGATCATGGACCCGCTGTACGGCTATCAGTCGGTCAATGTCGAGGCGCAGGACCATGACCCGCACTCGTTGCTGAACTGGACCCGCCGCATGCTTGCCGTGCGTCGGCAGCAGAAAGCCTTCGGCCGCGGCACCCTGAAAATGCTCTCGCCGAGCAACCGCCGCATCCTGGCCTACACCCGCGAGTACACCGGCCCGGACGGCAAGACCGAAATCATCCTGTGTGTCGCCAACGTTTCGGCCGCCTCCCAGGCCGCCGAGCTTGAACTGGCCCCGTACGCCGGGACCGTTCCGGTCGAGATGCTTGGCGGCAGCGCCTTCCCACCTATTGGCCAGCTCAATTACCTGCTGACGTTGCCGCCCTATGGCTTCTACTGGTTCTTGCTGGCCGCGGAGAATCAAATGCCCAGTTGGCACGTTGAACCGGCCCAGAGCATGCCGGACTTCCCGACCCTGGTGCTCAAGCAGCGCCTGGAAGAACTGCTCGAAGAACCCCTGCGCCAGACCATGGAGCAGCAGTCACTGTCGGTCTATCTGCCGAAACGCCGCTGGTTCGCTGGCAAAGGTACGGCCATCGACAACATCCACATCGCCTACGCCGTGCGCTTCGGCACCACGGTGCGTCCGGTGTTGCTGAGCGAAATCGAAGTCACTTCCGGCGGCGAAACGGTGCGCTACCAGTTGCCGTTCGGCCTGTTGCCGGAAGACGACATCAGCAGCGCCTTGCCGCAACAGCTGGCCCTGTCTCGCGTGCGTCGCGGCCGTCAGGTCGGTTTGATCACCGATGCCTTCACCCTTGAGCCGTTCATTCGCAGCGTCATCCGCGGCATGCAGGAAAACACCGTGCTGGCGACGCCGGATGGCGAGTTGCAATTCCAGAGCACCTCGCAACTGGCGCCGCTGGGCCTGAACGAAGACGCCGAGGTGCGCTACCTCTCGGCCGAGCAGTCCAACAGCTCAGTGGTGGTCGGCAAAAAGCTGGTGCTGAAAATGATTCGCCGTGTGGCGGCCGGTACTCACCCCGAGCTGGAAATGGGCGCGTACCTCACCGAAGCCGGTTACCCGCACATCTCGCCGCTGTTGGGCGCAGTCGTGCGCGTCGACGGGCAGGGCGAGAAGAACCTGCTGATGATCGCCCAGGGTTACCTGAGCAATCAGGGCGATGCGTGGGAATGGACCCAGAACAACCTCGAACGCGCGGTGCGTGATCACATGGCCCATGGTCAATCGGCGCTGGAGCAACAAGCCAACGCGCTGATCGAGCTGAAAGACTTCGCCGGCTTGCTGGGTCAGCGTCTGGGCGAGATGCACGTGATCCTCGGCGCGCCGACGGACAACCCGGACTTCAAGACCGAAGTGACCAGCGTCAAGGACAGCGAGGCCTCGGCGAAGAGCGTTTCGGCGCAGATCGAGCGTGCCTTGCAGCTGCTCGAACAGCACCGTGACTCTCTAGAAGCCCAGGATCAGCAGCTCATCACCGAACTGCTGGGCAAGCGCAAAGCGCTGCTGGCTCAGGTCAAAACCCTGGCGAAGCAGTCGGTCGGCGGCTTGAGGATGCGCGTCCATGGCGACCTGCACCTCGGGCAGATGCTGGTGGTGAAGGGCGATGCCTATCTGATCGACTTCGAAGGCGAGCCGGCGCGTCCCCTTCAGGAGCGTCGGGCCAAGTACAGCCCGTTCAAAGATGTCAGCGGCGTGCTGCGCTCTTTCGACTACGCTGCGGCGATGGCCATGCGCAACGCGCAGAGTGCCGACACCTCGGTGCAGGCCGACACCGCCCGCCAGCAAGTGGCCGAGACGTATTTGCTGCAGGCGCGGGAAGCCTTCCTGGAGGGCTACCGCAAGGCCACCGTCGAGGTGGGTCACGACTGGAAAGATGCCAAAGGTGAGGCGGCCGCGCTGGCGCTGTTCACCCTGGAAAAAGCCGCTTATGAAGTGGCCTACGAGGCCGAGAATCGGCCGACTTGGTTGTCGGTTCCGCTTCAAGGCTTGCGCGGGCTTCTAGACCTGTCTGATGGAGAATGAAAATGAGTGCCTCTGACCAATTCGGTAATGGCAACCACGCAGCATTGCCAAGCGCCGTTGACATGGACGCGTTGATCCGTGCGGAGCACCGCGACCCGTTTTCGATGCTGGGCCCCCACAGCGATGGCGCTGAAGGCCAGGTGATCCGCGCCTATCTGCCCAATGCGCTGGCGGTGCGCGTGCTCGCTCGCGATGGCGAACGTGATCTTGGCGAACTGAGCATGACCGACAAGCCGGGCTTCTTTGCCGGGCACTTTGCGGTGCGTGAACCCTATCTGCTGAAAATTTCCTGGGCCACCGGTGAGCAAATCACCGAAGACCCGTATAGCTTCGGCGAGCAACTGGGCGAGATGGATTTGTACCTGTTCGCCGAGGGTAACCACCGTGACCTGAGCAGCGCGCTGGGCGCACAGGTGAAGAACGTCGACGGCGTGGACGGTGTGCGTTTCTCGGTGTGGGCACCGAACGCCCGCCGCGTCTCGGTGGTGGGTGATTTCAACAGCTGGGACGGCCGTCGTCATCCGATGCGCCTGCGTCACCCCACCGGGGTGTGGGAAATCTTCATCCCGCGCATTGGCCCGGGCGAGGCCTATAAGTACGAGATCCTCGGCCAGCACGGCGTCTTGCCGCTGAAAGCCGACCCGATGGCCCTGGCGACCCAGCTGCCGCCGGCCACGGCGTCGAAAGTCGCTGCGCCGCTCGCCTTCGAATGGCAGGACAGCGACTGGATGCAGTCGCGGGGCGAGAAGCATGACATCCACCAGCCGCTGTCGATCTACGAGCTGCACGCAGGGTCGTGGAAGTGGCACCACGGTGGCGATGATGAGCCCGATCGCCCTTACAACTGGCGCGAGCTGGCCGAGCATCTGATTCCTTACATCAAGGAAACGGGCTTCACCCACATCGAACTGATGCCGATCATGGAACACCCCTTCGGCGGGTCGTGGGGCTATCAGGTGTTGTCGCAATTCGCCCCAAGTGCGCGTTACGGCAAACCGGAGGATTTCGCCGCATTCGTTGACGCGTGCCACCGCAACGACATCGGCGTGATTCTTGACTGGGTGCCGGCGCACTTCCCGACCGATGCACACGGTCTGGCCCAATTCGACGGCACTGCGCTGTACGAATACGCCAACCCCCATGAAGGCTTCCATCAGGACTGGAACACGCTGATCTACAACCTCGGTCGCACCGAAGTCCACGGGTTCATGATCGCGTCCGGGCTGCACTGGCTGAAGAACTTCCACGTCGATGCGTTGCGCGTGGATGCGGTGGCGTCGATGTTGTATCGCGACTATTCCCGCAACGCCGGGGAGTGGGTGCCGAACCGTTACGGCGGCCGCGAGAACCTGGAGGCCATCGACTTCCTGCGTCACCTCAATGACGTGGTCGCGATCGAAGCACCAGGGGCGCTGGTCATCGCCGAGGAATCCACCTCGTGGCCTGGCGTTTCCCAGCCGACCCAACAGGGCGGGCTGGGTTTCTCCTACAAGTGGAACATGGGCTGGATGCACGACACGCTCAAGTACGTCGAGCAGGACCCGATCAATCGCCAGCATCACCATGATCGTCTCAGTTTCGGTCTGGTGTACGCCTGGTCCGAGCGTTTCGTGCTGCCGATTTCCCACGACGAAGTGGTCCACGGCAAGCATTCGCTGATCGACAAGATGCCCGGCGACCGCTGGCAGAAATTCGCCAACCTGCGCGCGTACCTGTCGTTCATGTGGACCCACCCGGGCAAGAAGCTGCTGTTTATGGGCTGCGAGTTCGGCCAGTGGCGCGAGTGGAACCACGACACCGAGCTGGACTGGCATTTCCTGCAGTACGCCGAGCACAAGGGTGTGCACACGCTGGTCAGCGACCTCAACCGTTTGTATCGGACCGAAAAGGCACTGTACGAGCAAGACTGCCAGCCCCAGGGTTTCCAGTGGGTCATCGGTGACGATGCCGGCAACAGCGTCTATGCCTACCTGCGCTGGAGCAAGGAGGGCGAGCCGTTGCTGGTGGTCGCCAACCTGACGCCTGTGCCGCGTGAGGCCTATCGGGTCGGTGTTCCGTTCAGCGGCAAGTGGGCCGAGCTGTTCAACAGCGACGCGGGGATCTATGCCGGTTCGAACTTCGGCAACGGCGGGGGCGTGCGCACCGACGAGATCAAGAGTCACGGCCAGGCGTTCTCGCTGTCCCTGAACCTGCCGCCGTTGGGTGTGGTGATCCTCAAGCCGACCGTGGAGCAGCTGCACCACGAGGTCTGACACCTCCTGCTCTGGCGTTGTGCGCGTGTAGCCGCAGTGCACTCGCCGAGTAGTCTCTCAGCGGAAAACCTGTGGGAGCGAGCTTGCTCGCGAATAGCTTTCCATCAGTCGACATCGTCGCCTGATGAAGCATTCGCCAGCGGACCCGCTCCCCCAGTTGTATCAGTCACTTCGACAAGCGTTGTGAGACCTTTCCCGGACGAATGTCATCCCTCCCCAGTGAACCTGACCTCTTTTCAATGGTCTGTTGACCACTGCGCGCGCAGTACGCCCGGGCCACGGCCTTCGGCGTGCGGCTGAATTTCGCCCGCGCCAGATGCCTTTTCCAGCCGTTGCAGCGCGTTGTTCGTCGCTGTCCGATCAGGCGTGATTCCCTTGCATGCGGCCCGCCCATCGGCCTTCTTTTCAATTTGTCGAAGATTATCCATGCCTATTTCTGCCTCCGATGCCTCCCTTCGCTTTACCCCCGTGTCGGGCGTTCGACGCCGTTTGCTCAACGCCGGCCTGCTGACTGCCGTCTTAACCGCGAGCTGTGCCAGCCCCTTCGCACTGGCCGAAACCACGAGCAAGGATCGCTGGGTCAGCGATACCCTCAGCACCTACGTGCGCAGCGGCCCCACCGATGGCTACCGCATCGTCGGCACGCTGAAATCCGGCCAGAAGGTCGAGCTGATCAACACCCAGGGCGATTACAGTCAAGTGCGTGGCAGCGCCGGCGACAACGTGTGGATTCCCACCGCTGACCTGCAGGAAGTGCCGGGTCAGGCCGAGCGCTTGCCGCAATTGACCCAGAAGGCCGCTGACCTCAGCGCGCAACTCAAGACCATCGACGATGACTGGAAGACCAAAGTTCAGGGCATGCAGGAAACCCTGGAATCGCGCAAGAAGCTGGTCGACGAGCTCGAAGCCCGGACCAAGGACCTGAACGCGCAGTTGGCCAGCGCCCAGTCGGATTTGCGCACCACCCAGGCAAAGCTGGGTGACGAGAACAATCAGGTGCTGATGCGCTATATGGTGTACGGCGGCAGCATTGCCGGCGCCGGCTTGCTGCTGGGCCTGATCCTGCCGTCCCTGACCAAGGGCCGCAAGCGCAACGATCGCTGGTTCTGAAGCAAACCCAGTTCTGCCGTCCGCCTAAACACGGACCGGGCCCGGCATTCTCCATGCCGGGTTTTTAACCCCCACTGACAACTTTCCCCCCATGCGCTAGTTTAGTGCGGGGCGCCTTCTGCCCACCGTTTTCCCCATCACAAGAAAAAGAGAATCCCGCCCATGAAGTTCGAACCCTTCGCCCAGTCGCTCGTTGCTACGGTGCTCACCCTTGGCTTGTCCTGCGCTCACGCCGCTTCCGTGGCCCCGGCCGCCGCTGAAAACGGCATGGTCGTTACCGCCCAGCACCTGGCGACCCATGTCGGTGTCGACGTACTCAAGTCCGGTGGCAATGCAGTGGATGCGGCCGTTGCCGTGGGCTACGCGCTGGCCGTGGTCTATCCGGCCGCTGGCAACTTGGGCGGCGGTGGTTTCATGACCATTCAGCTGGCAGACGGGCGCAAGACCTTCCTCGACTTCCGCGAAAAAGCGCCCCTGGCGGCCACCGCCAACATGTACCTGGACAAGGACGGCAACGTCGTGCCGGACCTGAGTGCCAAGGGGCACCTGGCCGTCGGCGTGCCCGGCACGGTGTCCGGGATGGAAATGGCGCTCAGCAAATACGGCACCCAAAAACGCGCCGAAGTCATTGCGCCGGCGATCAAACTCGCTGAAAGCGGTTTCGTCCTGGAGCAAGGCGATGTCGACCTGCTCGGCACCGCCACCGACGAGTTCAAGGCAGATGCGAAGGACCTGGGCACGATCTTTCTGAACAAGGGCCAGCCGCTGCAAGTGGGTGACACCCTGGTGCAGAAAGACCTGGCCAAAACCCTCAAGGAAATCTCCGCCAAAGGCCGCGACGGCTTCTACAAAGGCTGGGTGGCCAAGGCGATCGTCGATTCGAGCCAGGCAGGGAAGGGCATCATCACCCAGGCGGATCTCGACAAATACGCAACCCGAGAGCTGGCGCCGATCGAGTGTGATTACCGCGGCTACCACGTGGTCTCGGCGCCGCCGCCGAGTTCCGGCGGGGTAGTGATTTGCGAGATCATGAACATCCTCGAAGGCTACCCGATGCAGGAACTGGGCTATCACTCCGCCCAGGGGCTGCATTACCAGATCGAGGCCATGCGTCACGCCTACGTCGACCGCAACAGCTACCTGGGCGATCCGGATTTCGTCAAAAACCCGATCAGCCATCTGCTCGACCGCGACTACGCGGCCAAGCTGCGCGCCGCCATCGAACCGCAGAAAGCCGGGATCTCCCAGAATATCAAACCCGGCGTCGCGCCCCACGAAGGCAACAACACCACGCACTATTCCATCGTCGACAAATGGGGCAACGCCGTATCCGTCACCTACACCCTCAACGACTGGTTCGGCGCTGGCGTGATGGCGAGCAGCACCGGCGTGATCCTCAACGACGAGATGGACGACTTCACCTCCAAGGTCGGCGTGCCGAACATGTACGGCCTGATTCAGGGCGAAGCCAACGCCATCGCACCGGGCAAGTCGCCGTTGTCATCGATGAGTCCGACCATCGTCACCAAGGACGGCAAGACGGTAATGGTCGTCGGCACGCCGGGCGGTAGCCGCATCATCACCGCGACCTTGCTGACCATGCTCAACGTCATCGACTACGGCATGAATATTCAGGAAGCGGTCGATGCGCCACGCTTCCACCAGCAGTGGATGCCGGAAACCACCAACCTGGAAGCCTTCGCCGTCAGCCCTGACACACGGAAGATCCTGGAAAGCTGGGGTCACACGTTTGCCGGTCCCCAGGACGCCAACCACCTGGCCGCGATCCTCGTTGGCGCACCTTCGCTGGGCGGCAAGCCGGTGGGCAATAACCGGTTTTACGGGGCCAACGATCCGCGTCGTAGCACGGGGTTGTCCTTGGGCTATTGAGTCACCTAGGACCTGACTTCATCGGACGGGGCAGGGTGCTCCTGTCCGGTGACGGGAGGGTTTAGCGCTTCCCAAGCCAGACCCTGCGCGTGAATCAGGTTGCGCACAGGGCGCTCCGAAGTGTTATGTTATAACTCGGTTTTCAGGTCGATCACGGGCCTGTCGGTTATCGCGCTTTGAGAGTCCACCGCGTATGCAAACCCTGTCTGTCCCTCTGCAATCTCCCGCCACGTCCATCACCCATCCCGGCCGCCTGCAATCGATCGATGCCCTGCGTGGGCTGATCATCATCTTCATGCTGCTGGATCACGTGCGCGAGACCTTCTTTCTGCACCATCAGGTCAGCGATCCGATGGATGTCGCTCACACCAGCGTTGACCTGTTCATCAGCCGCACCCTCGCGCATTTCTGCGCGCCGCTGTTCGTGTTTCTGACGGGGCTTTCCGCCTGGCTGTACGGCGAACGGCATGCGGGCAAGGGCGCGGTGGCGGGCTTTCTGTTCAAGCGCGGGCTGGTGCTGATCGCGCTGGAACTGACGCTGGTGAATTTCGCCTGGACGTTCCAGTTTCCGCCGACGGTGATCTATTTACAGGTCATCTGGGCGATTGGCTTGAGCATGATCGCGCTGTCAGCGATGGTCGCATTGCCGCGCGGCGTATTGGCGGCGCTGGGGCTGGCAATCATCGCCGGGCACAACCTGCTGGACAGCGTGCATTTTGCCGCGGGCTCGGCTTTGCACATCCCGTGGGCGATTCTCCATGACCGCGGCTGGATCGAGGTCGGCGACAGTTTGCGCCTGCGCACCTCGTACCCGCTGCTGCCGTGGATCGGCGTGATCGCCGTGGGTTACGCCGCCGGGCCGTGGTTTGGGCGAGGCGCGAATGGAGAAAAGCGCGAGATCAACCTGATTGCCTGGGGTTTTGGTGCGTTGACGCTGTTTCTCGCGTTGCGCGGCATCAATGGCTATGGCGAGAAGCCGTGGGTGGAGGGTGACACCACGACGCAGACGCTGATGAGCGTCCTCAACGTCACCAAGTACCCGCCGTCGTTGCTGTTTATCAGTCTGACCCTGGGGGTTGGCTTGCTGGTGTTGGCCTGGCTTGAGCGTCAACAGGGGCGGGCATGGCTGCGACCGCTGGTGACCTTTGGCGCGGCGCCGATGTTTTTCTACCTGCTCCACTTGTACGTGCTCAAGCTGCTGTATGTCGGCGCGGTGGCGATCTGGGGCACCACCCAAGGCCAGTACTTCGGTTTCACCTCGGTACTGGGCCTGTGGGGTTGCGCTGCGGTGCTGACCGTTGTGCTGTTGCCGGCGGTGAGCTGGTTTGCGGCGCTCAAGGCGCGACGTCGAGACATCGCCTGGCTGAAGTATTTCTGAGCAAGGCCATGTAGGACCGGCTTTAGCCGGGAAGGTGTCAGATGTCGCGCAGGCTGCGTTCCATACGCGCCAGGCCTTCTTTCAGCATCGACCGTGGGCAGCCGAAGTTCAGGCGCACGAACTGGCCGCAGTCGTCGCCGAATTCCAGCCCGTCGCTGAGCGCGACTTTGGCGTGTTCGAGGAAGAACTGCTGCGGATTTTTTAGTCCCAGGCCCGAGCAATCCAGCCACGCCAGATACGTGCTCTGGGGCAAATGCATCGTGATCCCCGGAAAACGGGTGTTGATCGCCTCGGCGAGGTAATCACGGTTGTCCTGCAGATACGCCACTACCTGTGCCAGCCAAGGACCACCTTCGCGATAGGCCACTTCGGTGGCCTCGAAGCCCAAGGCGTTGACGCTGTCCACCAGCCCCAGCCGCCCGGCATTGAAACGCTGGCGAAGTTCGGCGTTCTGCACGACGGCGAAGGCGGTTTTCAGGCCGGCAATGTTCCACGCTTTGCTCGCTGACATCAGGGTCACGCTGCGCGCCGCGATCTCCGGGCTCAGGGAAGCGATCGGCGTGTGCTGGCGGCCGTCGAACAGCAGGTCGGCGTGGATTTCATCGGAAATGATCAGCGCATCCCGTCGCACGCAGGCTTCGCCGATGGCGAGCAATTCGTCACGCTCAAAGACTTTGCCCAGCGGGTTGTGCGGATTGCTCAGCAGCAGTGCGCCATGGTCAGGCAGGGCGCGTTCCAGCGCCGCAATGTCGGTGGGGTATTCGCCCTGGGCGTTGGCATGGAAGGGCAGATCGATGCGCGGCAGCTTCCAGTTGGCCGGCGCGTGCAGAAGCGGCGAGTAGTTGGGCGTCTGCACCAGCACCGCGCTGGCCGGCGAGACCAGTGCGTGGAGCGCCATGTTCACGCCGGGCTCGACCCCGGGCAGAAACACCAGATCCTGCGCGTCGATCTCCCAGCCGTAGCGCTCGGTGAGATGCTTGACCAGGGTCTCACGCAGCGCCTGCTGGGGCACGGAATAGCCCAGCAGCGGATGCTCCAGACGGTTCTTCAGCGCCTGCACAATGGGCGCGGCCACCGGAAAATCCATGTCCGCCACCCACATTGGCAGCACGTCCTCGGGGTACTGGCTCCACTTTTTGCTGCCGGTGTTCAAGCGCTGAAAAACGTTATTCAGATCCATGTGCTGGCCTGTCCTGCTCGAAAAAAAGAGAGGATTGTGCCAGAGATTGGCGGGCGGGTTTGCTGTCGATTTACGGATTGTAGGATTAGTCCGTAAATGCCGCTGGAACCGTCTCCTTCGTGTCTCGCCCTCTGGAGTCACACTTTGAAATGCCTCATCTTCGCCGGCCTCAGCCCTCTCTCATGGACGAGTTGATCAGATCTTTACGCGCTGCTCAGGGGGGATTTTTCCTGCCAGGGACGCTCATTCATGCTCACCGTGTTGCCGCCTTTCTTCGACCACAGTCGCCATAAGCTTGTTGTTCATCGTCTGCCCATTGAACTCGATGTTCTGGCCTTCGAGGGCGAGGAACAGCTGAGTCAGCCGTTTCGTTACCGGGTGGAATTCACTTCCGCTGAGCCGGACATCGGCGCTGAGCGGATGCTGGGGCAGGATGCGCAGTTCAGTCTGCATGCTGCGGCGCATACGTTGCCGGTGGCGATTCGTGGTTTGCCGGTGCCTCCGGTTAAACCGTTGCGAACTTTGCATGGGGTTGTGACGGGGTTTAAACGGCTCTCTGGTTCGGCTGACGAGGCGCGTTATGAAGTGACGCTTGAACCGCGCCTTGCGTTGCTGAGGCGTGGGCGGCAGTTCCGGATTTATCAGCATCAATCGGTGCCGCAGATTGTCGAGAGCATTCTGCGTACTCGCCATGACTTTGAGGGGCAGGATTTTTTGTTTTCGCTGGTAAGGGAGTATCCGAAGCGCGAGCAGGTGATGCAGTACGGCGAGAGCGATCTGGCATTTATTTCCCGCCTGTTGGCCGAGGTGGGGATCTGGTTCCGCTTCACTAACGATGAGCGATTGGGGGTTGCGGTCGTTGAGTTTCATGATGACCAGCGGCATTACGTTCGGCCGCGGGTGAGCTTGCCGTTTCGGCCGCAGTCGGGGTTGGGCAGCAGTGGTCAGGACGTGGTTTGGGGGCTGAAAGTCAGTCATGAGGTGGTGGAGAAGAACGTACACTTTCGGGCTTATTACAATCGGGATGCGCACGCATGGCTCGATGGGCATGTTGATCAGACGCGTGGGGGTTCCACCACTTACGGCGAGGCGTATCACTATGCCGAGCCGTACAAGGTGCTCGGCGACAAGCTGGATCAGGATGAAGATTTAGAGGGTGAAAGCGGGTTTTTCTACGCCCGGTTGCGGCATGAGCGGTATCTGAATAATCAGACTCGCTTAAGTGGCGTGAGCAGCAGTGCTTCGTTGGGATTGGCGCAGGTGCTGCAGATCTCGGGTGGTGCGCCGCAAGCGTTTGAACCGGGTGCGGTGATCACTCGATTGCAGCTGCGTGCCGCGCGGGACCGCAGTTTCGAGCTGAGCTTTGAAGCGATTCCCTATTCGGAGAGCGTGTGCTTTCGGCCGCCGTTGCTGGCCAAGCCTGAGATAGTGGGCACTGTGCCGGCCCGTGTCACCAGTTCGCTGGCCAACGATCCCTACAGCCACATCGACAGTGAAGGCCGCTACAAGGTCAGCTTTCTGTTTGACCGCGACAGCTGGAAGCTGGGTCAAGAAAGCCTTTGGCTGAGGCTGGCCCGCCCCTATGCCGGGGATACCCACGGCCTGCACTTGCCGCTGATCTGCGGGACCGAAGTGGCGATTGCCTTTGAGCAAGGCGACCCTGATCGGCCTTACATCGCCCATGCCCTGCACGACAGTCGCCATCCCGACCCTGTGACGCTGCTGCGCAGCGATTACAAACGCAACGTCCTGCGCACCCCTGCCAACAACAAGCTGCGCATGGAAGACGACCGCGGCCAGGAACACATCAAACTCAGCACCGAGCACAGCGGCAAGAGCCAGCTAAACCTTGGGCATCTGGTCGACAACGAGAAGGATAGGCGCGGCGAAGGATTTGAATTGCGCACGGATAGCTGGGGCGCGATTCGGGCTGGGACTGGGCTGTTGATCAGTGCGGATGAACAGACCAAAGCCCACGGTCAGCAGCTCGACATGGACGCGGCGATCGACCAGCTTGAAACCGCGCTTTCCTTGGCACGCACCATGGCCCAGGCCGCGAGAAGTGCTGGTGCTATCGCCGCAGACACCCGCAGCCACTCGCAACTAAACGACGCGCTGACTCACCTCAGCGAGCCCGGGCTTCTGCTGCACGCACCGGCCGGCATCGGCATGGTCAGCCCCGAAGCGATCTGCGTTTCCTCCGGTCGCGAAAGCGTCGCCATCACCTCATCACGCTCAACTGACCTCAGCGCCGGACGCAACATCACCGGCACCGCCGAAGGTGCGATCAGCCTGTGTGCCGTCACCAAGGGTCTGAAAGTAAAAGCGGTTCAGGGCGACGTTCAGCTTCACGCCCAAACCGGCGCGCTACACGCACTGGCCAACGACGACATCAAGATTGAAAGCCTGGCCGGCCGGATCGAAATCAGCGCGCCGGAAGAGCTCCTCCTGAATTGCGGTGGCGCATTCATTCGTATCAAGGATGGCGAAATCGAGCTGGGCGCGCCAGGGAATATCTATCACCGGGCCGCTTACGTGCTGAAGGCCGGTGCCACCACGCTTACGACTCCGGTGACGCCAATACCTTATGGCTACGGGGCGGGGTACACCCTGGTCGATGCGCAAAAGGCCGCTGCGCGCTTCGTCCGGTACCGGATCACCACGCAGGACGGCGAAGTATTCAACGGCGTGACCGACAAGGACGGCAAGACCATGCCCGTCCACACAATGCTGCCCGGACACGTGGCGATCGACTTTCCGCAGCCCGAAGAATGGCTGACGCCGCGTCCCGCACCTGAACTTGAAGAAGAAGAAGAGGAAGAAGAAATCACCGAAGGCATCACCCTGCGCATCGGGCTGTTCTTTGATGGGACGGGAAATAACCAGAGCAATGCGGCGGCGACCGCACAGTGCCGACAATCGGATTTGGACAGTTTCAGTCGTGAAGAGCTTGAAAGCATTGCGGCGACGTGCAAGCAGTACGGGTTTGGAGAGTTTGACGGTAGTGCGTTTAACAGCGCGCCTAATAACAGTTACGGGAATGCACCGAGCAATGTGGCGTATTTGTATGACTTGTATCCGGATAACACCGCAACACCAGTCGGTAAGGATTCAGAGATTGGTTATATCAGGGCGTACATCGAAGGCATCGGCACCCGTAGCGGCGGCGAGGATGACGTGCTGATCGGGCAAGCTCTCGGGCAAGGTGAAACGGGCGTGGTGGCGCGGGTCAAAGAGGCGCCTACGTTGATCGAAAGACAGTTAGAGCAGTTCCTCCAAATCAATCCCGGCACAGCTATTCGCACCGTTGAATTCGACGTCTTCGGTTTCAGCCGCGGAGCCGCGGCTGCACGGCATTGCGCTAACGAAGTCCTTAAGCCTCATCGTGGGGTATTCAGCGAGCTGCTTGTCGGGGGGCGCGCTGGTCTATTAAGAAGTTTCGACTCGGCCGCTGATGTATGCATCAATTTGGTCGGCCTGTTCGATTCCGTTGCAGCCATCTCAGACCCACTACATGGCGACTTCAGCCCAGGCAATGACATTAATCGTGGCGTCAATCTCTACCTGCCACCTGACTGCGCTCGGCAGGTTATCCACCTTCAAGCGCTCGACGAATATCGCGCCGACTTTTCTCTCAATAATGTTCACCACACGCACCTTCAGATAGGTCTGCCGGGCGCTCACTCCGATGTCGGCGGGGGCTATCTCCCACGAGCACGAGAAAAGTCGTGGATGACGCAGCCCTGCAAGGCCAGCGTTCCGACCGGTCAAAAGGTTGAATTCCATGCCGCGTGGACCCGTGCAGAGGCGGACGCCAACGTATTGCGCGAATCAGGCGTGGCTCGCGATGGCTACGTTGCCGTGAAGGCCTGGCCTGCAGCAACTAACCCTCGCGGCAAAGCTGCGTCGGCCATGGAGCACTACTGGATAACCGTGCTGCTCGAACGCCCCGTGCATGGCGAACTGAGCCTGATTGCATTGCGTGTCATGCGTGAGCTGGGGATACGTCACGGCGTTCCATTCAAGGGTCTGGAGGAGCGGCCTGAACTCGCAATGCCGGATGAGCTCATGCCTATCGCGAATCGAATCTTGCAGCAGATAATGACGGACCGGCTCGTACGCCTTGAGCCGGCTCAAGAGGCGTTGCTGCGAGCGCGTTACATCCACATGTCCGCGCACTGGACGCCACGAGGCCCCTTTTTGCTTAGCAAGCCGGCACCGTTGAATCGTAGGAATGTGCATCTCAACCGCCCGCAAACAGGCTATCCAGAGTGAAGCGCCTGATCTTCGCTGTAGGGCTGCTTATTAGTCTGGGTGCCTGCGCTGGCGCGCCAAGATTCCCGCCTGCTCCGAAGTTGCCGTATCCGGCCTGGTACATAGGTTTCGCTGCACCCAAGCACATGGAAGTCTGGGTCGAAACCGTAGATGTGCTGGACAAGCGTGGACTCGCGTTTTTCCGGGTACACGGTGGCGTCGCAAGTTATACCGGGAACGTCGAGGGCTGGCACCGAGGGGGCTCGGGAGGGAAACCTATAAATAACGTCGATCTGCCCGACCAGATCTTCCTGCGCTGGCAGTCACTGGTGGAGTCACAGGCTTACAAGGTCAGAATAAAAATACCGCAGTGGGTGCGAAACGAGATGATTCGTCCAGAACGAGCGTTTTGCTTGGTCCCAAATGATTGGAAGGATGACTACCGGAATGTGATTTCCTTAGGCATGGCCCCCGGAGGGGTCGTGAAAGTCTGGGTCGGTGGTCCATGCGTGGGTTTCAAAGAAGTCGGCCGCTACCAAGCTAAAGTCGAACCGCTCGGCCCCTATCGTGGCGCAAGCAAGGGCAAGTACATCCCACTCGAACCGGAGAACAAAGCCTACGTCGACCAGCACGGAATTCCCTATGGCAGTTGGTAACGCTGCTGCGGCCTCGCACCCATCGCGCCACTGCACAAATGAACGTCTCAGAATCCAGTGCGGCGCTCACTCCGATGTCGGCGGGGGCTATCTGCCACGCGCACGAGAAAAGCTGTGGATGACGCAGCCCAGCAAGGCCAGCGTTCCGACCGGTCAAAGGGTTGAGTTCCACGCGGCTTGGGCCCGTGCAGAGGCGGACGCTAAGGTACTGCGCGAATCATGTGTCGCTCGCGATGGCTACGTTGCGGTGAAAGCCTGGCCTGCAGCAACTAACCCTCGCGGCAAAGCTGCGTCGGCCATGGAGGACTACTGGATAACCGTGCTGCTCGAACGCCCCGTGCATGGCGAACTGAGCCTGATTGCATTGCGCGTAATGCGTGAACTAGCGGTGCGTCACGGCGTTCCATTCAAGGGGCTGGAGGGGCGGCCTGAGCTCGCGATGCCGGACGAGCTCATGCCTATCGCCAAGCGAATCTTGCAGCAGGTAATGACGGATAGGCTCGTAAGACTTGAACCTGCGCAAGAGTCATTGCTGCGAGTTCGTTACATCCACCTGTCCGCGCACTGGACCCCTGAGGGTCCCTTTCTATTCAGCAAGCCGGCGCCGCTGAATCGCAGGAACGTGCACCTCAATAGTCCGCAAGAAGGTTATCCGGAATGAGGTGCCTGGGTTTTGCAGTCGGATTCCTACTCAGCTTGAGTGCCTGTGCCACGGGTGGCTCAGTACCCCCACCTGTCAAGCTGCCATATCCGGCGTGGTATATCGGCTTCGCCGCGCCCAAACACATGGAAGTGTGGGTTGAAAGCGTCGATGTGCTCGATCAGCGGGGATACGTTTTTTTAACGTACATGCCGGAGTCGCCGGTTACACGCGAAAGCCCGAGGGCTGGCACAAGGGCACATCTGGCGGAAAACCCATCAACAACGTTGACTTACCAGACCAACTTCTTCTGCGCTGGCAGTCACTAGTGGAGCCTCAGGCTTACAAAATCAGCATCCGGATACCGCAGTGGGTACGCGATGAGATGGTGACGCCACAGCGCGTGTATTGCCGCAGTTCAAAAGAATGGATGAACGACTACCGTTTCGCGATTACGTTGGGAATGGCTCCGGGAGGTATCGTCAAAGTGTGGGTCGGTGGGCCATGCCTGAGCTTCAAAGAAGTTGGCCGCTACCAAGCCAAAGTCGAGCCCCTCGGACCCTACCGTGGCGAAAGCAAGGGCAAGTACATCCCACTCGAACCGGAGAACAAAGCCTACGTCGACCAGCACGGAATTCCCTATGGCAGTTGGTAACTCGGCCATGAGTGCTCACAAGGGGCATCACGGCACGCGACGGCTAGCGCACTTGCTGCTTTGTTCAAGGCTTACATTTGCAGACTGGGTTTCCCGAATGAGGCGTCTGGTCTTTGCGGTCGGATTGCTGATCAGCCTGAGTGCCTGCGCAACGGGTAGCTCAGTACCCCCACCTGTCAAGCTGCCATATCCAGCATGGTATGTCGGTCTGGCGGCTCCCCAACATATGGAGGTGTGGGTGGAGACGGTTGATGTGATCGATCAGCGGGGTCTGGTTTTTTTTCGTGTGCATGGTGGGGTCGCGAGTTACACAGGTCAGCCGGAGGGCTGGGGAAATGGCGCAGGCAAGTCGAAACCCATCAACAACGTCGATCTTCCTGAGCGAATCTTTCTGCGTTGGCAATCCCTGGTCGAGCCGCAAGCCTACAAGATCAGTATTCAGATACCGCAGTGGGTGCGCGATCAGATGATCAAGCCAGAGCAAGCCTTTTGCTTATGGGCAGGCAAATGGGAGGAGGACTATCGCGACGCGATCACCCTTGGAATGGCGCCGGGGGGAATTGTTAAAGTCTGGGTGGGTGGATCTTGTCTGGGATACAAAGAAGTCGGCCGTTATCAAGCTAAAGTCGAGCCGCTAGGCCCCAACCAAGACGGAAAAGCACTATTTTACCGACCACCAAATCCAGCGGCGCAAGCCTGGATAGACCAGCACGGCATTCCGTATGGCAGTTGGTAATTTCAACTGCCAAAGTTCGATGTGCGCCGATTTCCAGTTGAGTCGTGCTGGCCGTCAAATGGCACATCAATTCTGTTGCCTGATACAGCGCCTTCGCCAGCAAACAAGCTCCTACACCCGAATGCACTTCCAAAGAGTGAGCAGTTCCCAGCCGCTTACAAGCAATCACCGTAAACAGATAGTGACTGAATTAAACTAACCGAGAGACTTCACAACTATGAAAGACATCATCCGCCTAGGCGACCTCACCACCCACGGCGGCGTCGTGCTTGAAGCCTTCCCGCAGACTAACCTCAACGGCAAGCCCATCGCCGGGGTAGGGCACAACGTCAGCTGCCCGTTATGCAAAGGTATTTTCCCCATCGCCGAAGGCAGCAGCACGTACGCCGTGGATGGAGTCCCGGTTGCACTGGACGGAATGAAGACAGCGTGTGGCGCGGCCCTGATCGCCAGTGGACCGAAAGCCGCCGTCATCAGCTGATGATCCACCTGCGCGACCCGCTCCATGTCCCCACGAAAAATCTTCATGGTCATCGACGGTGCAATGCCGTCGATCCAACTCCTGACAACTCTCCATTCAGATCGCTTAGGGTCGCGAAATTCAATTCGTTCGGCTGTCGTTTAAATAACAAACCACCTGTCGGGACACGCCCACCGTTATTAAACTTTAAGCGCCACACCATTGGTCGGGCCTATTTTCGCTTTCCTGAATTACACCACCCCCGATCTCTCTTTATATCTGTGCGTTCTGCTTAGTTGACCGATCGCCGTACTAAAAAAGCTGAACTTGTCGTTAAACATCCTGATATCAAAATAGCCTGAGAAGGGAGTAACACTATGTTCCTGCACAATAAACGTCTCCAATACACGGTTCGCGTCGCCGAGCCTAATCCGGGTCTGGCCAATCTGCTTCTGGAGCAGTTCGGTGGCGCCCAGGGCGAGCTGGCCGCGGCCACTCGTTACTTCACTCAAGCGTTGGCTGAAGAGGATCCAGGTCGCAAGGACCTGTTGCTGGACATCGCCACCGAGGAATTGAGCCACCTTGAGATCATTGGCTCGATCATCGTGATGCTCAACAAAGGCGCCAAAGGCAAACTGGCCGAAGGCGTGCAAGCCGAAGGCGAGCTGTACCGTGACATCAACGGTGCCGGCAATGATTCGCACATCACCAGCCTGCTGTACGGCGGTGGCGCTCCGCTGGTCAACTCCGCGGGCGTGCCATGGACAGCCGCTTACATCGATACCATCGGTGAACCGACGGCGGACTTCCGTTCGAACATCGCCGCCGAAGCACGGGCGAAGATCGTTTACGAACGCCTGATGAACGTGACCACCGATCCAGGCATCAAGGACGCACTGGGCTTCCTGATGACCCGTGAAATCGCGCATCAGATTTCCTTCGAGAAAGCGTTGCATTCGATTCAGCCGAACTTCCCCCAAGGCAAGCTGCCAGGCATGCCAGAGTTCTCCCGGACTTACTTCAGCATGTCCAACGGCGAGCCGAACGTGCGTGGGCCGTGGAACAGCGACGCAGATTTCGAATACGTCGAGAATCCAAAGCCGGCAGTCGATGGGGGCGATGGTACCGCTTCTGTCACGTTGAGCGAGGACGATTCGGTGACGCTGACCATGATGAAAGAGCGGCTGAAGTCCGATCTGGAAGCCGACCCTATGACCGGTGCTGACCTCGGTTCGGGCCTGGCTCAGGGCAAAGCCGAGTAAACCGAGACGGGCTGGGCCGGTACGTAGCGGCCCAGCCCGACAGTGTCATCAATGCCAGGTACAGCATGGAGGTCTCTGATGAACAAGCCATTGGAAGATTCAACCCTCAACGAAGTCAGCGAGTTGTTCAGCGACAACGCCAAGCTCGACTTCACGTCATGTGTAACCCGTTTTGAAGCAGAAGCGGCAACGCTGGGGCGCGGGTTCAGAACGGCGATGTTTGTTCAGCAATTCAAGGCGGGACTGCTGCCCAAATCCGTCAAAGGGGTTGAGAGACTCCATTAACGCTCGGGGTTTCTGTGGGTGGTTTCGCAGAACCATCCGCTGGCTGGACGGTTCCATCTCGCTATAACTCCATCGATTTTGCCCGCGAAAGCGGGCTTTTTTTTGTCGCTGCCGAGGGGACCGAATGAGATACCTGCTCAGCCACTGCACGCCGCGCAATCCGCAACGTTGCGACGGGCTGGACTGATCCGCGATTACCCGCCACTGTATTGGCCTTCGCGCGTGAGCAATGCGTATTTTCAGGCCTGATGCACATCAGGAGAGGGAGCAGATTTGAATCAGCTAAAACGCCTTGAAAGCGGGATCAAGGGCTTCGACGCAGTGCTCAAAGGAGGCCTTGTTGCGGGCGCGTCATACATCATTCAAGGACGGCCGGGGTCGGGCAAGACGATTCTCGCCAACCAGGTGGGGTTCAACCACGTCCGCCAAAACGGCCGCGTGCTGTTCGCAACATTGCTCGCCGAACCCCACGACCGGCTGTTTCATTTCCTCTCGACCCTGAGCTTCTTTGATCGCGGTGCGGTAGGCCAGAGTATCCAGTTCGTCAGCGCGTTCGACACCCTCGAGAACGACGGGCTGCACGAAGTGGTCAAGTTGCTGCGCCGCGAGATCAGCCGCCAGCATTCCAGCCTGCTGATACTGGACGGGCTGCTCAACGCGCGCTCCAGGGCAGAAACGCCGCTGGACACCAAGCAATTCATCTCCGAGCTGCAGGGGCATGCCGCATTCGCCGGTTGCACGGTGCTGTTCCTCACCAGTTCGCAACTCGACGATGGCAGTCCCGAGCACACCATGGTCGACGGCGTGATCGAGATGGGCGAAGACATGGTCGGCTCGCGCACGGTGCGGCGCGTCAAGATGCGCAAGACGCGGGGCAGTGGCGCGATCCCTGGTGCCCATGAATTCGAGATCAACGAGCAGGGCATTTCCATTTACCCGCGCCTGGAATGCATGCTCACCCGCACCGGCGCCATGCCCGAACATCCCCATTCCCTACTGAGCAGCGGCATCGACGGGCTGGACGCCCACATCGGTGGCGGTCTGGTCCGCTCTTCGGTGACCCTGATCATGGGCCCTTCTGGCGCGGGAAAGACGTCCCTGGGCATTCAGTTTCTGGGCGGCTGTTCGGCACAGGAGCCCGGGCTGTACTTCGGCTTTCACGAGTCGCCGCAGCGGGCCATGAGCAAAGCGCGTTCTCTCGGAAAGGACTTCGCCGGGCTGGAAGCGTCGGGGGCGCTGCACATCGTCTGGACGCCGGCCTCGGCGGGTCTGATTGATCGTGTCTGTTACGACTTGCTCGACCGGGTAGAGCGGCTGCGGATCAAGCGTGTGTTCATCGACAGCCTGAATGCCCTGAGCCGCACGGCCGCCGATCAGAGTCGGGTGCTGGACGTTCTGGACACCTTGCTCAGCGAGCTTCGCGGCCGGGGCGTTACGGTGATGGCGGCATGGGAAGCCCATCGGTTGTTCGACGAGCATGCAAACCTCCCGACACCGGATGTCTCCGGCGTGGTGGATAACCTGCTGCTCGTCCAATTCGTGCAGCATCGGACTGAACTTCAGCGGCAGGTTTCTATTCTGAAGATCAGAGACAATGCCTACGATCCCTCGCCACTTGAAGTCGTGATGAGCAACGCTGGAATCACCATGAAGAAGGTCTGAGATATGCGATTCGCAACGTGGGGGTGGCCAGAGCCGTTGAGTTGCCTGACCAGGCGCCAGACCCTCGCGACGTCGTGGGAAGTGACCCTCTGATGCCGACCATTCTGATCATCGACGACGAATACCTGATTGCCGACATCCTCAGCTTTGCGCTGGAGGACGAAGGCTTTCATACGGTCGTCGCCGGCAGCGGAAGCAAAGCGCTGGCCATTCTTGACCGCGAGCGCCCCGACCTGATCATCACCGATTTCATGATGCCGGGCATGACCGGTCTGGAACTTGCCCAGACAATCAAGTCCCGTCAAGTTCACATGGCGACGCCGATCATGCTCATGAGTGGCGCGCAGGCCTATATGGGGACCGAGCGGCCGGATTTGTTTGATGAGGTGATTGAAAAGCCCTTCGACATCGATCAGGTCATCGGCAAGATCCACGCTCTGTTTCAAGCCCGCCTGTAAGCCCGTTCATAAGTTGGCCTCGCTCGATCGTTATTACCGTTGAACGAATCGGATCAGGGCAGGGTCGATACTGATAACGCTTACAAGATGGGCAGCGCAATGAATACCTGGTACAGCAAATCGTTGGGTGAAGGCACCGTTGTCTACCGCCGCCTGCGCGTGTTAAACGAACTTCGCCATCAGATTTGTCCCGATGCGTCGTGCCCTTATTCGCTTTACATGGACGCCGTGACCGCGGAAACCATCGTTTTGTTTGAGCACGACCAGATGGTGCTGGCCACTGCCTTTGGTGCACTTCCTTGTGGGCAGCCTCACATCAACGGGGTCCGCCTGATCAACCTTGAATACAGCCCGCTGCCTGTCACGCTGCAAAGCGCGCAAATCTTCAGCACCCCACGTACCCACACACAACACTCGGTTCTACGCTGATTATTGTGCGTAATGACCATGCCCTTGAACGTTCAAACTGATCATCAATGTCAGCAGGTTCCAGTGTGAACAGCTCGGTTGGTTGTCAGTGTTTCCCGCAGGAGAATCATAATGGCCGTGGCCGTCGTCAGACTGGAAGGTGAAGACATCCCACTTGAACACCGGCAGTCCGGCGCAACCGCCGTCTTCCGCGTCAAGGATGAGGGGGGCGCCGAACTGTACTTTGAAGATGAAGTTGAAGCGGCCAAGTCAGCCGTCGAGCTAAGCAATGCCGAGCAGTCCTGAGTCGCTAGTGGCTCAGGTTATATGCACTCAATGATCGTCCAGCAGGCTTAGTATTGCATCGGTAAACTCTGCCGGCGCTTCTTGCGGCACATTGTGGCCCACTCCCTCTATCACCTGCCGCCGCACTTGCCCTGCAAATCCCCGCACCGCCGCAACGCCCTCACGTTTTGAAGAGACGCCATCGTCTGCCCCTGCGAGGATCACCGCCGGAACCCTGATCAGTGGCGTTTGCGCGAGCTTCTCCTGAATAAAGGCATAGGCGGGATCGCCCGGAACCAATCCGTAACGATGACGGTAGGAATGCACCACGACCTCGACAAAGTCCGGGTTTTCAAACGACTGAGCGGTGTCAGTGAACGTGGATTCGGAGAATCCCCATGTCGGTGACCAGAGCGTCCACAGCAAACGGCAGAACTCCGTTCGATTGGCCGCAAGGCCTGCCCGTCCGCGCTCGCCGTGAAGGTAATACTGGTACCACAGGCGCCGTTCCGTTTCGGGGGAGGCGGGTGTGTTTGCAGCAGCGATGTCCTGAATGTTGTAGCCGGGGTCGCAACTGACCAGTCCCGTTACCCGTTCCGGCCACAGCGCAGCGACCACACATGCGGCGCGTCCGCCCCAGTCGTAACCGGCGAGAATGGCGTGAGGAATGTTCAGCGCGTCCATGAGTGCCAGGAGGTCGGCGCCCAGTGCCGCCTGCTCGCCCGAGCGGGGTGTGGCGGCATCGACAAATCGGGTGGGACCGTATCCCCTCAGATAAGGCACGATGCAGCGGCAGCCAGCCTGAACCAGTCGCGCCGACACCTCGTCATAGGCGTGGATGTCATAGGGGAATCCGTGGAGCACTATCACGACAGGGCCGTCGCTGGGTCCCACGTCGCGGTATGAAACATTCAGCACGCCGGCAACGATGTTCTTCACGGGATGGCTCCGACAGACAGGTAGTAGCGAAGCCCTGAGGACATGCCGGGTTGAAATAAGGGAGGATCTATCTGATGAGCGTGTGCGACGGCGAAGCGTAAATCAATACGGGAGCAGCGTTTGAATCACCGATGCAGCGCCGTGGGCGCATGCATCGGGAGATCGGCAATGGGGCAGTGGTCAGTGAGCCAGCTCCCTAGACAGGCCGATCAGGAAACCCAGGATTCGACCGTGTCGGAACCGTGTTCGGCTTTCCATTCTTTCAAGGTTTTGTGGTTGCCACCTTTGGTTTCAACGACTTCACCGGTGTGCGGGTTTTTATACACTTTAACGGCGCGGGCTTTGCGAGTGGTTTTCTCGGGGGCGCTGGCGTTCTTGCCCTGTTTGGATCCGGTCGGGTGATCCAGAATCGAAATAATATCTTTAAGGCTCTTATTGTATTCGCCGAGCAGCGTACGCAATTTGCCTTCGAATTCGATTTCCTGTTCCAGGCCTTTATCGCCTTTCATGGCCTCGAGGGCAGCGAGCTGATCGGCAAGGTGACGTTCGAGTTGGCGGTATTCAGCAAGTTTAGACATTGGAACTCCATGTTTCGGTTTGTTGATACTGACGTGCGGCGTTAGCACTGGCGAACATTGGAGCGCACGGTGATTACTGGTGTAACCGTGGACACTGTAGTGCGAGTGGGTGCATGGATGCCAGTACTAACAGCAAACTTTTCTGCCTTGACTGCAAGGTTGCCAGTTCACGCGCTGTGGTGCGCTTTAAAACATGCACGCCTGTCAGCTGTTGCCGAGCGCTGCAGGCTGCAACGCTGTGTTCAAAGCGGGTTTCAATGCCAGGCCGCCAAACGACGTGGTCGGGTCTACATAACGCAGCGCTGATTTAATGTCTTTCCAGCCGACGTAATTCATCAGGCTTTTAATATCCCAGCCGTTGCCTGACGCCCACGTTGCAAATCCCCGGCGCATCGAGTGACTGCTGTAGAGGTCGTCGGGCAGCCCGGCGTCTTTAAAGATGCGCCGCAACATCGGCACCAGGCTGTGGGCGTTGATGGCGTCCATGGACAGGTTGCCCCAGCGGTCGATCCGGCGGAACACCGGCCCCTGGGTCAGCCCGGCCACGGTGATCCAGTTGATGTACGCATTGACCGGGCAGAGGGTCTTCAGCGCCGGGGTGCGAAAGGTGGTGCCCTCATGCTGGCGGTCGCCTTTGGTGTACGGCAGATAAAAGCTGATGCCTTCGCCGGCCTGGGCCTGGGTGTTGCCGATGTCCAGCCGGGCCAGTTCGTCGCCGCGAAACCCTCGCCAGAAGCCGATCAGCACCAGCGCGATGGAGCGACGATGACGCATCAGTGTCTTGTGGTCGCCCCGTGTCCAGGCGGCGTTCGCCTCATTCTCCAGCCATGCCACCGCTTGCTCGAGGTGACGCAACAGCAACGGCGCCGCCTGTTTGGCCTGCGCCGGGTGGACGACGCGAATGCCCTTGAGCAGTTGCCGCACGGTGGGTGTTTTGGTCGGGTCCGGAAACCCCTGGGTGACGTGCCACTGGGCCAGCGCCGCCAGCCGCTGCTTCAGCGTACTGATGGCGTGCTTGTCAGCGTACTCGGCGAGGTAGCGGACGATGCCGTCGCCTGTGGTGGGCAAGTAACCGCCCCAGACCACTTCGAAATGCTCGATCGCGGCGCGATAGCTCCGCCGCGTATTGGCGCGGGTGCCTGCTGACAGGTATCGATCTGCCTTTTCCATACGTCCCTCGGCGGCGTGACACGGGCGCTTTGCTGGCTGGGATCGCCTTTCACCCGTCTGAAAAGCGATAAAGCACTATTATCGGCTGCTGGCAGAAACATTTCCACACAAGGTTCTAGCTGCTAATGTAGCCTGTAATAACGTGTTACGTAACACGATACGAAATAGTAGGAGTGGACATGGCACGCGGAGGCATTAACAAGGCGGTGGTAGAACGCGCACGACAGGCGTTGCTGAGCAAGGGCGCCTACCCCAGCATCGACGCGGTACGGGTGGAACTGGGTAACACCGGGTCGAAAACCACCATTGCGCGGTACTTGAAGGAACTGGACGCCCAGGCGCCGGCCGAGGTGTCGTCGCGGGAGCGTATGAGCGAGGAGCTGAAGGCGCTGGTTGAAAGCCTGCTTGATCGGCTGACGGAGGAGGGCGCGCAGGTCGTTGCCCAGGCGCAGGCGGCGTTCGATCAACAACGATCAGCATGGGAAACCCGGCTGGAAGCCCTTGAGCTGGAGCTGAAGTCAGCCCGGCACCAGTGCGAATCGCAACACGCCGCGCTGACCGAACAGGGCGCCCAGTTGCACACCACCCACTCCTCCTGGCAGTCGGAACTGACGCGCAACGCCGGTCTGAGCCAGCAGTGCCAAGACCTTGAAAGGCGCGTGCAGGACAAGGACGTGCAAATTCAGTCCCTCGAAGAAAAGCATGTGCACGCCCGCGCCGCGCTGGAGCATTACCGCGATGCTATCAAGGAGCAGCGCGAGCAGGATCAGCGTCGCCATGAAGCCCAGCTTCAGCAGATCCAGCTGGAGCAGCGAAAGCTTCAGGAGACGCTGGTGGTCAAGCAGGATGAATCCACGCGCCTGAACCGCGACAACGAGCGTTTGCTCGGCGAGATGCGTCAACAGGCCCGGGCGTTGTCCGATCAGCAAGACCAGGCGCAGCGCCTCGCCACAGAACTTCGCAGCGCGCAGATGGCCACCGCCAAAGCCGACGGCGCCCGTGAGCAGCTTCAAGAGCAACTGGTGGCTATAAAAGCGGACAGTAAATCCCTGGCGAAAGCGGTGTCACAGGCGAACGAGCAACTGGCACAGGCCAATCAGCGTGTGGCCGTGTTGAGCGAAGACAACGACAGCCTGCGCGCTGAGGTCCAGCTCATTATTGCCACGGCGCCGCCGATACAGACCTAAGCGACCCACCGGTCTTCAGCTTGCGGAAAGCCATGTCAAACCAGCCCATCCCCAATGTCATCAAACCCGCCAGCCCCTCGACCGTCGCCCTGGCGCGGGGTTCGTTGTTCAAGTTCGTGTTCCTGCTGGCAGGCGTCTTTCTGCTGGCCGCCTATCTGCTGGCCTTCCTCGCCCATGACCTTGATCACAACGAGGAGATCGAAAGCGCGTTCTACACCGAGAAGGCAATGCGCTCTCTTCAAAAATCGCTGTCCGTCACGGTCAGGGACTACGCCTACTGGGGCGATGCCTACCGCTACCTGCATTTGCAGGTGGACACGGAGTGGGCGTTCGTCCGCCAGAACATCGGACCTACGCTGTACAGCGATTTCGGGTTTAAGGGTTTGTTCGTCATCAATGACGCCGGTCGTACGGTGTATGCGGTGATCGCAGGACAGCTGCAAAAGGTTGATGCCGATCCGTGGCTGGGACAGGCCAAGGACCGGCTGCTGGCCAAGGCCAGGGAAGGGGCCGAGACAGGCACGCCGGTCACCGCCTTCGTCGACCTGAACGGCACACCCGCGCTGGTTGCCGCAGCCGCTATCACCCCTGGCACCGACCCGGGGGTGACCGCCGATGGCCGGGCGCCTTCGGTGCTGATCTTCGTCGACGTGCTGGACGACGCCAAGCTGGCCGTTCTGGGCAAGGAATACGGCGTAGACGGCCTGCACATTGCAACGCCCAACGAGCTCAACCAAGTCTCGGTCTTTCCACTGGGCGAAGGCGGTACTGCCGGCGCCCTGCACTGGACGCCCCCCAAGCCAGGCCTGCGCTTGCTGACCCTCGGCCTGCCGCTGATCGGTCTGGCCGCCGCGCTGGTGTGCCTGATGACCTGGGCTATCCTGCGTCGCGCCACCGCCGCCGCGCGCTCCCTGGATGACAGCTACGCGTCCCTGCAAAAAAGTGAAAGCGCATTGGCCACCAGTGAAGCGCGCTTTCGTGACGTGGTGGAAGCCAGCTCGGACTGGGTCTGGGAAATCGACAGCGCAGGGCGTTTCACTTACCTCTCGGACCGCTTTGAAATCGTGACCGGACTGAACCGCGCCCAGTGGGTCGGCGCCTCGATGGACGATCTGCTGCAAACCGAGCTCGGCCAGGTGTCGCAGTGGCTGGCGATCCCCAACCGTCGCCCCGACATCACCATTCAGTGCCGCTACCTGGAGACCTGCGGGCGCGAGCGCATCAGTCGCCTGTCAGCGCGGTCGATGGCGGTCGGCGGATTCCGCGGTACGGCCACCGATGTCACCGAAGAAGTGGAGGCCCGTCGGCGCATTGAGTTTCTCTCCCAGCACGACGCCCTGACCGGGCTGCCCAATCGGGTCCGCTTGCAGGAGTTTCTGGACGGCAAGCTGAAAGCGTTGCCGACCCTCGATCAGCCACTGGTGATGCTGAGCATTGACCTGGACCGCTTCAAACCGGTCAATGACCTGCTCGGCCACGCCGCCGGCGACCGCGTGCTCAACGACGTGTCCAGTCGGTTGTCCGATTGCGTGCGCCACGGCGATCTGGTCGCGCGGGTGGGCGGCGACGAATTCGTGCTGATCCTCAGCGACCCCCAGACCCAGGACGAAGTCGAGGCGTTGTGCCGACGGCTGATCGAGTCGATCGAACGCCCGGTGGAGATCGACGACCAGGAAATATTCGTCAGCGCCAGCATCGGCGTCGCCATGGCGCCCACCGATGCGCGCGAGGCCGCCGAGCTGCTGCGGTACGCCGACATCGCACTGTACGAGGCCAAGGCCAGCGGTCGAGGCACCTGGCGGTTTTACGCAGGCGACATGAACGCGAAGATCATCGAGCGCCGTCGGCTGGAGAGTGACCTGCGCTATGCCATCAAACACGATGAACTGCGCCTGCATTTCCAGCCGCGTTTCCGTATTTCCGACGGCGAAATGGTCGGCGCCGAAGCGCTGGTGCGTTGGCAGCATCCCCAGCGCGGCCTGATTCCCCCGGACACCTTCATCCCCATCGCCGAGGAAAGCGGGCTGATCATCCCCCTCGGCGACTGGGTCATGGCCCAGGCCTGCAGTGAAGCCGCGGGCTGGCCGAAGCACCTGTTCATTTCCATCAACCTGTCGCCGGCCGAATTCAAGCGCGGCAACCTGCCGGCGCGCATTCAGGCCGCCCTCAAGGCCACCGGGATCGAGCCGTCGCGGGTCGAACTGGAGATCACCGAAGGGGTCATGATTGATGACGCCGTCGGGGCGCTCGATGTCATGCAGACGCTCAAGCAACTGGGGGTGCGCATCGCCATGGACGACTTCGGCACCGGGTATTCGTCGTTGAGTTACTTGCGCACCTTCCCCTTCGACGGGCTGAAGATCGACCGCAGCTTTCTGACCCGCCTCAGCGAAAGCGAGGGCGATCGCTCCATCGTGCAGGCCATCGTCGGGTTGGGCCGGGCGCTGTCACTCACGGTTACGGCCGAGGGCATCGAAACCGCCGAGGACCTGCAATTGCTCAAGTCAGTGCAGTGCGAGGAGGGGCAGGGCTATTTCCTCAGTCTCCCGCTGACCACCTCGGACTTTCACGCGCTGCTGGCGGCGAGAAATACGGCGGCGCTGGGCACAAACGTATAAAGTGCGCGCGCTGTCCCGGCAGCGCCGCTTCCATCCATCACACCCGCTGCCGCATCTGGCCACTGTTTAGTTCTGGAGTGTTCATGACTCACCCGCGCGCTGTTTTCACCGAAGGCTCGGTGGCCCGGCACGTGCTGGTGATGTCGAGCACCAGCGCCTTGAGCCTGCTCGCGGTGTTCCTGGTGGACATCTTCACGCTGCTCTACGTCTCGATGCTTCACGACCCGTTGCTGCTCGCCGCGACGGGGGTGGCGAAGGTGTTGATCTTCCTCAACAGTGCCGTGTCCAGCGGGCTGATCATTGCCGCCGCAACGGTGCTGTCGGAGCGGATCGGCCATCGCGCCGCGAAGGCGTCATCGCGTCTGGTCACCCACTTGATGGTGATGGTGGTGATCGCGTCGGGCGCAGCGGCGGCGTTGCAACTGGCGCTGCTGGTTCCGCTCACCCATTGGCTCGGCGCGGACGCCAGCACCTACGAAGCCGCGCGAATTTTCATCTGGCTGACCCTGCCGTTCAGCGTGTTGCAGTCGGCCATGCAGATGTCGGCGCAAATCCTGCGAACCGCCGGCGACAGCCGCCGCGCCCTGTGGGTCGTATTGTCAGGTGCGGCGACCCTGGCGCTGGCTGACCCCTTGTTCATTTTCGGCTTTGGCCTCGGGCTCGAAGGCGCGGGGATTTCCTATGCGCTGTCGGCGCTGGTGTCCCTGGGCCTGGGCATTTACTGGCTGCGGGCGCGGCTGGGGATGCCGTTTACCCTCCGCTGGCGCCTGCTGCGCCTGCACACGCGCAAGGTCATGCAGGTCGGCTTGCCCGCCATGGTCGGCAACCTGGCGACGCCCGTGGGCCTCACCTATCTGGTCTCGTCGATCGGCGCCTATGGCACGTCGGCGCTGGCGGCCATGGCGGTGATGGACCGCGTGATGCAGTTTGCCTACTGCGTGTTCTTCTCCCTGCCCAGCGCGCTGGCGCCGGTGCTGGGGCAGAACATCGGCGCCCATCGCGATGCTCGCGTCGCCTCAGCCATCGTGTTCAGCCGCAGGCTGGTGATCGTCTATGGCCTGCTGGTCTGGGCCGTGCTGCTGCTGGTGGCCACTCCGCTGGCTGACACCTACGAACTGGAAGGCGCCGGGCGGGCGATCTTTTTAGCGTTCTGCCACATCGGCGGCGGGCTGTGGGCGCTGATCGGGCTGGATTTCGTCGCCATCGCGATGTTTGTGACCCTGGGCCGGCCGTGGCTGGTGGCGCTGTTCGCCTGGCTGCGGGCAACGCTGGGGACCGTGCCGTTCGTGCTGGGCGGGATTCACCTGTTCGGTGCGGCCGGTGCGTTCCCGGCCATGCTCACCGGTAACGCATTGATTGCCGTGACTTCGATTACAATCGCGTCCCTGACGGCCAGGCGGTTTTTTCAGCGCCGGGGCGCCGCGCAGGCCGTGGCGTGAGCAGGCAGTTGCCGTGCTCGGTCGGGCTTTATTTGAATCTGCGAGACAAGGGCTTATGACAGACGACGAATCAGGGAATGACTCGCCCGAGATGGCCTCGCCGAAGCGGCGGCGTGCACCCAAGGGTGAAATGCGTCGTGCCGCCTTGCTCGACGCGGCGACGCTGATCTTCGCCCGCAATGGTTATTCCAGTGCGTCGATGAAAGATGTCGCGCAGCTCGCCGGCATCACCACCGTCGGCCTGCTGCATCATTTTCCGAACAAGGAGGCGCTGCTCAATGCGCTGCTGGAGCGGCGAGATCAGCGAGTGGTGTCGCGGTTCAGTGAACTGACCATGGAGATGACGCTGGAGGGGTTCATCAAATTCGTGCGGATGAGCATGAGTTTCAGCGTCCAGGACGCTGCCGAGTGTCAGGCGGCGATGGTGCTCAATACGGAAAGCCTGTCAGAGGCGCATCCGGCCTTCGACTGGTACAAGACGCGCTTTCACATCACCCACGAGCATGCGCGCGGGCATCTGCAGGCGTTGATCGAGGCGGGGGAGGTGCGCCCGGACATCGACGTGAAGGCACTCGCTCAGGAGATCTTCTCGGTCATGGACGGTGTGCAGATCCAGTGGCTCAGGGCCCCGGAAGATGTCGACGTGATGGCGGTGTTCGAGGGCTACCTGCGCCGTTTGAAAGCCGACCTTCAAGCTCGTCCCTGAGCTTGAAGTGGCCGTTTTAGCCAAGATTTAAGACGCGATCAGAAATCCGACCGGCTTACCCACTCAGTAGGTTTGCGAAGCGCTGACCTGCACTGCCTTGCGCAGTGGCAGCGGCAGCGGGTTGCTGTCGCGGGTGGTCAGGTGTTCCGGGAACAGCGTGATCAAGGTGCGATCCAGCGGCAGGTCTTCGGAATCAGGCCCTACGAGGATCTTGAACTTGCCGGCGTCCACATCCCAGCTGTCGGTCTTCTCGACGTAGTACGCCAGGGAGCGCGAATCGATCGGGATGCTCACGGTCTTGCTTTCACCCGGTTGCAGGTAAACCTTGGTGAAGCCCTTCAGCTCTTTCTCGGGACGGTCGACCGCCGGGTTGTTCGGGTGGACGTACAGCTGCGCCACTTCGAAGCCGGCCTTGTCACCGGTGTTGGTCACTTTGAAGGTGACATCGACCGTGCTGCCCGGCGCCATGACGTTGGTCGACAGCTTCAGGTCGCTGTAACCAAACGTGGTGTAGGACAGGCCGTAACCGAACGGATACAGCGGCTTGGCGTGCTTCTTGTCATAACCGCGATAACCCATGTACAGGCCTTCGCTGTAGGTCATTTCGGTCAGCGCGTTGTCGCCACGGTAGGCAGCCGGATCCGGGTACGACGTGTAGCTCGGGTTGTCCTCGATCTTCTTGTCGATGGTGATCGGCAGCTTGCCCGACGGGTTGACCTTGCCGAACAGAATCTCGGCCAGGGCCTGGCCGCCTTGCTGACCCGGGAACCAGGCTTGCAGCGATGCGCCGACCTTGCTCGCCCACGGCTGCATGTCCGCCGAACCGCCGCCGTGCATGACCACGATGGTGTTGGGGTTGGCCTTGGTGACGAAGCTGATCAGCTCTGCTTGCTGGTCAGGCAGTTCGAAACCGTGGTCGGAGCCTTCGCCTTCGTGCTCGTAGTTGGAGCCTGTTGCAATAACGACCGCGTCGTACTTGGACAGGTCCTTCGGCGGACGCAGCGCGGCCCAGCTCATCTGCACGCCGGTCACGCCACCCAGCGCAGGGATGAAGTTGCCCTGAATGCGTTGGTACTCAAGCTTCACCGAGTACGACTTGCCGGCCACCAGCGCGGCGGTTTTGCCTGACGTTGTCAGCGCGTTGACCACGTCGCCGGAGTACGGCGCGCCGTCGCTCTGCAGGACCAGCTCGTCGTTGACCCACAATTTGTACGGGCCGTCCGCACGCACCTTGAACACCTGGGCGCCGGAAACGCTCGGCTTGATGGTGGCGGTGTAGCGTGCCGAGAATGCGCCTGGGGTCGGGCTGAAACCGGACACCGCGGTGGTGCCGGCGTTGGTTTCGTTGGTGCCGGTGGTCCAGTTGAGGTTCACGCCAGGTTCGACGCGGGTCACGGCCGGGCTGCCGGAGAAGCTGGTGTTGGCGAAGTATTCCGCCTTCACGCCGGCATTGTTGACGTTATTGCTGCCCACCGCGGGCTGAAACCAGGCCGAGGCTTTGGGGTTCAGGCTCAGCTCGGGAAGGTAGGTGACGTTGGCGCTGCTGGATGCCAGTTGCTGCAGGCCGCTCAGCTCGGTGACGTAGCTGTTGGGCGGCGAGTTCGCGGTGCCGAACGGCGATGCCGGCGCCTGATAGGCCCAGTCACCGATGACCGCGATCTTGGCGTCTCGGGCCAGCGGCAGCAGCGGTTTGCCCGCTGCGGTGTTCTCGTTGCGCAGGAGCACGATCGACTCACGCGCTGTGTTCAGCGAAGCGCGCTGGCCGTACTCGGGGTGGTCCAGGGTCTTGGCGGTGTTGAGGTTTTCCTGGAAGTCATAGCTGACAATGGCGCGCAGGTTGCGTTTGACCTTGTCGTCGATGACGTTCTGGCTCAGCTGGCCGCTCCAGACATAGGGCATCAGGTTGGCTTCAGTGAATTGCAGGCCCGACGGCATGTCGATGTCGGTGCCGGCCCACGCGCCTTTGAACGCGTCATGGATCGCGTTGAAGTCACTGATCACGGTGCCTTGATAGCCCCATTCACCCTTGAGCACTTCAGTAATCAGGTGATGGTTTTCGCAGGCGTAATCGCCATTGATCTTGTTGAAGCCGCACATGATCGAGGCGACATTGGCGTTCTTCACCATCGACTCAAAGCCCGGCAGATACAGCTCACGCAGGGTGCGCTCGTCCACCACGACATTCAGCGCCTGACGGTTGGCTTCCTGTTCGTTGGCCAGGTAGTGCTTGCCGCTCGCCTGAATGCCCTGTGCCTGAATGCCGTTGACCACGGCCGGCGCCAGTACGGCGCCGATGAACGGGTCTTCGCCGCTGGCGTATTCCGCCGAGCGCCCGTTGTACGGCGTGCGGTACAGGTTAACGCCCGGGGAGAGCATTTGCTGACCACCGGAGATCCGCGTCTCGTAGGCGATAGCCAGGCCGAATTCCTTGGCGCGGTTGATGCTCCAGGTCGCCGCGAGAGCGGACTGTGACGGGTACTGCGCGCCGAATGTGGCGTTGTTGACGTGCACGCCCATGGAGGAGTCGTAGGCCACGGTGCCCTTGATGCCCCATTTGAGCAAAGACGGGATCATGTGGCCGTCGTTGACGCGGGTGAAGTTGATCTTCTCGGACTGGCTCATGTTGTCGAGGATCGAACTGACCCGGGCTTCGACGGCGTTGCCGGTGGCCGGCGTGACCTCCGCCAGGGCCAGGTTGGCTTGCAGCACGCCAAGGGACAACAGGCTCAAGGCCAGGGTGTGTTTGAAAACTGACATCGGGAATGCGCTCACGGGTTGCTGACGGAGGCCGGACGGCGGGGTGCGTGGTTCGGTCATGGCTTCTGCACCAGTACCGGCGCGTCACCGGTGTCGACCGGCGCATCGAGCACGGCGGACGAAGTCTGGGTAGCTGGCACGGCAACCTTGTCAACGCCGGAAAGCTGGTCGCGCTGTTTCTCAACTTGGGCGCGAATTGTTTCTGCAGAAGTGGCGTTTTGAGTGGACGTGGAGTCCGCCGCAACAGCAGCAAAACTGCAGGCGCCGAAAAGCACGACGCTGCACACAGACAGCATGGTTCTATTCATCGATTGTTTCTCGATTGATGGGGTGTGGAAATTAAATGAACGCGCAAACCCGCCCTGTGAGAACAGGGCGAACGTTAAGTCTGCGGAATCTACTGATTAGTTCAGCGTTTGCAAGATTAATTTTTAATTAGACGAGCGGTGATCGAAAAGGGGCTTTCAGGAAGGTTTCCGAAGGCGGTGCAGTGCTGAGCTGAAGACCGATAATCTTGATTCACGGCAATAAAACGCCCTTTAAACGAATTAAAGAGATGAATATTGCCAATAATAGAGCAAAACCATAGCTTGACTTGCCGTATGGAAAACCTAATTGCTATTAGGTTTAGGTTGCTGGTAAGCTCTCTCCGCGCTGAGGAATCCTCGACCATTCAGACGACTGCATAGCCGCCTTAGTTGCGGATACATATTCATCATCTTTGGCGGTTAATAGCACTTCTGTGTCGCTCATTATGTGAGTGACTGCGCCCAAAGTTTAATTTGAACTGATCAGGAGTCTCTGGAGAAACACTGGCGACCGCTGAACCGTGGGCGCTGTAAAAGTGCGCCTCTCTCATGAGTTAATAAGCACGCCAGTGCCGTCGTCCCTTTACACCCGCAACCACCCCTAACGCTAAAGGCCCTGCGTCAGACATTCGGAAAGGGGGCACAAAGGTTTTTGTGGCGCAGGGTGTGGGCGCTAGTATGGTCGGGAACGCTTGCGAACGGGCGGCTCGGACCTCCCGCTTTCGCCCACTTCCCACTCGGGAGCCATCACCGGCCCCAACACGGAAAACCAACAATGATCTTGAGAGTGACTGGGGCGGTGATGGCGATTTTCGCCATTGCCCTGTTGTACATGGGTGCGCAACTGGTGGCCGCCGGCGGCTCGGCGGCGTACTCGATGATCGCCCTCGCGGTATTGGCCTCGGCGGTGCTGCTGATGCTGAAAAAGCAGTCGGCGCTGACGGTGTATGCGCTGCTGATGTGGGCGATTCTGATCTGGATCGTCTACGAGGTCGGCTTCGACAAATGGCAGTGGATTCCGCGCGGCGACCTGTTCGCGCTGCTGGGTCTGTGGCTGGCGCTGCCGTGGGTGGTGCGCCCGCTGTACAAGGCGCAGAACCCGGGCGATACCCGCCGCTTCCATCCGTTTCTGGGCGGCACCGTCGGCGTGATGATGCTGATCGTGCTGGCGGTGATGTTCTACGACCCTTACCCGGTGGCCGGCAAGATCGACACCCCGCTGGCGACCCGCAGCACGGGTGAAGCCGGTAATGACTGGGTGGCCTATGGCGGCACCAACAGCGGTCAGCGTTTCTCCAGCCTTGACCAGATCAATGCCGGCAACGTGAAGAAACTGACCGTGGCGTGGGAATACCACACCGGCGATCTGCGCGATGCCGCCAAAGACGCCGGCGAGTACACCTTCGAAGCCACGCCGTTGAAGGTCAACAACCGGGTGTACGTCTGCACGGCGCACAACGAAGTGCACGCGCTGAACCCCGAAACCGGCAAGTCGGACTGGAAGTGGGTGCCGGAGAAAAACCGTTCGTACCTGCAGCAGCATCAGACCTGCCGTGGCGTCAGTTATTACGCGCCGGCCGCAACCGCTGCAGCCACCCCATCGAGCCAGTGCGCCAAGCGCATCATCACGGCCACTGCGGACGCAAAACTGGTGGCCCTGGACGCTGACACCGGCACGCTGTGCAGCGATTTCGGCGACAACGGGGTGATCGATCTCAGCACCAACATGGGCGAGATCCGTCCCCATGCGCTGATGCAGACCGCTGCGCCGCTGATCGCCGGTGATCTGGTCATCGTCGGTGGTTCGGTGATGGACAACGGCTACAACGATGGCAACCCGTCGGGTGTGATCCGCGCCTACAACGCTGTGACCGGCACGCTGGTGTGGAACTTCGACCCGGCCAACCCGGACTTGACCCAGCCCATTGCCGCCGAACAGACCTACCCGCAGGACACACCCGTGGCGTGGGGCACGTTGAGCGCCGACATGAAAAACGGCTTGGTGTTCGTGCCGTTCGGCAATGCCTCGCCAGACGAGCTGGGCATTAACCGCGACCCGAACAGCAACACGGAAAAATTCCGTGACACGCTGGTGGCGCTGGACCTGAACACCGGTGCGCTCAAGTGGAAATTCCAGTCCTCGAACAACGACCTGTGGGACCGCGATAACCCGTCGCAGCCGACCCTGATGGACGTCGGCAAAGAGGGCAGCCAGCAACCGGCGCTGCTGTTGCCAACCAAAGTGGGCAATATTTTCGTGCTCAACCGCCTGACCGGGGAACCGATTGTCCCGGTCGATCAGGTCAATGTGTCGACCCAGGGCGGCGTGCCGGGCGAGCATTTCGCGCCGACCCAGCCGGTGTCGAAAATCAACTTCATCCCGGAACCCCTGAGCGAGAAATCGATGTGGGGCCTGACGCCCTTCGATCAGATGGCCTGCCGCACGACCTACAACACGCTGCGCTACGACGGCAACCCGTGGACGCCGAGCACCGAGCAGGGTTCGTTGATCTTCCCCGGCAACATCGGGGCGTTCAACTGGGGCTCGGTGGCGGTGGATCCGGATCGCCAGATTCTGATCGCCGCACCAGTACGCCTGGCCTACACCTATCACCTGATCAAGCGCACCCCGGAAACCGCCGAGAAGCGGCTGTTCACCCAGGACGGTACGCCTTACTGGAACGAGAACTTCAACGGCGACTACGCGATTCGGATCAAGCAGTTCGCTTCGGCGCTGGGCGTGCCGTGCATTGCGCCGCCGTGGGGCCGCATGGTCGGGGTGGACCTGACCACCGGCAAAACCGCGTGGATGCGCCGCACCGGCACCACCCAGAACCTCAAAACCAGCTTCCTGCCGGGCCGCTTCCCGATCGGTTTCCCGATGGGCATGGTCGCCCACGGCGGTCCGCTGGTGACGGCGGGGGGCGTGGTGTTCCATGGCGCCACGGCGGACAACTTCATCCGCGCGTACGACGTCAACACCGGTGACGTGCTCTGGGAGAAGGAGCTGCCGGCGGGCGGTCAGGCGACGCCTTCGACCTACATGGGCAGCGACGGCAAGCAGTACGTCGTCATCTCCGCCGGCGGGCACGGCTCGCTCGGCACCACGTTGGGCGACAGCGTGATCGCGTTCCGTCTGGATTGATTGAATGACGTGTGGAAAAGGCCGTGACGCCGTTGTGCGTCACGGCCTTTTTTTATGCCGGGCATTGAACGCTACTCCCGCCGTCCTCCAATGAATCTCTGGAACCCTAAGCACGCGGCCCACGCAGGTTCTGTAGGAGCGTGGCTTGTCCCGCGATCGGCCGGAGACCGGTCGTGAAACCTTTGGACCCGCTTCGCCTGACGGAATGCGGCGCCTGGAATGCTGCCGCTGCGCGCCAGATCGCGGGACAAGCCACGCTCCTACAGTCGATCGGTGTCTGAAGGGGGGCGCTGCCGCGGCGTGCTCCTAAAAAACGATGTCCCGGTAGAACGCCTTCAGCGTGTCAACGAACTCTTCGGACAATTTCGTCGGCACTTGGGCCGGTGCCCACATGACGTAGGTGGGGAAGAGGATCTGCGGCACAAACGGGCGGATGACGATATCGCGGTGGCGATAATCCCGGGCCACCAGCGGGTGGGCGAGGGTGATGCCCATGCCCAGCGCCACCATCTCGCAATTGATCGCGCTGTACTGCGCCTCCACGGTCATGACCCGCTCAACGCCGGCCTGCTCGAACAGACCGTCCACCAGCGCCCGGGTGCCGTCGCCGTGGCACAGCGACACAAAGGTCTCTCCCTCCAGATCGGTGAAGGTGATCTGCGCTCGGGTCGCCAAGGGATGGGACGCCGGCAACACGCACACCGCTGCCACTTCGCTGAGCAGCTCGATCTGCTGACTGTCGACATCGCCAGGGTGCACCACAATCCCCACATCGCAGAACTGCGACTTTACCCACTGCTCGACGGTGGGCGAGGAGTTCACGTGCAGAGACACCGTCAGCTCCGGTCGCGTCTCGGTAAACGCCTTTAGCACCCGGGGCATCATGCTCATGCCGGTGGAAGGTACTGCCGCCACCCGCAAGCGGCCCGTACCCAGATTGCGGATGTTCTTCGCCGACAACTTGAGGCTGTCCAGCCCGACGTAGGCGCGCTCGACTTCCTGAAAGAAGGCCTGACCCTCCTGAGTCGGCATCAGCCTGACGCCGGCGCGCTTGAACAGGGTCAACCCGGTGCTGAGTTCCAGTTGGGCAATCAGCCGGCTGATGTTGGGCTGCGAGGTAAACAGCACCTCGGCGGCAGCGGTCATGGAACCCAGGCGCATGACGCTGCGGAAGGCTTCGATCTGTCTCAGGTTCATGTCGCGCTCCATATCAAATATGAATAACTAAGGCCTATATCCGTATTTGACCATATGGACGCCCCGTCGCAATACTCGAACCAGCCACCCATAGCGCACATGAAGATGCGCCACCCCGCGATGGATTCGCCGGGAGCATGCACGCTGCATGCATGGCTTCGGTTCACACCGAAGCGACTGACGCATTGTTCGATCTGCCCCCATGCACTTCGGAGATAGTCTGTGAATAGCCTCGACCTTTCCTCAGCAGCACGACCGTTTCGTCCCTTCCACCGCAGTGCCATGGCCGTTGCCCTGACGCTTGCCGCCGTTGGCAGCACACCCGTCTTCGCCGAGACCACGCTGTACGTGGCCGGCGTCGGCGGCTCCACCGAGCAGATGTACAAGAACCGCGTCATTCCCGCCTTCGAAAAACAACACAACGTCAAAGTCGTCTACGTCGCCGGCAACTCCACGGAAACCCTGGCCAAGCTCCAGGCGCAGAAAGGCCGTCAGCAGATCAACGTCGCGATGATGGACGACGGCCCGATGTACCAGGCGTTGCAGATGGGCCTGTGCGAAAAGCTCAGCGATGCGCCGATCTACAAGGACCTCTATCCGCTGGCACGGCTGAGCCCTGAAGCCACGGGGATCGGCGTGGTGGCCACCGGCATCGGCTACAACGAAGAGGCGTTCAAGAAGCGCGGCTGGGCGGCACCGGATTCCTGGGAAAACCTCACTGACCCACGCTTCAAACAATTGCTCGGCATGCCGCCGGTGACCAACACCTATGGCCTGCACACGCTGGTGGAAATGGCCCGGCTGAGGGGCGGCGGCGAGAAAAACATCGACCCCGGCTTCAAGGCGCTGAAGGACGAAATCGGTCCTAACGTGCTCGCGTGGGTGTCGGCGCCGGGCGAGATGGACGGGATGATGCAGAACGGCGACATCGTCATGGCGGTGTACGGCAGCGGTCGGGCCGTGGCGTTGCAGGGCACCGGCTTTCCGCTCAAATTCATCTACCCGAAGGAAGGCGGCATTGCCTTGCAGGTCGCCGCGTGCAGCGTGACCCCCAACGCGCAATCCGAACTCGCCCAGGCGTTTATTCAGTACGTGCTGTCACCTGAAGTGCAGGAAATCCAGGCGCGGGAGAACGGCTTCGCGCCGGTGAACCAGACCGTCAAGCTGCCGGATGATGTCGCCGCGCGCATGCCGTACGGGCCGGAGAAGGTCAACGCGCTGATCAAGGTCGATTGGGAAACCATCAACCAGCAGCGCAGCGAGTGGACCACGCGCTGGAACCGCACCGTCGAGCGCTAGCGTCACCGATCGCTCTCGCTGATCGACAGTCGCTGATCGACGTACACGCCGATCTTCCCCAGCACCCTTCTGGAGACGCAGGTCCGCCTGCGTGGCACGCCCATGGCATTTCTCACCCTCGAAGGCATCGTCAAGACCTACGGCACGTTTAGGGCCATTGACGGTTTGAACCTGGAAGTCCGGCACGGCGAGTTCATCGCCTTGCTCGGCCCGTCCGGGTGCGGCAAGACCACCACCCTGCAATCCATCGCCGGATTCGTGCAGCCTACGGAAGGTCGTATCGTTCTGGACGGCCGTGACATCACCCACGTGCGCCCCGAACAGCGCGGGCTGGGCATCGTCTTCCAGAGCTATGCGTTGTTTCCGCACATGACCGTGGCGCAGAACATCAGCTTCGGCCTGGAGATGCGCGGCGTGCCCAAGGTCGAACGCGGCAAGCGCGTCGATGAAGCGCTGGATCTGGTACGCCTCGCCGGCCTCGGTGAGCGTTACCCGAAAGCCCTGTCAGGCGGGCAGCGCCAGCGGGTGGCGATCGCCCGCGCATTGGCGATCCGCCCGAACCTGCTGTTGCTCGACGAGCCGATGTCCAACCTCGACGCCAAGCTGCGCGAAGAGATGCACATCGAACTGCGGGCGATTCAGCGCGAGCTGGGCATCACCACCATTCTGGTCACCCACGATCAGGTCGAAGCCATGACCATGAGCGACCGCATCGCGGTGATGCAGAAGGGCCGCATCGTGCAGATCGACACGCCGTTCGAAGCCTACGAGCGGCCGCATTCGCCCTTCGCTTCGGCGTTCCTCGGCAAGACCAACGCCTTCGCTGGCGCGGTGCAATTGCGTAACGACCGCTGCTGCCACGTGCAGGTCCACGACACGCTGATGCACGTGCCCCACGAAGACCGCACGCTGGGCAATGACGTCAACGTCTACATCCGTCCGGAAAAAATCCGTTTGGTGGCGCTGGGCAGCGGACGGTTTTCCGGGCGCGTCAGGCTGCGGGTGTTTCTCGGCAACCTGTGGTTGATGGCGGTGGAAAGTCGCCTGGGGCTGGTGCACATGACCCTGCCCAACCTCGGCACACCGCCGCCGGAGGAGGGCAGCGAGGTCGGGCTGGACTGGTCCGACGACGACCTGCGCCTGCTGGACCGGGAGGTCGCCCATGGCCAGGTATGACGCCGAACGGGTGGGCGTGGCGCCGTGGCTGCTGAGCGGGCCGGCATTGCTGGTGTTCATCGCGCTGTTGCTGGCGCCCTTGTTGCTGACCGCCGTGCTGTCGTTGAACCTGTTCAGCGACACCGACGGCGTGGTGCCGATCTACACCCTTGGCAATTACCTGGAGGTGTTCAAGGACGACTACTTCCACGAGATATTCCTGCGCACCGGTGGCATGGCCCTCGCAGTCACGGTGCTGTGCGTGCTGCTGGGCATTCCGGAAACCATCATCATTGCGCGCATGGCGCCGCGCTGGCGGTCGCTGTTCCTGCTGGTGGTGTTGGGGCCGCTGCTGATTTCCGTGGTGGTGCGGACCCTGGGCTGGGCGATTCTGCTGGGCAACAACGGCCTGATCAACGATGCCCTGCAAGCCGTGGGCATCACTGACCAGCCGGTGAAAATGCTGTTCACCCAGGTCGGCGTGGTTATCGCCCTGACCCATGTGCTGGTGCCGTTCATGGTCATTGCCGTCTGGGCTATCCTGCAGCGGCTGGATCTGCAGGTCGAGTGGGCGGGCCTTTCCCTTGGCGCGTCGCGGTTGACGGTGTTCCGCCGGATCATCCTGCCGCAGATCATGCCCGGCGTGCTGTCCGGCTCGATCATCGTCTTTGCCCTGGCTGCCTCGGCCTTCGCCACCCCGGCGATCATCGGCGGGCGGCGCCTGAAAGTGGTGGCGACGGCGGCGTACGACGAGTTCCTCGGCACCCTCAACTGGCCCCTCGGCGCGGCCATCGCGATGCTTCTGCTGCTGGCGAATCTGATCATCATTCTGGGTTGCAGCAAACTGGCCGAGCGCCGGTTCAAGCAAGTCTTCGAGTAGCCGACCATGCACAAGAACGGATTTTTCTCGCTGCTGTTCCATGCCCTGTTCGTCACGTTCATCGTCGCGCCGCTGGTGGTGGTGATGGCCATGGCGTTTACCAGCAAGGGCTACCTGTCGCTGCCCACCGAAGGCCTTTCGCTGCGCTGGTTCCGGGCGCTGGCGGACAATCAGGAAATGCTGGATGCCTTTGCCTTGTCGATCAAACTCGGCCTGGCGTCGGCGACCATCGCCGCGTTGCTGGCGATTCCGGCGGCACTGGCCATCAGCCGTTATGACTTTCCTGGCCGGGGCGCGGTCACCGGCTTTTTGCTGTCGCCGCTGATGATTCCGTCGGTGGTCCTCGGCATCGCGTTCCTGCGCTTCTTTTCCCTGGCGCAGATCGGCGGCTCGTTCTGGGCGCTGACCCTGACCCACGTGATTGTCGTGCTGCCCTATGCGTTGCGCCTGACGCTGGCCTCGACCATCGGCCTTGAGCGGGACATCGAGCACGCCGCGCTGTCACTCGGTGCCAGTCGCTGGACGGCGTTCTACCGGGTGGTGCTGCCGCGGATTCGCACCGGGGTGGTCGGCGGCTGGATGCTCGCGTTCATCCAGAGCTTCGACGAACTGACCATGACCGTGTTTGTCGCCACCCCCGGCACCACCACGCTGCCGGTGGCGATGTACAACCAGATTTCCCAGACCATCGACCCGCTGATCACGGCGGTTTCAACGGTGCTGATCGTCGGCACGTTGCTGCTGATGCTGATATTGGACCGAATGGTCGGATTGGACCGGGTGTTGATTGGAGAAGGCAAATGAGCCAGGGCACACAGAGGGACATTCAGTCGGACGTGATCGTCATCGGTGGCGGGTTGGTGGGGACGGCAGTCGCTTACGGCCTGGCCCGCAGCGGCGCCGACACCGTGGTGCTGGACCAGGGCGACGATGCGTTTCGCGCCTCGCGGGGCAATTTCGGGCTGGTCTGGGTCCAGGGCAAGGGCCACGACCTGCCGGACTATTCGCGCTGGACGCAGTCGTCAGCGACCCGCTGGCCGGACTTCGCTCGGGCGCTGATGGCCGACAGCGGCGTGGACGTGCAGCTCCACCAGCCCGGTGGCTTCCATATGTGCTTCAGCGACGAAGAACTGATCGAGCGGCAATCGCGCCTGCAAACCCTGAAGGACGCCCTCGGCGATTACCCGTTCCAGATGCTCGACGCCGCTGAACTCAAAGCGCGCCTGCCGCTGATCGGCCCCTCCGTGGTGGGCGCCAGCTACACGCCCCAGGACGGTCACGTCAATCCGCTGAAACTGCTGCGCGCGCTGCACACCTCGGCCCAGGCCAAAGGCGCGCGGTTTCACGGCGGCATTCAGGTGGATCGCATCGACGGCGCGACTGGTGAGTTTTGCGTCACCGCCGGCACTCAACGCTTCATCGCGCCACGGGTGGTACTCGCTGCCGGCCTGGGCAATCCGGGGCTGGCCCGGCAGGTGGGCCTGCATGCGCCGGTGGCGCCGAATCGCGGCCAAGTGCTGGTCAGCGAGCGGGTGCGGCCGTTTCTCGATCACCCGACGGTCCATGTTCGGCAGACCGACGAAGGCACCGTTCAGCTGGGCGATTCGATGGAGGAGGTGGGGTACGACGACAGCACCTCCACCCAGGTGCTGGAAGCCATTGCCCGGCGCGGCGTGGCGACCTTTCCGCTACTGCGGGAGGTGCGGCTGATTCGTGCCTGGGCGGCGCTGCGGGTCCTTAGCCCTGATGGCTTCCCCATCTATCAGCAATCGGCCAGCCACCCGGGCGCCTTCGTGGTCACCTGCCACAGTGGCGTGACCCTGGCCGCTGCCCATGCCCTGCGCATCGCGCCCTGGGTGATGGGCGGCGCCATGCCCGACGAGCTCGGCGCGTTCGCCGGTGAGCGTTTCCTGACTGACAAGGTGTTTTCCCATGCGCACTGATCCGCTGTTCCAACCGGTCACGAGTGAAGTCAGGTCGACACGGACTGTCAGACTCAGCTTCAACGACCAATCCTTTGAAGTGCCGGCGGGCATCAGCGTGGCGGCGGCGCTGCTGATGTCTGGCATCAACCGCTTTCGCGCGACGCCGGTGAGCGAATCGCCCCGGGCGCCGTATTGCATGATGGGCGTGTGCTTCGAGTGTCTGGTGGACATCGACGGCGTACCCAATCGCCAGAGCTGCCTGATCGACGTGGCGGACGGCATGCGCATCCGTTCCCAGGAAGGCGCTCGCGACCTGATTTTCCAACCCGGCGATGTGCAGACCGCCAGCGTGCAGACCGTCGAGGTGCAGTCATGAATGATCATTTTGGCGGTGTCGTGGAAGCGGTGGACGTGGTCGTCGTGGGCGCAGGTGCCGCCGGTATGGCAGGCGCGGTGGCCTTGGCCGGGTTCGGCCTGCAGGTGGTGCTGCTGGACGAGCAGGGCAGCCCGGGCGGGCAGATTTATCGCGGCATCACCCTCGCGCCCCTGTCGCGGCGGGACCTTCTTGGCGCGGACTACGCCCATGGCAACGTCCTGGCCCAGGCCCTGGCGTCTTCGTCGGTGCGCTATGAACACGGCGCGGCGGTCTGGCAGGTGACCCGGGATCATCAGGTCAGCTACCTGCGCGACGGGCGTTTGCGCACCCTGCAGGCCAAGGCCGTGTTGCTCGCCACTGGCGCCATGGAACGGCCGTTTCCGATCCCGGGCTGGACCTTGCCCGGCGTCATAAGCGCGGGCGCCGCGCAGATTCTGCTGAAAAGTGCGGGCCTGGCCCCGACCGAGCCGGTGGTCCTGGCCGGCTGCGGCCCGCTGCTGTATCTGCTGGGCTGGCAATACCTGCGCGCCGGCGTGCCGATCAAGGCCTTGGTCGACACCACGCGCCCCGAAGATTACTGGCGGGCCCGGCGTCATCTGTTCGCGGCGTTGCGCGCCTGGCCGTATTTGCGCAAGGGCCTGGAGTTGATGCGCAGCCTGCGCAGCGCCCGCATCGCGCACTACACCGGCGCCGAGCATCTGGCGATAGAAGGGGACCAAGCCGCCACCGCGCTGACCTTCACCGTCGGCGGCAAGGCTCAGCGTATTGCGGCGCGCTGCGTGCTGCTGCATCAGGGCGTGGTCCCGAACATTCAATTCAGTCAGTCGTTGCGCGCACGCCATCACTGGGACGTCGACCAGCTGTGCTTCAGCCCGGTGATCGACCCGTGGGGTGAGCTGGACGTGCCGGGGATGTTCGTCGCCGGTGACGGTGCCGGCATTGGCGGTGCCCAGGCCGCGGCGCTGCAGGGGGAGCTGGCGGCGCAGGGCATCGGGCAACGGCTGGGGACGTTCGATGCCGTTCAGCGTGATCAACGCGCCGCGCCGCTGCGTGAAAAGCTGGCGTTGAACCTGCGCATCCGACCGTTTCTCGATGCGCTCTATCAGCCGAAGGAAGCGAACCGCATTCCCGCCGATGAAGTCATCGTGTGCCGCTGCGAGGAAGTCACCGCGGGGGACCTGCGCAAGTTCGTCGCCCTGGGCTGCGCCGGCCCCAATCAGGCCAAATCCTTCGGCCGCTGCGGCATGGGCCCTTGTCAGGGGCGGATGTGCGGCCTGACGGTGACCGAAGTGATCGCCAAGGCCCGCGGTGTGTCGGCGGCGGAAGTCGGCTACTACCGCATTCGCCCGCCGATCAAGCCCATCACCCTGGGGGAACTGGCCGGTGAGTGAGGCGCGGGCAAGGCACAGCGACGTGCTGGTGATAGGCGGCGGCATTCATGGCCTGAGCACCGCACTGCATCTGGCCCAGCGCGGCGTTGAGGTCACGGTGCTGGAGGCTGATTACTGCGGCCGTCATGCCTCCGGGGTCAACGCGGGCGGGGTTCGAACCCTGGGCCGTCACGAGGCGGAAATTCCGCTGGCGCTGTCTTCCCGCGCCCTCTGGCATGACTTGGCGCAGACGCTGGGCGATGACGGCGGCTTTGTGCCCAGCGGCCAGCTCAAGCTCGCGGAAACCGCTGCAGAACTCCACGAATGCCGACAGCGCGTCGAACATCTGCAGCGCCTCGGCTTCACCCACGAAGTGCTGATCGACGCTCAACAGGTGTTCGAGATCATTCCGACTGTCGCCCGGCATGTGGTCGGCGGCATCTGGGTCAAGGACGACGGCTACGCCATTCCCTACAAGACGGTGACGAGCTTTCGGCTGGCGGCCGAAAAGCTCGGCGTGAAGGTGCACGAAACGACGCCGGCGCAGCGCATCGAGCAATGGGGCAGTGGATGGCAGGTCACCACGCCCGCCGGGGTGTTCAGCGCCGGGCATCTGGTCATCACCGCCGGTGCCTGGGCGCGGGAGCTGGCAGAACAGGTGGGCGAATCGGTGCCGGCTCATCCCGAGGGCCTGATGCTGATGGTGACCCACCGCGTCGCGCCGTTTTGCGCGCCGGTGCTGGGCGCAACGGGTCGCTCGCTGTCGTTCAAGCAATTCGCCAACGGCACCGTGGTGATTGGCGGCAAGCTGATTGGCAGCGTGGATTTCCCGGCGCGCCACGGCGAAGTGGATCTGGCGCGTCTGGGCATCAGCGCGAGGACCGTCACCGACCTGTTTCCCCACCTCAAGCACTTGGGCGTCAATCGGGTCTGGGCCGGCGTCGAAGCGTTTACCGCTGATGACTTGCCGGTGATAGGGGCCAGCCGCAAGGCCAGTCACCTCAGCTATTCGTTTGGATTCTGCGGCAGCGGTTTCCAGATGGGCCCCGGCACCGGCAAGCGCCTGGCCCAGCAGATCCTCGGCGAGCATTCGGACATCTCGCTGGAGGCATTCGACATAGGACGCTTTGATAGCGCCCGCTTTGATAAGACACGCCTCAACGACGCCCACATCCCGGTCAACGTACCGTCAGTGGCCCGTTGACTCCGTACACCCACCGACCCATCAGGAGTTCACATGCTGGAAATCAACCGTATCGAAACCAACCAACGCATGAGCCGTGTCGTGCAGTGCAATGGCTTTACCTTCCTTGGCGGCCAGACCGCGACGGATCGCACCCTCGACATCAAAGGGCAGACCGCGCAAGTGCTGGAGAAGATCGACAACTACCTGGCCAAGGCCGGCCTGGACAAGACGCGGATTCTCACCGCACAGGTCTGGCTCTCGGACATCGCGGCGAATTTCGCCGGCATGAATGAAGTCTGGGACGCCTGGGCACCGGAAGGGCACGCACCCGCGCGGGCCACCGTGGAATCACGTCTGGCCGCGCCGGATTTGCTGGTGGAAATCACCGTGGTGGCCGCCGGCTGAATCAGCTGCTGCAGGAATGAACTGCGCCGGGCCGGTTTTATCCCGACCCGGCGTTGCCGCTCAAGGGCGGACAGACGCTTCGGCGGAGTTGGTCACGAGGTGGTTTTTAGTTGTGCGACGCTGCTGCGTGATCAGCACCTGAGGCACCGAAGAACAGTGGTATTTGATGCCTTTCCTCGTCGGCATCAGCGCGACGCTCTCCATGCATTCTGCGCGGGTCGAATACGCCGTCGGCTGGTTCTCGTCCACACATCCTTCCGCACCGGAACACATACTCATCACAACCACAAAGATGCTCTTCATTGCTCTCATTCCTTTTTGGCAAATCACGGCGCGGGACAGCGGGTGTGTGGCGATTCTGAGGGGAGGTGATGGCAGAAGGCAATGCGGTGAAAGTGCGTTTCGTCGGGAATATGACGGTTTTGGGTTTTCATGGGATTAGAGCGTAAATTTGCAGTCGGTAAATTGACGTCACGTTTTTTAAAGCGGGCCGGTTTACTTAAGTCTGGCGTCACTTAAGCGCGCTGGCGTGGGGTTTTTGAAACTTTCCTGGAGACCGCAATCGGGCTCGCGCTCAACAACGCGCAACCCGTCCCAGCGTGCCTGATAGCTCTGCGCCTTTTTGCGAAACAACTCGGGCTGCGGGAATATTCAAAGGGTCTGATTTATTTGATCTTGAACACCACCGGCGGCGTTGGCATCCCTCACAGGAGTAAATTAGCCTGCTTGAACAGCACATCCTATGGGGGGTCTCAAATGCTCATCGTCTTCAGTGGTCTGCCCGGTACCGGTAAGACGACCATCGCCAAGGGTCTGGCCGCAACGCTGGGTGCTGTTTATGTGCGCATCGATACGATTGAGCAAGCCCTTCGTGATTCGCCGGATTTTGCGCGGGATGTGGGCCGCACGGGGTATCTGATTGCCTACGGGTTGGCGGCCAGCAACCTTGATTTGGGCGGCACGGTGGTTGTCGATTGTGTGAATCCCGTGCTTCAAAGCCGAAGAGAATGGAGCGCCATATCCTCTCGATCCGGTGCTCCATTGGTGAATCTTCAGGTCATCTGTTCCGACAGGACGGAGCATCGACGCAGGGTGGAGACCAGGCAGGTCGATATCCCGGGGCTGACGCCTCCTACCTGGCAATCCGTGCTGAATCATGAGTATGAATCTTGGGACACAGAACCCTTCACCGTAGATACCGCGCTCAATTCCCCGGCGCAGGCATTGGCGGCGATTGCCGATTACTTGAAACGGTCTTATTTATTCACCCCTGAGCAGGACTAACGGCGCCGTCGTGGCGTTGAACACCTTCGCAGTGTTGTGCGTTTCAGGAGAGGGGTGATCAGCCTGAATTCATGAGCATCGCTCACTGCTGTTTGTCACAGGGCCCTGTAGTACATCGCTGCCGCGTGAATTAGGTTGATGAGGACATCTCATTCACCCAGGAGCTCGCCCATGCACACAGTCGCAGCAATCACCACGCTGGGGATGATGCTGATGCTCGCCAAGGTTCAGGCGGACGACAGCACGCCCGCCATGACCGTCGTCCCGAACGGCTCCCAATCCTCGATTCTCGGGAGCCCGGCGATGTTCGTCGGCACGGTGCGCATCGATCCCTTGGTATCCGCCCATGAGCCGTCCCGGGTCACGGCGGCCTATGTCACGTTCGAGCCGGGGGCGCGTTCCGCCTGGCACACGCATCCGTTGGGGCAAACGCTGGTGGTGACCGCAGGCACGGGCTGGGTGCAGCAACAAGGCGGGGAGAAACAGGTGATTCGTCCGGGAGACGTGATCTGGACGCCGCCCGGCGTCAAGCATTGGCACGGGGCCACGGCCCGCACGGGCATGACCCACATGGCGATCCAGGAATCCCTCAATGGCCAGAATGTGGAGTGGATGGAGCCCGTTTCCAATGCCCAGTACGAGGCCTCCCGATGATCCTTGCCCGACACGCGTTGACTGCTGAGTGACCCTCAGCGCAGTAATGAGCCAAGCTCGTCTAAAGCGGCCGGTCAACCCGGATATACTCCGCGCAACGCACGCATTCGGGTTGATCGACCCGTTCATTGCCGGTCCGATTCACACCTTGCGTAGGTAGATGATGCAGCTCACCCGTGCCAACCTCGCCGATTTCATGTACTTCCTGGCCGTCGCCCGGCATTTGAGTTTCAGCCGTGCGGGATTGGAAGTCGGCATCAGCCCGTCGGCCCTCAGCCATGCCATCAAGGCGCTGGAAGCCAGGCTTGGCGTGCGCTTGCTGAACCGGACCACCCGCAATGTCACGTTGACCGCTGCCGGTCAGGAGTTGCTGGCGTCGATTCGTGAGCCCATCGACCGCATCGACCAGGCGATGGAGGTGCTTAACCGTTACCGGGACGAGCCCACGGGGAGGATCAGGCTGAATGTGTTCAGCGACGCCGCCCTGTTGCTGCTGGCGCCCGTACTGCCGCTGTTCGGTGAGCGTTACCCGGACATCGAAGTGGATATTTCGATCTCCAACAGCATGGTCGATGTCGTAGAGGGGGGGTTCGACGCCGGCATGCGCTTTGGCGCGACCGTGCCGGAAGGGATGATTGCCCATCGGCTGTCGCCGGATGTGCGCTGGCTGGTCGCCGGCACGCCCGACTATCTGCGCAAGTGGGGCACTCCCGTTCACCCTGAAGACCTGAAGCAGCATCGCTGCCTCAAGTTCAAGGTCGGCACCGGCAAACTTTACGACTGGGAATTCGAGAAAGAAGGCGTGCAGCTGGCGGTCCCGGTGTTCGGTGGCGTGATTCTCGACGAGACCCGAATCGCGATTGCATTGGCCTGTGAAGGGAGCGGACTGATTTACGCCGCTGAACCGATCCTCGCACCTTATGTGAAGAGCGGTTCCCTTAAGCTCTTCCTTGAGGATTGGGCGTGCGTGAGCCCGGGGTTCCACATCTACTACTCCAGCTATCGCCAGCAACCGCTGGGGCTGCGTCTGCTGATCGACATGATCCGGGATATCGCGCCGCTGGGGTGATCCGCAACGGCTCAAACCGGGACGCCTGACGCTTTCCCGGCTAAAGCCGGTTCCACAGAGTGCTCCGCTTCCCGTCATTAGTGAGCATTGCTCATCACCGCATCACACGTACCCCCGATAGGCGAGGGCGGAGCGCGCCTGTACCGTGACGCCACTCAATCCATCAAAACCGGCGTCTGTTGCACATCACCCTGGCGTGAGGCGACTGCACGGGCCGGACACGTGTCGAGGGTATGAATGCGTACTGCTGAGCTACAAAGAGCCGAGCCTGAAATTGCCAGGCCAGATCGAGGTGTGTGGAGCGCCGTGGGTGCGATGGCCATGTGCGTGGCCATGCTCATCTCATCCGAATTCATGCCGGTCAGCCTGCTGACACCGATTGCCTCGGACCTCGGCGCGACCCAGGGGATGGCCGGCCAGGCGATCTCCATTTCGGGACTGTTTGCCGTCTTCACCAGCCTGTTCATGTCGGTCATCGCCGGGCGCATTGATCGTCGGTACGTGTTGATCGGCTTGACCAGCCTGGTGCTGGCCTCGCTGATCCTGATTGCCGAGGCGCCGAGCTTCCTGATCCTGATGATTGCGCGCGCCGTGCTGGGGATTGCCATCGGCGGGTTCTGGGCACTGTCCACGGCGACCGTCATGCGGCTCGTGCCATTCGACACCGTGCCCAAAGCCCTCGGCATCATTTTCACCGGCAATGCCATCGCCACGGCATTTGCTGCACCTATCGGCAGCTACCTGGGCGGCATCATCGGGTGGAGAGGCGTGTTCTGGGGACTGGTCCCGCTGGTGCTGATCAACCTGCTGTGGCAGTGGATCAGCCTTCCGTCCATGCCGCCCAAGTCGGCGGGCTCGGTCCGTCAATTGTTCGCGCTGCTGCGTCGTCGCCACGTGGCGTTCGGCATGATGGCGGTGATGTTGACCTTCGCCGGTGCGTTCTCGGCCTTCACCTACTTTCGGCCGTTCCTTGAAACCTACACGCACGCGACCACCCCGCAGCTGTCGCTGTTCCTGCTGGGGCTCGGTGTCGCGGGTTTTGCCGGCACCTATGCGGGGACGGCGCTGGTGAGTGACCGGATGTATGCGCTGTTGCGCTGGCTGCCATGGCTGCTGGCGGCGGTGACGCTGTTGATGCTGCTGTTCGGCCACCTGAAGCCCGGCGTCGCCGTGGCGATGATCTGCTGGGGCGGGCTGAACGCCGCCATTCCGGTGGCGTGGTCTACCTGGCTCAGCAAAAGCGTCAGTGATGACCCGGAGAGCGGAGGCGGCTTGCTGGTTGCGGCGATCCAGCTGTCGATCATGGTCGGTGGCGCCCTGGGTGGCCTGCTGCTGGATCACCTCTCTATTGCCGCGACGTTCATGGGCGCCGCCGCATTGCTGGTGCTCGGTGCGTTGATCGTCGGGAACGGCAGTCGCTTGCGCGGCTGAATCCGGCTTCGAAGCCCAGCCCTGACCGCAGCACAACACACCTTCACAGACAGGCACATCATGCGCATGGAAAACAGAACAGCCCGGCTCTTCAGACAGGGCGTTGGCGGGGTATTGGCCATTTTGGGTGTCGCCATGACTCTAGGAGGTGCGGTATTGCTCAGTGACGGCGGATCTGCCTGGTACGGGGTGGCAGGCATCGTCTGGGTTATCTGCGCCATCGGCGTGTTCCGGCGCGACCCTCGCGTTATCCCGCTTTACGGAATGATGTTAGCCGCGACGGTGGCATGGAGTGTCTGGGAGGTAGGGTTCGAGGGCTGGCAGTTACTGCCACGGCTCGGACTGCCTGTGCTGCTGGCCGTTCTGCTGGTGGCCAGCACCGTGGGGCTTCGAGCTCCGCGCCGATCGGCATGGCTCGGCTCGCTGGCGGTGTTGACGTTGAGCGTTGCGGTGGGCGCGGTGCTGCATGGCCAGTCGGGCGAGGGCTCTGATCCGCTGCTGCGTGCAGGCGTATCGAACAGTTATCCCCCGGCAAACGGCATGACTGAGGCGGCCGCTCGACAGGATTGGCCCGCTTTCGGCAATGATCAGGGCGGCACACGTTTCAGCCCGCTGACGCAGATCACGCCCGACAACGTCCAGCAATTGCAAGTCGCCTGGGAAGCTGAGACAGGGCCTATGGGGCCGGGACCGGAGGGTGGCCTTGAAGTCGTGCCGATCATGGTCGGCGACACGCTTTATGCCTGTAACGATCAGAATCGCGTCACCGCCCTCGATGCGGAAACCGGCAAAGAGCGCTGGCATCAGGACATTTCAGGCGGCACGGCGGCATCCGGCAAACCCTGCCGAGGCGTCGCCTTCTACCAGGTGCCCAATGCCGAGGGGCCCTGCGCCCAACGGATCATCGCACCCAATCAGATGCCCGGGCTGGTGGCCCTTGATGCCCGCACAGGCGAGTTCTGCGAGCAATTCGGCGACGAGGGTTTCGTCGACCTGCGAGAGGGCATCAAGGCCTACCCGCACGGTCTGTATTACGTCAGCTCGGCGCCGCAGATCATTCGCGGCAAGGTGGTCGTCGGGGGCGGTATTCCGGACGGTCAGTACTGGGGCGGCCCGTCCGGAGTCATCCGCGCTTTCGATGCCGAGACCGGCCAACTGGCATGGGCCTACGACTCCGAGCAGCCTGATCGTAAGGGGGCTCCGCCCAGTGGCGAGGCTTACTCATCGTCCTGACCGAACAGCTGGGCACCGATCAGCGCCGATGAAACCCTCGGCCTGGTCTATCTGCCCATGGGCAATGCAACCCCCGACAACTTCGGCGGTTTGCGTCGGCCGGGTGACGATCAGGTCTCCAGCTCGGTCATTGCGCTGGACGCTGAAACCGGCCGGTTGCGCTGGCATTTCCAGACCACCCATCACGACATCTGGGATTACGACGTGCCGGCTCAGCCGACGCTGGTGGATCTGCCCGTCGACGGCGTCATCCGCCATGCGCTGATTCAGGCGACCAAGCGCGGCGAGGTCTTCGTCCTGGATCGGGAGACGGGCAAACCGATTGCGCCCGTTCAAGAGCAGGCAGTGCCTCAGGGCGGAATCGCGGAGGGCGAGCGGCTGTCGGCGACTCAGCCTGCGTCGATCGGCTTGCCCGCGTTTCGCCAGCCGACGCTGCAGGAACGTGACATGTGGTGCATCACCCCATTGGACCAGATGCTGTGCCGCATTCAGTTTCGCCAGTCACGCTACGTGGGGCACATGACGCCGATTACCCTGGGCAAGCCCGTACTGATCGCGCCGGGTTCGGCCGGAGGGATCAATTGGGGCGGTGTGTCGGTGGACCTCGACCATGGCGTGATGGTCGTCAACTGGCTGCGGATGGTGGACCGCGTCGAACTGGTCAGCCGGGAGGAGGCGGTTGAACGCACGTTCAGGCTGTCGGACGGTCAGAGCCCGGGGGGGATGCGCAGCGGCCCATGCTCAACACGCCTTACGGCGCTTACGGCACAACCTTCTTATCGGTGCTTGGCACGCCCTGCAATGCGCCGCCATGGGGCCTGATTTCGGCGGTGGATCTGGCCAGCGGTAAACTGCTCTGGTCCAGACCGCTGGGGACGGCAAGAGACACCGGCCCGCTGGGCATCCCGTCGATGTTGCCCGTGACGGTGGGGACGCCAATGACCGGCGGCTCGGTCAGCACCCGCAGTGGTCTGATCTTCATTGCGGCGACCGCCGAGCGCACGATTCGGGCACTGAATGTGCACAGCGGTGAAGAACTCTGGTCGGCGCGTTTGCCAGGGGGCGGCAATGCCAGCCCCGTGACCTATATCGGTCCCCACAGCGGCAGGCAGTTCGTGGTCATTGCGGCAGGGGGCAAGAAGGCGCTCAAAACGCGCTTGAACAACAAGATCGTGGCGTTCGCGTTGCCGGCGCCCAAACCCTGAAACGCCAGCGTGGCATCCACACATTTGCTGGATGCCACGCTCGTTTCAGTTCCCAATGCCTGCAGGGCCAATGGGCTCATTAAAGGCAAGGCACCTTGCCGGCTTGAGCCACCGCAACGCCTCGACTGTCCACCAGCGACACCTTGACCCCTGCGTCCGCTCGGCTCTGCACCAGCGTATAGCGTTCATCGGCTGCAAACCCGTCGTAATCAAGTGTCGCCGTGCAACGCCGATGACTGTTCTGATACCCGATCATCACAATCCCCAGTTCCATCGAATGCCTGCCCGGCGAAACAATGAAGTGATTCAAACTGTTGGCCTGATTTCCGTCGAGACGTCTCGCGATCATGTCGTCTCCTGCATGGGCCTTAATGTCGACGATGGACTTTCCAGGTTCAGGGCGCGGTGTTCCAGTGGTACAGCCGGCTATGACCGCGACAGACACTAAGGTTGTCGCAAAAGTACGTAATTTCATGGGGTGCCCGTTCATTAATTGGTTAATGTCTTTAAATATTTAACGCGCACCACGCTTCGCCCGCGGCGCTCGACATGACGGCAGGCGCCGTCACTCAAGAATCGCAACGTGAGTGCTTTCGTTATAAAAACGATGCCCACCAACGGGCCGTTAAAAAGCGCAGCCCTTTGAGAAAAATCGTCTGACGTTATTGTTTTGAAAAAGCGATGCGTACTGCATCGCTGCCAAAGACGCGGGCCAGTTCGGCGGCATTGTCGATGCGGCCCAAACGAGTGTAGGAATAGGGCGATGAGAAAGTAGCGTAGAACGCGACCAGCGTGCGTGACCCGTACAGCATCAGATCGCCGCTGTGGATCGTGCCGGGGCGAATCGTACTTGTCGGCAGCGATGTCGGCAGTTCGGCGTGTTTCTCGTTGTTGTTCAGGTCAGGCATGTCGATGGAGAGTGGGAGCAGGGCGGCAAATGCCCGTGCCGCTTGTGTATCCGCCAGGGTGATCGCGAAGCGCGTGTCGCGAACCGTCATCCAGATACGGGATTCCGGAAGCTGCGCGGTGGCTGACGTGGCCGCGGGGGCAGGGCCCACGGGGGTCGCAGGCGAGGCATTGCTTTCGCTCAACGCTGTCAGGCCCAACAGAAGTCCGAAGGCTCGCGTCAGTCCCCTTGCGCCCCCGACATGAGCTTGGGTGAATAGGGCGAATCGTTTGTCGCGCATCCTGTGGGCACCTTATGCAGTGGGGTTATTCGGAGAAAGTTAATCAGCCGTGATGGAGTAAGTGGTCAGCGATCTCATTGCTTTCGCGTCCAATCCCCATCGGATACCTGCTGTCACAACACTCTACGTCGGGGTATTGGCCTGAACCATACGGCTCTCCAGAATGCTTTTATGAACAAACTTCACCAATGCCGGAACGTTGCAGGGCAGAGCGCGCCAGTTGCCCGGGGAAGCGCGTTTCAATCTCCAGACACTTATATAAGTCTTAATCAGGATGTTGACGATGGTCGATCTTTGCCCAGTCCTGATCCCATCATCCTGCCAATGCGATAGCAGGGGGTTCGGACACTTTGCGCATCGTGCCGCAACAAAAAAGTTTACGATTTGGCACGTTGGAATGACTCTCAATCGGGTCATCGTGGCCGGCGGTTACAAGGAGCGCAGGCCTCTTCAGCGTCACGCGAAAGTCATAAACCAGACGGAAGGCAGAGGGGGATGACTCAAGTTGTGACGCACTGGGCAGATAACCGTGATGTCAGTTACATCAGCAGCATTGTTCAAGGATCGAACCCATGACCCAGCGTCAATCCATCCGCATTCCCCGTTCCGCTCAGCCGCGTTTTCTCTGGTTCGCTTTCATTCCGGTCGTGCCTGCCGTTGCATGGGTACTCAGTCAGTCAACCTCTCTCCCTAACCTGATCGCGTGCGCGGCGCTGGTTCTCGTCGGCCTTGGCGCGGGGGCCTGGAGTGCTGCTTCCCGGCGTGACGTGGTGCTGCGCGCCACTGCCCGGGCTCAAGCGGATCAGTCAGCGGCAGACGCCGCGAGCCACAGCATTAACTCGCGGGTACAACTCGATGAGGTGCTGCTGGGCGCCATGCCGATCTGGGCCCGGCAGGTGGAGAGTTCACGGCATCAGACCGAAGAAGCGATTGTGAATCTGACCCATCGGTTCATCGGGATTGCCGCGCGATTGCAGGAAACAGTTCAGGCGTCCCAGCGCGCTGCCGGCGAACTCGACGGGCAAACGGCGGACGGGGCGCTTGAAGTGCTGTCCCTCAGCGAAAGCGATTTGAGCCAGGTGATCAACTCGCTCAAGGCCGCTCAAACCAGCCGTGACCAGACCCTGGCCCAGGTGCGCGGCCTCACGGCCTACACCGGCGAACTGCGCACCATGGCCGCGGACGTAGCGGCGATCGCCGCGCAAACAAACCTCCTGGCCCTCAACGCGGCCATTGAAGCGGCCCGTGCAGGTGAAGCCGGTCGCGGCTTTGCCGTGGTGGCCGACGCGGTGCGCAGCCTGTCGAGCAAATCCAGTGAAACCGGCCAGCAAATGTCGGCCAAGGTCGACATCATCAATAACGGCATCACCCAATTGGTGCACGCCGCCTCCAGCAGCGCCGATCAGGACAGCCAATCGGTGGCCGCGTCAGAAAACAGCATTCAAGTCGTGCTCGAACGCTTCCATAACATCACTGGCCGCCTGGCCGAATCCGCGGACCTGCTCAAGCAGGAAAGCCGCGGCATTGGTGATGAGATGACGGAGGTGCTGGTCGACCTGCAATTCCAGGACCGTGTGAGCCAGATCCTCAGCCATGTGCGAGACAACATGGAAGACCTGCATGGTCACCTGCGGCAGGCAAGCGAGGCCCCGGACCAGGCAACGTCCATCGACGCCCGGCAGTGGCTGGCGCGAATGGACGCTACCTACGCCACCGACGAGCAGCGGCGCACCCATCGTGGCGAGACGCCTGTGCAGCAGAACTCTCAAGACATCACCTTCTTTTAGGAGCTCATCATGGCGAAGAATGTATTAGTGGTCGACGACTCCAGCAGCGTGCGGCAAGTGGTAGGCATTGCCTTGAAAAGCGCCGGTTACGACGTGATCGAAGCGTGCGACGGCAAGGATGCGCTGGGCAAGCTCACCGGGCAGAAAGTGCACTTGATCATCAGCGACGTGAACATGCCCAACATGGACGGCATCACCTTCGTCAAGGAGGTCAAGAAACTGGCCAGCTACAAGTTCACCCCGATCATCATGCTGACCACCGAGTCCCAGGAATCGAAAAAGGCCGAGGGGCAGGCTGCGGGCGCCAAAGCGTGGGTGGTCAAGCCGTTCCAGCCGGCACAGATGCTGGCAGCGGTGTCGAAACTGATCCTGCCCTGAATCCTTGCGCGAGGGAGGCTGCGATGCCGATCACCATCGAAACACTCGACGACAGCACCTGCGTCAGCATTGACGGCGAGCTGACGATCTACACCGTTGCCGAGCTGGCGGGCGAGCTGTTGCCCCGGATGAGCGGCGCGCCACGCCTGATGCTGGACCTCTCGCAGGTCACCGAAATGGATGGCGCGGGGCTGCAGTTGCTCGCGGTCATCCAGCGTGAAGCCGACAGCGCTGGCACAGCGTTGAGCGTCACCGGCCAGAGCGTGGCGGTCACGCAGGCCCTTGAGCTGTGTCGCAAAGCCGCTTCATAGCCAGTCCAGCGACGCGTACCCCAATCGCGTTCATTGCACGTTCATTGATAGACAAGGAAGGTCCAGGTGAGCATCAATCTCGACCAGGCATTGCAGACATTCATCGTCGAGGCCCACGAACTGTTGCAGGTCATGGAGCAATCCCTCCTGCAACTGGAAACCGAGCCCGCCGACCAGGATGCCATCGGCGCGATTTTTCGTGCCGCCCACACCATCAAGGGGTCCGCCGGCCTGTTCGGCCTGAACCCGGTCGTGAGCTTCACGCACATTGTCGAGGACGTACTCGACCGACTGCGCGACGGCAGTGTGGCAGTCGACTCCCGGCTGATCGCGGTGCTGCTCAAGTGCGGCGACCATATGCTGGAGCTGATCAACGTTGTCGCCAGTCGTGGCGAGCCGCTCCAGCCGGCAGCCCTGGAGCGTGAAGCGGCGTTGCGCGAGGCGTTGAGCACCTATCAGGCGCCGCACCCTGTCCCCGATGCCAGCGTTCAAAACACTGAAGAAGAGGGCGTTGATGGCGGCGCAGACACGTCCGCCGAGGTGCTCTGGCATATCTCCCTGCGCTTCGGCGTGGACGTGTTTCGCAATGGGATGGACCCGCTGTCGTTCCTGCGCTACCTGGAAACCCTGGGGCAGATAACACAGGTCACGACCCTCACTGACAGCATTCCGGCACTGGACAGCTGGGACCCGGAAAGCTGCTACCTGGGTTTCGAGATTGACCTGCGCTCGACGGCCAGCCACGCCACCCTCAATGAAGTCTTCGACTTCGTGCGCGACGACTGTGACGTGCGCATCGATGCCATCGACGAAGCGTCCGACAGTGCTGTGTACATTGGCAGCGAGCTGGTGGCCCAGGCAGAGCAGGGGCCATTGACGGCGTCGGTGCAGCGGCTGCCGGCGGCCAGTGAGCCGAAAACCCGTGACGGCAATTACGTGCGCGTCAACGCGGACAAGCTTGACGAACTGATCAACCTGGTTGGCGAACTGGTGATAGCGAGCGCCGGCGCCAGCTTGTTGGCCCGTTCCTGCAACAACGACCCGCTGCAGGAAGCGACGTCGACGGTGTCGGGACTGGTGGAGGAGATCCTCGACGGCGCACTGCACCTGCGCATGATTCCCATCGGCGACACGTTTAACCGCTTCCGCCGCGTGGTGCGGGACATCAGCCAGGAGCTGGGCAAGGACATCGAGCTGACCATCAGCGGTGCAGAAACCGAACTGGACAAGACCGTCGTTGAGAAGATCGGCGACCCGTTGATGCACCTGCTGCGCAACGCCATGGACCATGGCATCGAAAGCGCGGATGCCCGGCGTGCTGCCGGCAAGGCGGGGAAGGGCCATCTGAGCCTCAACGCCTACCACGACTCGGGCAGCATCGTCATCGAAATCGCCGACGACGGCAACGGACTCAACCGCGAACGGATCCTGGAGAAGGCTCAAGAGCGCGGCCTGGTGGCGAGCGGTGCGGTGCTCTCCGATCAGGAGATCTACAACCTGATCTTCGAACCGGGTTTCTCTACCGCTGAGGCGGTGACCAACCTGTCGGGCCGTGGCGTCGGCATGGACGTGGTCAAGCGCAACATCACGCTGCTGCGCGGCACCGTTGATCTGGACAGTCGCCCGGGGCAGGGCACCGTGGTGCGCATTCGCTTGCCGCTGACCCTGGCGATCATCAACGGGTTTCTGGTCGGGATCGATGCCTCCACCTACGTGATTCCGCTGGACATGGTTCAGGAATGCATCGAACTGGACGAACACCAGCGCCAGTCAAGCCGTGACAAGGGCTACCTGGACCTGCGTGGCGAGGTGTTGCCGCTGGTGGACCTGCGCGAGCATTTCAGCCACGAAGGCAGCGCCGGCCGACGCCAGAATGTGGTGGTGGTGCGCTATGCCGAGCACAAGGCCGGGCTGGTCGTCGATGACCTGCTGGGTGAGTTCCAGACCGTGATCAAACCGTTGGGCAAGTTGTTTGGCGCACTGCGCGGCATCAGCGGCTCGACCATATTGGGCAGTGGCGCGGTGGCCCTGATCCTCGACGTACCGGCATTGCTCAATCAAATCGTACAACTGGAAGCCCGCACGACCCAGGCGCCTTATTCGCCAACCGTCGTCGCCCGCTGACGTATTTGCAACACCCTGGAGGTTCCACGATGAAATGGTTCTACGATCTTATAATTTCCACCAAGCTGATCAGCTCATTCCTGGTTGTCCTGGCCCTCACTGCGGCGATGGGCGTCTTCGCCATTCTTCAGCTCGGGGCCGTCAATCATGCCGCACAAGACATCAGGGGCAACTGGATGCCTTCCATGCGCGCCGCGGCAGGCATGCGCTTTTTTGCCGCCAGCTACCGCCTGAAAGAGAACCGCTACATCAGCACCGATGTCGCTGAAGAGAAGGCCCAGGCCGAGCGGGAAGCCACCGAGGCCCGCCAGCAGTTCGAAACCCGCATGGGTACCTATGAGAACTTGCTGTCGAACGACGAAGATCGTCAGCTTCTGGCAGCGGCGAAAAGCGCATGGGCTTCCTACCTGACCAGCAGCAATCAGGTGCTTGACCTGTCCCGGCAGAACCATGAGGACCAGGCCCGCAGCCTGCTCAGGGGTGAGTCCAAGGTACGTTTCGAAGACCTGACCAACCGCTTGCAGAAAATGGTCGAGCTCAACGACGCTGGCGCAACGGCGGCCGGTGACAAGGGTTCGGCGCTGTACGAAAGTGCCCGACTGGCGATCATCGCGGCGCTGGTCGCTGCCCTGTTGATCGGCCTGGGCCTGGCCGTGTTCATCGCGCGGATCATTTCGCGTCCGCTGAGACAAGCCGCCAGCGCCGCCGAGCAGTTGGCCGAAGGCAACCTCAGTGCACCTATCGCACCGGGCACGAAAGATGAAACCGGCATGGTGCTCAACGCCATGCGCAACATGGTCGGCAAGCTGGGACACATCATCGGCGAGGTGCGCAACGCCGCTGACAACCTGGCCAGCGCCTCCGAGCAGGTCAGCGCCACCGCGCAATCGATGAGCCAGGCCACCAGTGAACAGGCGGCCAGCGTCGAGGAAACCAGTGCCTCGATCGAGCAGATGAGCGCCAGCATCAACCAGAACACCGAGAACGCCAAAGTCACCGATGGCATGGCCAGCAAAGCCGCCAAGGAAGCCACCGAGGGCGGCGACTCGGTCCAGCAAACCGTCGTGGCGATGAAGAAAATCGCCCAGCGCATCAGCATCATTGATGACATCGCTTACCAGACCAACCTGCTGGCCCTCAACGCCGCCATCGAGGCCGCTCGGGCCGGTGAGCATGGCAAGGGGTTCGCGGTGGTCGCGGCCGAGGTGCGCAAGCTGGCCGAACGCAGCCAGGTCGCCGCCCAGGAAATCGGCGAGCTGTCTTCCAGCAGCGTGGACATGGCGGAGAAGGCCGGCAAGTTGCTCGGCGAAATGGTGCCGTCCATCAACAAGACCAGCGATCTGGTGCAGGAAATCAGCGCGGCATCCGAAGAGCAGGCCGCAGGCGTCGCGCAGATCAACACGGCGATGACCCAGCTCAACCAGGTGACCCAGCAGAATGCGTCGAGCAGCGAGGAGCTGGCCGCCACCGCCGAAGAAATGAGCAGCCAGGCCGAACAGCTGCAACAGGCCATGAGTTTCTTCGTGCTGGATTCAACCCCGCGGCCCGCCACTCAAAGCAGCAGCGCAGACAACGCCGGCAGCAAGCCGAGCCATCAGCCGCCACGGGTGAAACCGCAGCCGCCGCGCAAAGCGTTTGCGTACAGCATGGCCAGCGCCCCGGACGAATCGGAATTCACCCGCTTCTGATCACCAAGCATCAATGCGGGATTACAGGGAGAACGACATGGGCGCAGTGACGACCACTCGGCAGACCGCAGTTGCGGTGGATGAGGACGCGCAATACCTGACCTTCATGCTCGGCGGCGAGATGTTTGCCATCGGCATTCTGGGGATCAAGGAAATTATCGAATACGGCAGCCTGACCGTGGTGCCCATGATGCCCGCGTTTGTGCGCGGGGTGATCAATCTGCGCGGCGCGGTGGTGCCGGTGGTCGACCTCTCGGCGCGTTTTGGGCGGGCCAACTCGGCGATCACCCGGCGCTCCTGCGTCATCATCATTGAGGCGAGCACCGAGGAGGGGCAGGCGCAGGACATCGGTTTGCTGGTCGACACCGTGTCTGCGGTGCAAGAGATTCCGTCCTCACAGATCGAGCCGCCGCCCAGCTTCGGCGCGCGGATTCGGTCCGATTTCATCAGCGGCATGGCCAAGGTCGATGGCAAGTTCGTGATCGTGCTGGACGTGGACAACGTGCTGTCCATCGACGAGATGTCCAGCCTTGCCGAAGCCGGTCAGGCGCCGGCCCTTGATCTCGACCCGCGTTGAGGCCCGAACATGGCAGACACCGCTACCATCGATGATCGTGAGTTCGGTCAGTTCCAGAGCTGGCTGTACCGCGCGGCCGGCATCAACCTGTCACCCGCCAAGAAAGCGCTGGTGGCCGGGCGCCTGTTCAAGCGCCTCAAGCATTACGAGCTGCAGAGCTATGGCGAGTACTTCAAGCTGATCATGAAGGACGAGCGCAAGGGCGAGCTGCAGGTCGCCCTGGATTTGCTGACCACCAACGAGACCTATTTCTTTCGCGAGCCCAAGCACTTCGACTTCCTGCGTCAGCAGGTGCTGCCCAAGGCTGCGCCGGGCAAGGTGTTTCGGGTATGGAGCGCGGCCAGTTCCTCGGGCGAAGAACCTTACAGCCTGGCGATGACCCTGGCCGAGGGACTTGGAACCACGCCCTGGGAAGTCGTCGGCTCGGACATCAGTACCCAAGTGCTCGCTAAAGCGCGCAGCGGCCATTACGCCATGGGTCGCGCCGAGACGTTGCCCCAGCCGCTGCTGGTCAAGTACTGCCTGAAAGGCATCGGGCGCCAGGAGGGCACCTTTCTGATCGACAAGGCGTTGCGCAACCGCGTCAACTTTGTCCAGGTCAACCTCAACGAAACGCTGCCCGCCCTGGGTGAGTTCGAGGTGATCTTCCTGCGCAACGTGATGATTTATTTCGACCAGCCGACCAAGACCCAGGTCGTCGCACGCATGCTGCCGCTCCTTAAGCCAGGCGGCTACTTGATCATCAGTCACTCGGAAAGCCTCAACGGTGTAAACGACACCTTGAAGCTGGTGGCGCCGTCGATTTATCGCAAGCCATGAAAATGCCCGTCGGCGCGGCCGAAGTGGTGTTGGCCCCGGGACAGGTCAGTTTCGCGACGCGGCCGACGCGCTTGCGCACACTGCTCGGTTCCTGCGTGGCGATCACGTTCTGGCACCCGCAACGGCTGATCGGCGGCATGTGTCACTTCATGCTGCCAGGACGCCTGCGTCACGATCAGCCGCTGGACGGCCGATATGGCGATGAGGCAATGGAATTGCTGCTTCGACACGTTCTTATCAACGGCACTCAGGTGCAGGATTACCAGGTCAAGCTGTTCGGCGGCGGCAGGATGTTTCCCGACCACCCGCGCGACCTGCGCACGGAGGACGTGGCCAGCCTGAATATTCGCGCGGCGCTGGCCTTGGCCGAGCGCTACCACCTGCACCTGACAGCTCAGGACATGGGCAGCACCGGTCACCGCACAATCATGTTCGACGTGTGGAACGGCAATGTCTGGGTTCGGCACCAACCAATGGGAACACTTCAACACGATGCCTACCAAAAAAATCAGCGTACTGCTGGTCGATGACTCGGCCGTGGTGCGTCAGGTGCTAATGGCCATTCTCAGCGACACGCCGGATATCCACGTCATGGGCGCCGCGTCCGACCCGATTTTCGCCATGGACAAGCTCGCCCGGGAATGGCCCGACGTGATCGTGCTGGACGTGGAAATGCCACGGATGGACGGGATCACCTTTCTCAAGAAAATCATGAGCGAGCGACCTACGCCGGTGGTGATCTGTTCCTCGCTGACCCAGAAAGGCGCCGAAACCTCCTTGCAGGCCCTGTCGGCAGGCGCTGTGGAAATCATCACCAAACCCACGACCGGATTGAAGAATTTCCTGCTCGAATCGGCGGCCGAGCTGGTGGCCGCGATACGCGCTGCCGCCAACTCCAACGTCAGAAACCTGGGAAAGCGCACCGCCAGCCCGGTTCCGCTTGCTCCGGCGGGCAAGCTCACTGCGGACGCGATCCTGCCAGCCGCCAGTGGCCACGCCATGGCACAGACCACCGAACGCATCGTCGCGATCGGCACTTCCACGGGCGGAACCCAGGCGCTGGAAGCAGTGCTCAAGGCATTGCCGAGGGTGTGCCCGGGCATTGTGATCGTGCAGCACATGCCCGAGAAGTTCACGGCCTCCTTTGCCGAACGGCTCAACAGCATCTGTGCGATCGAGGTCCGCGAAGCGCGCAGCAACGACCGCATCCTGCCCGGACTGGCCCTGATCGCCCCCGGTGGCAAGCACCTGATAGTCACGCGCAGTGGCGCCTATTATCACGCCCAGGTGATCGACGGGCCCCAGGTCAACCGGCATCGGCCGTCTGTGGATGTGCTGTTTCGTTCGGTGGCGAAGTTCGCCGGCAAGAACGCCACCGGCATCATCATGACCGGGATGGGCGACGACGGCGCGCGCGGCCTCAAGGAGATGCTCGACGCCGGCGCTGCGACGGTTGCACAGGATGAGGCCAGTTGCGTGGTCTTCGGCATGCCCAAGGAGGCCATCAAGCTCAACGCTGCCCAGCGGATCATGCCGCTGGAGCATATTCATCAGGCGATCCTCAACGGTTAGCCTGGCCGCCGAGTTTTAGAATCTGAACGGGCAATGACCGATCACGATCGCTCTTTCATGGGCAAACGCTTGACCGAGTAAGCCCGTTTCTCATCCTCGGAGTTGTAGTAGACGTTCTGTGTCGTGCTGAGGCTGTTGTGACGCAGATCGACCTGCAGATCCTTCATGTCGCGGTGCGGCGCATCGAAGGTCGCCGAGGTGTGGCGCAGCCAGTGCAAGGACGCCGCGCGCAGGCGGCCGACGTCTTCATCCGGCCAGTGCTCGGCCTGCATGCGCTGCAGCGCGCGATCAAACACCTCCTGCAGCAACACGCGGATATGCCGGTCCGACAAACCGGCGCGCCCGCGTTGAGTGGCAATCAGCGGCGTGCTTTCACGGAAGCCGGGCAGGGGGGACAGACCTTGGTGCAGTCGCCAGCGCTTGAGGTAGTTCTCGACGTAGTCGTCCCGCACGCTGATCTTGCCGGCTTTATTGCCTTTGCCCACCACGTGGTACCACCAGTTGCCGGCGCTGTCCTTGCGCAGATCGCCCATGGTCGGTTTCCAGTTGTCACGGCCCACCAGATCGGACACCCGCAGGTACATGGCAAAAATCGTCGCCACGATAAACAGCGTGCGCTCGTACTTGGTGTCTTCGGCGGCCATAAGCTCAGCGGTCTCCAGCACGAAATCCCACTGCAGGGAGGTCAGGATGCGCGTGTCCTGGTTATCGGTGTTGCGCTCTTTGTATTTGCTCTTTTGTTTTACCGCGCGAAACGGGTTCTGCTCGCAAAAACCTTCATCGATCGCGTGCTGGAAGAAGCTGCCACACACCGCGAAGATCTGCGCGATAGAGCCTTGGGCCAGCCGGTACGTGTCCTGAAGGGCGGGACGGTTTTCTTCATCAGCGCGCTTGCGTTCTTCCTTGGCGACGGTCTGGCTGAATGGCCGCCAATCGGGGTTGAGCACGTAGGTGTCCGTCGCGGTTTTCTTGCGCGCACCCAGGCGAGTGAAGCGGGATTTCACCACCGGACCGACCCAGGCGGGGTCAGGCGCCAGGCAGAACTCCATGAAGCTTTCGGCCTGGGTGCGGCGCATGGCGAGGAGGGGCGTTCTGGATTTGAGCATCGTCCAGAGCAGCAGTCGTTCGACGTGGGTGCGGTAGGAATTGAACGTGGATTCGTTGCCGGCGTAGGACTTGAGGAAGCTGCGCACGGCGCGGTAGCCTTCGATGGCCTGGGTTTCTGCGGGGAACTGCTCGAGATAATCCCGGATCGCCGGAAGCTCTTCCTTTAAGGAGCTGAAATTAAGCTCGCCGAACTTCGCGTAGGTTTCGAACAGCGGATGAGGTGACGAGGGCGCGGGCATTTGAATTCGCTGACTGGGAATGCGGAAGATGGCGGCATAATCCAGCAGGATGGGTGCAGATGCAATATCCGGGTCTGACAGTTATCGGATATTGCATTTGTGTGTTGGGGTGTGTTAGCAGGGTTGCCTGGAGCGACTTGCCTTATTGGGGGCTGATTTACGCCTTCTTAGCGCAATCTGGCGGTGTATTCGTGCGTTGGCAGGCGGTTTTGCGCTTTTTGGGCGGGTTTTGGCCCCCAAGTGTGGCGATTTCGCGGGCTGATCAGGCGCTACTGCGGGGCATTGCTGCTCTGCAGGCCCTGTTTTATGGGCTTTCGAGGCAGGTCAGGCGTTCGCGGACCTTGATAATCCCCGTTGGTGAGCTGGCCGATACGCAGTTTGGCTGACTGTCGGTAAGTCTTGCACGGGTATCGGATCGGCGCTGCGTTGGGGTTAAGCGGTGATCGCGATTGTTGAATCGTCGGGCTTGGGTGAACGGCAAGCTATCAGCCGCGGGTGGCGAGCGGTAACTGATGATGAGTGGTTAACGTCGAGGGCGAGCCTTGGTATCGGGATCAGACTGGGTGCTTTGGAACCTGGAGCAGGAAACGGAGAATCGCCACGCTCGATTCTCTGACACCACGCCCAGCGGCGTAATGTCTTGTTACGCATAATTTCTGTGGCGTTATGGTACTTGCGGCCAACGGCCAGAATCAGCCGCGGGGAAAATCGCTCCGCGCCCCGCGGTTGATTTAGCCATAACGTCCATTATGCGAGGCCCCACAAGCCTCTCAGAGCGCTTTTGCCACGAACCCCTCCCCATATCCCTCTCAGGTCAAGGGCCGCGTCCCCGGCTTGTCGTGACACGTTCCACCGTCGCGTCAAACGGAGACCCGGAGCGTAGCGAACCCTTTACCAGCCCCATTCCCCTTTAACCTCCGCAAGGGTGCCTGGATGTGCTTCACCGTCCAGGCTCCCGCCGCTCAAGCAAAGGGCTTGCCCCCGGAGGGGCTTTTGATTCATTGGGTTGTGAGGACGTAGCAGGCTCCAGCGGTCGGGCGACCTTCTGCCTGTTTCAGTGCCAAGATTCGCATCATTGCCTGTTGGCACAGGGCTTCTGTGCGCTTCTCAGCGACGATCTGAGGCTTGCCCTCGATCATCATGACGAAAATCCATTTTGCGAACATCGCGCTTCCTGCGGTTTTGGAGCCGACGGGGTGGGGGTGCCTGTAACACCCCCACTTTGGTATGGAATCGCATACTTTTTAAGCCACGTGCTGCCTCGATGCCTCCTCTTCGATGCTCGCCAAAAGACCTCCTACCATGCTTCTTGCGAGCGGTTTCAGGTCGTCCGGTAGATCGTTGAAGCGCCTGAACAAAGCCCTCATTTCTGGTGATACGTCCCTGTCTTGCTTCTCCAGCAGTATTTCGTCGGTCGAGCATCCGAAAAGCCTTGCCATGATCACCACTTTGTCACCCGGTGGTGCGTTCTTGTCTTTCTCCCACCCTGCGACTGTGTTCTCTCCGCTCTCAATCGCTTCCGCTAGCGTTTTCTGGGACATTCCCACCGCTTCTCGTTTTTGCCTGATGTTCTCGCCGATGCTCATTGGTAGCTCTGCCGCATTGTGGTGATTCATTGACCCTAACTCCTGTATGCCTATACATGCCCGACATATGGTGGCATGTCCCACCAAATAACGCTTGTCACGGCTCCGCGAGATATCGTAGCATCCTCCACATTATTTGGGGGCTTGACAGGATTTCCAATGTTCTACGATTGGACCAAGGCATTTCAGGACTACGACTACGATCTCCCCCGGGTTGGGGAGGTCATCACCCGTCGTTTTGATGCCGGTACCGATGAGCTCCTGTCTACCAGCGTTCCCGCTTTTTTTGCCGAGGGCAGCTATTCGACGAGCTTCCGAATCCACGTTTGTGGTCGCCGCATCACAGTCGATGGCAATCCTTCCAGACTTAACCGTCTCGATAACGTTTTTGGTCTCAAATCCCTTGACGACTGCATGCGCGTAATTAACTCGCTGCTCGCTGAGTACGGTCTCCCACCTATGACCAAGTGCAAGACCATTAAACGTCTGGATGACGGAACTGCTGTTGCTGATGGGGCTGTATTCCAGCGCCTTGATCTCACATCCAATTTTTATGTGGGGCAGGGTAACGAACGAGCTTACCTTCGCGGTATATCTTCCCAGCGTTATCGCAACTCAATTGGTTATCTTTATCCAGACGGTAATACCACTGTTTGGACCCCGAAGGGTGGTGAAAAAGCCGGTCGCCTTGTATATCCCGGCAACTACGCCAAAGCTGCTGAGCTTGATGCTCATCTGCTTCCCCGTGTTAAGCGCTCTTTCGGCGAAGATTCCGAAGAGCTAGGTTATGTAACGGCGCTTCGAGATTGGTGCCGTTCTGTTGGAATGGTCCGGTCAGAAATTAAGTGCCGGTCTGAATTCTTGAAACGTGAACGCCTCCAGTTTTGGGGCCAGTTTGATGAATCCAAACTAGTGGAAATCCACAGGGGTTTTCTTATGCTCGGTGAAAAGTGCGAGATTAATAGCTTCGATCAGCTCACAGTCGCTGATGAGCTCTTGGCGAAAAACATCGTTGATACTCGTAAAGCTGCAATGACCACCGCTGGTTACGCCCATTTGTGGCAATCAGGTCAGTCTTTCAACTTTGAAACGTCAGCGGTCAAAACACACCGTGCTCGTCTTCGCCAAATTGGTATTGACATCAAGCTTCCGTATGACGGCACACGGCATGGCATTGTATTTATCCGCAATGTTCGCGAAATTGAGCGCAAGTTTGAAAGCTCAATTCCTTCTTTTTACCGGCACGCTCTCGTTCCTCGACATCTTCAACTGGTGGCCGCATGAGAAAGGTTCTTCAGCCAGGCCGTGCATTGTCTGCCGCACAGCGTCGTCAGCTAGAAGTCATGTCCATAGTACGTGCGAGCTGCGTTTCTCCACTTCGCTTACAGGTTGATGAGACGCTTCGCCATATGGATGAGTTGAAAGAGAAGGGCGTTAAGCATGAGCCCCTGAACAAGCTCGTCGAGAGCAAGACCGGGACCATTTCCGTTGCCGAATGGATGGGCTTTTGATGGATAAGTCCGATTATCAATTGTTTCGCTGGTCTGTGGAGATGCACATTGCTGAGTCCCTTGGTCATGTTTTCGCTAATGATCCTGCTGTTCGTGATCTCACTAATCGTATTATGGGCGAATTTGTTAAAACTTTGGCGGCTTCACAAGTTAAGCAGTCTGCCTCCAAGCGAGCTTTTTTTACGTTTAGACGAGATAGACAATCCATTACGCCCAGTTGGGCATTACGCAAACCGGGCACTGATTCCCGACTCCCTCGCATCTAAGGAGATTAATTAATGAAAATTGCATTCGGTCATATCCAAGACGTTCTCGATCGCGGTGAAGGCGACAAGGCATATTCGATCATAGGCCTTGGTGTTACCAACAAAAACCGCAATGGTTTCGATGTGACCACCGTTATGGAATTCCAGGTGCGTGGCGAAGATTATAAGAAGGGTCTTCAGAACGTTTACCGTCAGTTGAAGGGCAGCGAAGTCTATGCCCCGTACAACGACGAGATTGACACGTATTACAAGGACAACCCCCGCATTCGCTACAACCTGCAAGGCCCACCACTGCGCCTAGCAGAACAGCGTCCAGTTCAGTCTGCCCCTGCTCAAAAACTGGCGGGAGCCTGAATAAGTGTCCACTCAACCCGTTTTGGTGTGCAGCCAGTTTTCCCAAACTGCTGACGGAGTGACGAATTGCACCTCTCAAGCTTGGGTGGACACTTATGTTCTAACACCTGATATGCAAGCTCAAATCGAACTTGTTGTTCATGGTGGCTTTGACCCTGATGCTTTCACCTTTTACTTTGGAGCTACATTGTTGCTCTTCGCGACTGGTTTTAGTGTTGGGATTATCATTTCTCAAATCCGAAAAATTCGCAGAGGTTAAAATGTTCAAACGCTTCCGTAACGCTTCCATCGTTGCTTCCGGTGCTCTCGTTTCTGCAGGTGCTTTCGCCGGTGCAATGGACTCCGCTGCAACTGCTGCAATCGAAACCGCTCAGGGCTCTGGCGAAACTACCGGCGCTGCTGTTGTTGCCTGCGTAGCTGCTCTCTGCGTCGTCGGTATCGTTCTGTCGATGATCAAAAAGGTCTGATGCCAGGTGATTTGGACCGCGCTGGTTGCTGTAATTATGGCCAGCGCACTGGTTTCAGGTATCCGGTGCGCTGAATACTTGTAACTTCAGCCCCCGGAAACGGGGGTTTTTTATGTCTGTTTTACGCTGCTTCTTAATTTTCATTGGCCTGCTAGTGTCAGCCGCTTCATATGCTGATACCTATTACTGGACATATTCCGGCAACCCCGGTCAGCAATTCTCTAGTGCAATGTCGGCTTGTCCCAGCACTTCTATGTACGGTGATGGTGTCCACACTGGCAATCTCACTGGTATTGACTGGAGAGGCGACATCACTGGTCGATGCACCTATAGCTCTAGTTTTAATGACCAGACCGTTCAATATAACTTCGGCTCTGTTCAACGTTATGGTGATTCCTGCCCAGCCGATTCCCTCTATGACCCCAACACTGGAGGTTGTTCCGGCCCCGCTCTCAATGATGGTGAACTTTGCGACGATCAGTCCGGTTCAAACGGCTCCTCTGACCCAATGATCTACAGCAAAAAAGCCGGCAAATGCGTCCTTTTTTCTGAGTCCGACGACTCAGCAACTTGTTCATATCTCGGCTCTCAGCCCGGTCCCGGTGCTGCATATTCCGTAGCTGGCAATTGGGACGGCGGCACACCATCAGCGCCTCCTGTCTTTGCTCAGGATGGCCTCAGCTGTGAGGTAGCGACCGTTTCCACAACTGATTGCGTAGCCAAGGGCACAAGCGGAGCTGTCCAGTGCAACGTAATCGGCAAGTACTCCGGCAAGGTCAGCAACAAAACCAACGTCGCCGACGCTAAAGACGCTGCGTGTCCAGGTGGTACGTGTGAGCCCATTCCACCTATGACTAACACTAAAAATGATCCCTGCGTTTATAGCGGTTCGGGCGACTCTGTTTCTTGCACCTCAAACACCGATACCTCTAAAGACGGCACTCAGAAATGCGGCTCCGTTAACGGCGTTATGACTTGTGTAACAGTCCCTCCTTCCAGCAACGGCATCAAAATAGACTCCACGGTTAAAACCACTCCAGACGCAGACGGTGGCAAAACTGCTGTTAAGACCGACACCGCGACGAAGACCACTTGCACCGGTATCAACAAATGCACCACGTCAACATCCACCACAACTACTACTACTAAAACTAATAGTTCCGGACAAACCACATCAACTTCTACCGGTTGCAAGGGTGTCTGTGGTTCAACCGGCACCGGCATCACTCCAGGCACACCATCAGGTGATGGCGAAGGAGAAGGCGAGGAGGGTAGTGGTGATTGCAAATCTGAGGACTGTGGCACAGGTGGAGCAGGCGGCTTAACTGACCCTGAAAACGGCAACTTTGACGGTCAGGGTTCTGACTGGGATAAAAAGATTGAGGAGTCCAAGACCAAATTCAAGGATGGCCTATCAAAGATTAAACAATCATTTAGCCCAATCTCTGATATCCAGCTCGGATCAGGAGGAGGTCAGCTTTATTGTCCTCCTGCTGTTACTGTCCTCGGCCACTCCATAGAGTTCTGCTTGGATAAGTACACTGATTCTCTCTCTTGGGTAGCTTCTGCCATATACGCTGTATGCGCAGTATTTGCCCTCCTTATAGTCTTTGGTTGAGGAAAGTTAATGGACGCAATTATTTCGTGGATGGGAAGTGTCACTCACTTCTTTCAGGCTGTATGGGACTTCATGGACTCTGGCATCTATGACTTCATTAAGGGTTTGCTCGTAGTTGTCACCAAGGCTCTCATTTGGAGTTTTATCGAATTCAAGGTAATGATGCTTGACGTTGCTTACACCGTCATACAGGAAATTATTAACGACACTGGTGTGGCCGCTCTTGTCAAGTCTGCATGGTCCACCATTCCCGGCAATGTTCAAGCAACCTTGTCGTTTTTTAAGATACCGCAGGGGCTCACCCTTATTTTCTCCGCAATACCCACACGTTGGGCAATGAAGTTCATTCCCGGGGCTTAACATGGCAATCAAAATTCACCACGGCCCTAACGGGTCTTACAAAACCTCCGGCGCCGTTTGGGATGATGCTGTCCCAGCAGCAAAAGAAGGCCGAACGATTATTACCAACGTCCGAGGAATGTCTCGTGCCCGCTTCGAAGCTATTTTTGACGATCTCCCTGATTCTTTTGATGTTATCTGGATTAGCCATGAATCAACCGAAGGCATGGAACGGATTAGAACTTGGTTTCAATGGGCTCCGCGAAACGCCTTTCTGATTTTCGACGAAGCTCAGGTAATCTTTCCGTCCAAATGGTCTGATAAGTTTGTTGAGAAATTCGACTATCCGGGCGGCCCCGACAAGGCCAAGGCTGATGACAAACCGACCGACTGGCTTTCAGCCTGGACAATGCACCGGCACTTTAACTGGGACATCATTCTCACGATGCCCAACATCAAGTACCTGCATAGTGACATCCGCAATACATCTGAGGCCGCTTACCAGCACTCCAACTTGGCTCTTCTCGGCAAGCTGATGAAAAAGCTGTCCGGCAAGGACTACAAAGAGGCCATGCACAGCGCTCAGGAAAACAAGGCACCCACTGACGGTTCTAACATCGTCTCACTCAGGAAAATTGATAAACGGGTATTTGAACTTTATGACTCAACAGCTACCGGATTACACCGAGACACCATGGCGGGCAAAAACGCCCTCGCGTCTCCGCGCGTTCTTGGCCTCATCGTTGTTGTACTGCTTGTTGTTGCGTACGCTTTCTGGCGCAACGACGGCAATCCGTTCCACAATCCCTTGTCTATCGGCAGTCCTAAAACCGGTGCTGCTGCTTCTCAAACACCTGCTGTTCAAAGTCCTCAGCCGGTTGTTCACCTTGATCCTGTTCGCGTTTCTGATCAGCAAAACCCTCCACCTCCTAGTTTGAACACTGATCCGTTTGCGACCTTCGATATCGTCATCAAGGGCAGTTTGGGCAATGAGCAACAAGGCACCTTGTACGCTTTCCAACTCACGAAAGATGGTCGTTCTCTAATGCAAACTTCTCGACAGTTGGCTTTGGCCGGTTACGGGATTATTTCGCAAGGTCCTTGTGTAGCTCAGTTGACTTACGCCGGTGGCTCCAGGACTGTCCTTTGCTCTGGTTCTTCGACCAACGGAGGCGGAGAGCGGCTCGGTGCAGAGCGAGCCGCCGCCGTTGGTCAGCCTCGTTTCGTTGCCTCACAAGCCCCACAACAGGCGGATACTTCAACAACAGCGTCCCACAAGGGCGTTCAATACACTGTCGTCAACGATTCCAGCCGAGGGCAGCGCACGCTGTTAACCGCACAATGACTTATGTTCTGGTTGCTCAGACTTATGCCGGTCAATGTTGCTCAACCTGTCGTGACCTTGACGATGTTTTGTCCGAGGCCGTTATTCACGATGAGCATTTCATCTGCTGGCTTGCTCTCGATCCTGCAGGACATGTTGTCTTCATGAGCATCGACAAATGGTTTGATGACGTTGAGCTCGACGACGAGCTGATCGCATTCGCCCAGGAGAATTTATGCTGATCCTGATGTACATCCTCTCGATGCTGATCATCTGGGCCTGCATCGACATTCTTTTCGTGCGTTGGGATCATTGGCGTAGATCCAAGCACGACAAATTGTAAGCCCTTGAATCAAAAGAGAATATTTAGAGGGTTCGCATAATTTCTGTGGCGTTATGGTACTTGCGGCCAACGGCCAGAATCAGCCGCGGGGAAAATCGCTCCGCGCCCCGCGGTTGATTTAGCCATAACGTCCATTATGCGAGG